>NZ_LZDG02000043.1:0-306642 GCF_001672555.2 Pseudomonas sp. AU11447 | reverse complement strand
CCTCTTAAAAGGCTAGAAGTGGTGTCCACTTAAATAGGTGGACACCATCGCCTTTGGCGGTGGGGTCAGAAAGGTGTGTTTGCTGGCCGGTTACTCTTGAATTTCGTGATGGGTTCAATGTTCATCATACTGCCTGTATTTTGGATGGCAGCATTAGGATGGGCTGGAATTAAAGCGTCCGAAGCTGTGAAGGGGCTTTCCGATGGCACCAAAGATGTGAAGGGTGCTGGTGCGAAAGCAGGATCACGAATTGAGGGGGCTATTTAAACGAAAATAAAAGAGAACTGGCTTCGAGATAGACTTAGAGGCCAGTTACTCATCATCACTACCAAATGGGTGGCAATTGCCGTAAATATCGTAGTACCCATACCCTTGGGGACCATAACGCCACCCTAATCCAGCTTGGCGAGGCAAGAGGCCGCCATCGCCTTTGACAAGGGCGAACACTGCAAGCCCGAGGCAGCCGACAGTAAGAAGGGAACCGAGAAGCCAGCTGAAAGCCTTGACTAGAACCAGCAGCAGGGCCGCCCCAAGGAACGCCCTCTTTACCCAGCGAAGAACGACGTTGCGATCGTGCATGAAGAAACGCAGAGCGCGTCCAGCACCGAAGCCAAGGCGGCTAGCAAATCCTTTGGTCACTGCAGTCATGGTCGTTCTCCTCGCCCTCGGGAAGGCACCGTGATATCAGATATACGCCGAATTTTGCATTTTCGCAAGCGTCATGGCATAAAACGCCATACCCATCTTTTCATTCCCGGAGACAACCATGGCCACGCACAACGTCGTCCTGCCACAGCCCATGGAGAAATCCATCGATGACCTCGTGAGCGAAGGTCGGTACCAGAATTTCAGCGAAGTCGTTCGCGCCGGCTTACGTCTGCTCCTCGAGCGCGAGGCAGAAGAGTCAGCCAAGCTCGTTGCTCTCCGCAATGCAACATCGAGCGGCATCATGCAGCTCGAGACTGGTCAGTACGTCGAGATAGATTCGGAAGCACAACTTGAGGATTACCTCGAAAGGTTGGGCCAGTTGGCGGGCCGCAAGCAGTGAGCGTTGCCAAATTCCGTCTGTCCCTCGATGCAGAGGCTGACCTCATCGATATCCTGCGCTTCACCCAAGTGAGGTTTGGTGAGGGCGCGCGCCGTCGTTACCAGGGGCTGCTAAGGGCGGCCTTCGTGTCAGTTGCAGTAGAGCCCGAAAGGATCGGGAGTCTAGATCGCGAACAACTGGCAGCAGGCCTGCGCAGCTTGCACCTACTCTATTGCCGCTCCGAGTCGCAGAGCGGCCGCGTAGATAGGCCACGGCATGTCGTCTTCTATAGGCTCGGCAACGACCAGGTCGTCGAGATCGTCCGTATTCTCCACGATGCCATGGAGGTTGAAAGGCACCTGCAGCAGGTTCCCGCAAGCTAAATGGCCCAAAGGGGAAATGGGTTGGAATGGATAATGGAATGGTTCAGAAGGGTAAAAGCCCTACCCGAAAGGGCGCCCTTCGTGCGGGAAGGGCGCCCTGAAACCTAATCGTGGAACCGAGCACTCTCTTCATATTGCTCTTCAGAAAGCCAGCTAAGCAACTTGAAATATTTGGGACGGCTCTCTGCACTAAAAGGTAGAACCGGCCCAGCACTCAGAAGTACTTCCGCCGCCTGAGACGCCTCCATTCCAGCTGTGAGAGGAACTCTTGACTCACAGTACAATACCTTCCCAGACTCTTGCGCAATATCCATAAGATCCTGAACCTCACTGAATCTAGGATATCTAGCCGCTGTCAAGAACTCACCATCGAACACAAAGAAAATTGACTTAACAATTGGAAGCGAATATTCAGCGACAGCCGCAACAAGTGGAAGATTTATGTCGCTTTCAGATGAGGGGTCGGTTTCGACCGTAGCGAAAAGAACAACTCTATTGCAGCTCTTATCTCTAATTACATCACATAAAGTCCGAAGATTTTCAGAGGTACTAGCAATGGAATAACGGCAACTCAACATACCTCACCTCCAACATAGAGCAGAAAACGCCACACGCTTGGCGCCAAACATCAAGCATGATGTCATTGTGCCCAGAAATCTACCAGTCACGGGTTTACAGTTTCACATTGATGGCACACCGCCATTTCGCGGAAAAGCTCGCTCCATGCACACGCCCTGGAGCCCCACATGTCCCTCCTCGCCTGGTTCAGCCGGAAGCCAAACACCGCTGAGCCACCTTCAGAAGCCTCTCCGCAAGGCTTCCACTTACCCGCGCGCGCCTCTGACCTCTTGAGCCTGCCTCGCCGGCAGCAGCTCCTGGAGAACATCTGGCGCCGCGCTTCGCTGTCACGTCAGCAGTACGACGCCCTCTACCGACAACCGCTCGAGCGCTTCGCCGAGCTGGTCCAGCTGCTCCCTGCCTCGGAGAACCATCACCACGCCCATCTGGGAGGCCTACTGGATCACGGCCTGGAGATCGTCGCATACGCCCTCAAGATCAGGCAGACCTACCTCCTCCCGATCGGGGCTCCGCCGGAATCGCAGTCAGCTCAAGCAGAAGCCTGGTCTGCAGCAGCGGCCTACGGTGCATTGATCCACGACCTCGGGAAGATCGCCGTCGACGTGGTCGTCGAACTGCAGGGCGGCGGGACATGGCACCCGTGGCACGGCCCGATCACCAAGCCCTACCGTTTCCGCTATGTGAAAGGTCGTGAGTACCAACTGCACGGAGCTGCCTCAGCGCTCATCTACGCACAGATCCTCGACAAGGGCATCCTGGACTGGCTCAGCGGATTTCCGGAACTTTGGAAGCCACTGATCTACCTGCTCGCAGGCCAGTATGAGAATGCCGGCATCCTGGGAGAGATCGTCGTGAAGGCTGACTCAGCCTCCGTCGCCCAGGAACTTGGCGGCAATCCCGACCGCGCGCTGGCAGCGCCCAAACAGTCACTTCAGCGGCAACTGGCTGAAGGACTGCGCTACCTGGTGCGTGAGAAATTCAAGCTGAACCACCCTGATGGCCCTGCCGATGGCTGGCTGGCCCAGGATGCGTTGTGGCTCGTCAGCAAACCAGCGGCTGATCAGCTTCGAGCTTATCTTCTGTCCCAGGGCATCGAGGGCATCCCCAGTTCGAATGCCCCGTTCTTCAACATGCTCCAGGACCAGGCTGTCATTCAGACAAACTCCCAGGACAAGGCCATCTGGAAGGCTACCGTCGACAACGGGCGTGGCTGGAAGAACACCTTCACGATGCTGAAGATCGCGCCCGCCTTGATCTGGCCAGACGCAAAAGAACGGCCAGAGCCCTACGTGGGAAGCCTCGCCCTTGAACACGAGGACAGCAGCTCCGCTACCGCGGAGGAAACTACCTGCAGGATCCCAGACGAACCTGTCCAGCCTACTGCCGAAGGCGATGAAACTGGCGAGCAATCCCCTACGCCGGCACCCCGTAGAAAAACGGTACAGCCGGCTCCCAACGATGCGTCAAATATCCGTCCATCCGAAGTGGACGAATTATTGTCACTATTTGGTAATATCACCACGCCATCAGAAGAGCTAGACAATAGCCCCGGCCAAACGGCCGCTCCTACCACGCCAACGGATGACCAGGAGCAGGCTCAAGACTCTTCCGAGATCCCAGTTGGGTCTCCTGCACCAGAAGATATGACCGCGATGCCTACCAGTAGCCATTCACTGGGAGAGGGATTCGTTGCCTGGCTGAAAGCAGGGATCGCTTCCCACCGAATCATCATCAACGATGCCAAGGCCCTTGTTCACACGGCTGACGGCACTGCAATGCTCGTCACGCCAGGTATTTTCAAGCGATACGTGCTTGAGCACCCAGATCTGGAAAAACAGGCCACAGCGCAAGGAGTGAAATCCTGGCAGTTGGTCCAACGAGCATTTGAGAAAGAAAAGCTGCACCGCAAGACCGCGAAAAGCCTGAACATCTGGACCTTCGATGTAGTCGGCCCACGCAAGTCCAAGCAACTGCGCGGTTACCTGCTCCGGGACCCGCATGCAGTGTTCAATGAGGTCCCGTTCGACAACCCGAGCCTGGCCCTTCAAGCGGAGGGGGCCACGCAATGAAGCCTATCGAGCTGGTCGAGGAATACATCCACGATCACGACCTACGAGACGCGAGCGCGAAGATCTACAAGGCAGCCATGAAGGCGTTGGAAAGATTCTTCGGTCCTGAGATAGACGTCACTGGCATCGAGCGTCGGCAGATTCTGGCTTGGCGCAATAAAGTCATCGATGGCGGCCTATCCAAGCGCAGTTGGAACACATACTCCAACCATCTGCGCACCATATGGGGATATGCGATCGAACACGGCATATTGCCGGAGGCAATGGTCAATCCGTTCAAGAAAACGACTGTCGTGGCACCGAAGCGTCCCAGCAAGATCGTCGCCGGCGAGGCGATTCACCGAGCCCGACGCTGGCTCATGTCTCTTGCGGATGAAGAGCTCTGCACTGGAGAGCGCAGCCGAATCACGCCGGCTTGGTTCTGGCTAGCCACCTTCGAGATGTTCTACTACACCGGGATCCGCCTGAACGCCCTCCTCTGCCTACGCCTGCAGGACATAGATTGGGGCAACCAGTTGATCTTGGTGCGAGGCGAAACCGAGAAAACGCATCGCGAATTCCGAGTCCCGATTGTCGAAGGCCTGGCGCCCCACATTCGCCGACTGGTGCTCGAGGCCGAGCGCCTTGGCTTCACGCCGAAGGATCAGCTGTTCAACGTCAACCGATTCTCCCCGCATTACAAACGCGCTGAGATGAACTCCGACCAGGTCGAAGCGATGTACAAAAAGCTGATCGACAAGCTCGGTGTCAGGATGACGCCTCACCGATTCAGGCACACGCTGGCCACCGACCTGATGAAGCAGCCAGAAAGGAACATTCACCTTACGAAAAGCCTGCTGAACCACTCCAACATCGCCACGACGATGAGCTACATCGAGGCCGACTACGACCACATGCGAGAGGTTCTACACGAGCGAAGCCTGCACCAAGGCGCTCTTCAACTGGTTCGTCACGCCGACGAAACAGGCGCACCGACCGCAAGCAAGCACCAGGTGCGAGAGCTGTCTTTGATGGAGCAGCTCCGAATTGAACAGGGCGATCAAGACCGCAGAGCACCGATGGACCCGGCGACACAAGAGTTGGCGTCAGCGCTACTGCAGTTGCAGTTCGACCGGGCCGGCACGGAACCATCCTTACCACCCGAGGACCTGTTCGCACCCAGCTTGCTCTTCACCATCCTGTCGAGTGCTGCACCAACGCCCTATTCTCGAGCTGGTTCAGGAGGAGGCTCTACGAGATTCGCGGCAAGAGCCTCGCCATAGCGCAACGAACCGACGAATGGCAAAGCGCCATCACCGGTATCCAATCGCGACATCCTCAAAGGAAAATCTGACGCAGCTCCTGGTGCTTGAATTCTGGCGCCAGGCCTCTGGCTGCGCGGATTTCACCCAGCTAGACCGCCTGCGGCATTGTCGCACCGGCGGCGCTGCCTTACGTCCAAATAGCTGATTTCACTGGCCCAGAAACGAAAAAGCCCGCCTTGGAAGGCGGGCTATTTCATATTGACATCACAAGGGAGCGAGCCTAAGGTTCGCTCCAGACGGCTGCAAGACTAGAAATCTGGCTGGCAAGCCCCCCTTCCTAGTACCGCACACCCGCTGTGAAAATGGTGGGTCGTGTAGGATTCGAACCTACGACCAATTGGTTAAAAGCCAACTGCTCTACCGACTGAGCTAACGACCCGACGTGGTGCGTATAATACTGATTTCTAACGTAAAAACAACACCCCGAGAAAACTTTTTTCAGAAATATCGCGTAGGGTCGGAAATTCCAGCGGCGGAAAAGCCCTCGGAGCGCAGTCGGCAGCTGTCACATTTGCGGCAAGCACGCCCCTCATCATCAGCCTGATAGCAGGAAACGGTGAGGCCGTAATCGACGCCCCGAGCGACGCCTGCCTCGATGATCTGCGCCTTGGAAAGGAACTGCAGCGGCGCCTGGATACGAAAGCCGTCGCCCTCCACTCCTGCCTTGGTCGCCAGGTTCGCCATACGCTCGAAGGCCTCGACGAACTCCGGGCGACAATCCGGGTAGCCGGAATAATCCACGGCGTTCACGCCGATGAAAATGTCCCGTGCGCCCAGCACTTCCGCCCAACCCAGCGCCAGAGAAAGGAACACGGTATTGCGCGCCGGCACATAGGTCACCGGAATGCCTTCACTGGGGGCTTGGGGAACATCGATGCTGCTGTCGGTCAGCGCGGAGCCGCCGATACCATTCAGGTCGAGGCCGATCACCTTGTGCTCGACCACACCCAATTGGTGGGCGACGCGCTCGGCTGCCTGCAACTCGGCGCGGTGACGCTGGCCGTAGTCGAAGCTCATGCTGTAGCAGGCGTAGCCCTCGGCCTTGGCCATGGCAACCACCGTCGCGGAATCCAGGCCACCGGAGAGCAGGATTACGGCTTTCTTGTCGTTCGTAGCGTTCTTGTCGGACATAAACAGGGGCTCCTCCGCGCTCAGTGGCCCGGCTCATCGTTCCAGAGAATCTTGTGCAATTGCAGCTGCAGGCGGACCGGCAGGTTGTCGCTGACGATCCAGTCGGCCAGCGCGCGCGCGTCCACCTGGCGGTGGCTGGGCGAGAACAGAACCTCGCCGGCGCGCTCCTCCAGGCGGTACTCGATCAGCTTGGACACCGCCCAGTCATAGTCCTCGCGGGAACAGATGACGAACTTGACCTGATCGTTGAGCGTCAACTCGCCGATGTTCTCGTAACGATTGCGCGCCACTTCGCCAGAGCCGGGGGTCTTCAGGTCGAGGATACGGCTGACGCGGCGGTCGGTGGCCGAGATGTCCAGCGCGCCGCTGGTTTCCAGCGATACTTCGTAGCCGGCATGGCACAGCCGTTCGAGCAGCGGGATACAGTTGGGCTGCGCCAGCGGCTCGCCGCCAGTCACACAGACGTAGCGCGGGCGATACCGGGCAACCTGGTCGAGGATGGCGTCGAGGCTCTGGATTTCGCCGCCACTGAAGGCATAGGCGGTATCGCAGTAGTTGCAGCGCAGGGGGCAGCCAGTCAGGCGTACGAACACGGTCGGCAAGCCGGCGGTGCGCGTTTCCCCCTGCAACGAGTAGAAAATCTCGGTAATGCGCAGGGTCTGTTGCATATCAGCCACGGGCGTGACGGCTATACAGGCCATCCGCCTCCGTTGCGTTGGAGTCGTGGGCGCACTGGAGAGGCGCCCGGCAATCCCGGAACACAGCAGACATCAGCGCAGCTGAAACCACTGGCTTTTCCGGGGGCGGGAATTCTAACGAAAAAACCCGCGACGGGCGCGGGTTTTCAGACTGCGAGATAGGAAGCCTACTTCAGGTTCTTCAGATCACGCTGGGACAGCTGGGCAGCGGAAGTGCCCGGATACTGCGCGACCACCTGCTGCAGGATACCGCGAGCCTTGTCATTGTTACCCAGGCGGCGCTCGACATCGGCGAGCTTGTACAGCGAGTCCGGCACCTTGGCGCTGCTCGGGTAGGCTTGGCTGACGCGGGCGAAAGCCTGGCCGGCGCCCTGCAGGTCGCCTTTCGCGAGGTTCACTTCACCCAGCCAATATTGCGCGTTACCCGCGTACTGGCTGTTCGGGTATTTGCGCAGGAAGGCACCAAAGGCCTGGCTGGCCTTGTCGAAGTCCTTGGCCTTGATCAAGTCGAAGGCAGCGTCGTAGTAGAGCTTCTCTTTTGCCGGGTCACCCGGCTCGCTGCTGGCGGCGGGCTGCTGTTGCTGGGCGGCGGCAACACCTGCTCCGGCGGCAGCTCCGGCGGCAGCTCCGGCACTGGCGCCGGCAGCGGGGGAATTCTGTTGAACAGCAGCACCGGCCGCTCCTGCACCTGCACCGCTGGAAAGGCGGCTGTCGATGTCCTGGAAGCGCTCCTGGTTCTCCTGCTTCATTTGCTGGATCTGGTTCTGCTGCTCTTCGAGCATGCCGCGCAGGCGGGACATTTCGTCCTGCATCTGCTGCAGCTGCATGAACAGCTGAGCCTGACCGGAGACGGGAGTTGTCATCCCGCCTCCGGCGTAGGCGCCATCAGCGCCTGCGGTGCCATAACCCGAGGGCGGCGTGCTGGCATAGCCACCATTGCCGTCCTGTACCGGAACCGCGGCTGCCGCCATGAGGGGCAGTCCGCATGCGATCAAGGTCAGAAAACGCAGGCGCATCGGCATCACGTCTTACTTCTTCAGCTCAACGCGACGGTTCTGGGCCCAGGACTGCTCGTCGTGGCCAGTGGCAACCGGACGCTCTTTGCCGTAGGAAACCAGTTCCAGCTGAGCCGGGGAAACGCCCTGCAGTACCAGGTAGCGCTGAACGGCCTTGGCACGACGCTCGCCCAGAGCCATGTTGTACTCGCGGGTGCCGCGCTCGTCAGTGTGACCTTCCAGGACTACGCGCTGGCCGGAACCTTTCAGGTCCTTGGCGTGTACGTCCAGGGCACGCATGGCTTCCGGCTTCAGGTCGGAGCTGTCGTACTCGAAGTAGAAGGTGGTGATAGCGCGCAGAGCGGCTTCGTCGCTCAGGGAGCCGTCAACGGCACCGCTGTTGGCGCCGTAGCCAGCGTTCGGGTCAACGCCGCCATTGGCGCCTTCACCAGTTGCATCGCCTTTCTTGGACGAGCAACCAACGGCTACGGCCATGGCGAGGGCGATAACGGCAAATTTGCCGAATTTCAGCATTTCCATCATGTAACTCCTAATGAACCCCAGTGTATAAGTTTGAAACAGTTGGCAACCGTCAGTTCAGGTAAGGGGACCAGGAAGGCTCGCGCACGTCGCCTTGAGCGGTGGGTAGCGGTAACCGAACACGTCCGTTGATGCTCACGAGCATCAACACGCCCCGGTCCTGCTGGCGGGTGGCGTATATTAGCATCGTGCCATTTGGCGCAACAGTGGGCGAATCGTCCAGATTGGTGTTGGAAAGTACCCGGAGATTACCGCGCTGAAGGTCCTGCGCTGCGATCTGGAAGTTGGTGAAACCGTCCTGGCGGTGAACCATCACCAGGGTCTTCTCATCCGCCGAGAGTTTCGGGTTGGCGTTGTAGTTGCCGATGAAGGTCACGCGGTCGGTAGCGCCCGAGTTCACGTTCATCTTGTAGATCTGCGGTTTGCCGCCACGGTCCGAGGTGAAGTACAGGGTCGAGCCGTCCGCACCCCAGAAGGGTTCGGTGTCGATCGCCGAGTTGTTGGTCAGGCGACGCAGCTGGCGGCTGCCCAGGTCCATCACGTAGATCTCCGGGTTGCCGTCGCGCGACAGCACGAAGGCCAGGCGGTTGCCGTCCGGCGAGAAGGCCGGGGCGCCGTTGAGGCCTTCGAAGTTGGAGATCTGCTCGCGGCGGCCAGTGTCGACGTACTGCATGAAGATGCGCGGACGCTTCTGCTCGAAGGACACGTAGGCGATACGGCGACCATCGGGCGAGAAGCGCGGCGAAAGGATCGGCTCGCGCGATTGCAGCAGGGTCACCGGGCGAGCGCCGTCATAGTCGGAGCGCTGCAGGGTGTAGCGGGTGTTGTCCACCGAGAAGCGCTCGGCAGTCACGTAGAGCAGCCGGGTGGAGAACGCACCCTTGATGCCGGTGAGCTTCTCGAACGACTGGTCGGCGATGTAGTGCGACATGTCGCGCAGCTGGTCGGTAGTGCCGCCAACGCTGCCGGTCAGGACCTGCTGCTGGGTCGCCACGTTGAGCAGGGCGTACTGGATCTGCAGGCGGCCACCGTTGGGCACGATGCTGCCGACCAGCACGTACTGCGCGCCGAGGGCCTGCCAGTCACGGTAGATCACTTCGCTGGCCTGGGCCGGCTGGCTGATCATGTTCTGGCGCGGGATCGGCTCGAAGTAACCGGAATTGCGCAGGTCGTTGCCGATGATGTTCGACATGTCTTCGGGCAGCACATTGCCGCCCTGCCAGCCGAACGGAACCACGGCGATCGGGACAGCCGAGTCACGACCGCTGGAGATCACCAGCGGGTCGGCGGCCTGCGCTGCGCCTGCCACCAGGGCCAGGGCGAAGAGCGCGAAGCGAATCAGGGTACTCACAGATCTAAATCCTCCGGTTTGAAGACCATTCGGCGCTGACGATACAGGCTATCGAAAGTGGCGCGATCCAGATTTTGCAGTTCGGGAATACGGCCAACGTTTTTGACCGCCGCCACCGCCGAATCGTCGAACGGCTTGTCACCACTGGAGCGAGTCACACTCACATTGGTAATGGCACCGCTCGGCAGCATCTGAATCAGCACTTCTACGCTCATTCCGTTACGAGCTGAAGGAGGACGGCTCCACTGCTGGCTCACCAGGCTGACGATCAGATCGTCAAAGTTGCCCGCCACCTCATTACCTTGCTCGTCGGCCAGGGCCTGCTGCCGCTGCGTGTCATCCGACAGCAGTTCGGCCAGAGCCTGGGCCTTCTTGTCTTCCGTCGCCTTGCGAGCTGCGGCAGCGGCTGCGGCAGCAGCCTTCTTCTTCGCAGCCTCGACCGCGGCAGCCTTCTTCTTGGCTTCATCCGCGGCGGCTTTTTTCTTCGCGTCCTCGGCGGCCTTCTTCTTGGCCTCCTCGGCAGCTTTCTTCTTCGCCTCGTCAGCGGCCTCTTTCTTGGCCTCCTCCTCGGCTTTCTTCTTGGCTATATCCGCCTGCTGTTTCTGCTCGGCAGCCTTGGCTTCAGCCGCTTTCTTCGCGGCGGCGGCAGCATCGGCAACCTTCTTGGCGTCGTCGGCCTTCTTGGCATCGGCGGCCTTCTGAGCTGCATCTGCAGCCTTTTGAGCCGCGTCGGCCTTCTTTTGTTCCTCGGCTTTCGCAGCAGCCAATGCCTGCTGCTCAGCCTTCTTCTGCTCGAGCTGCTCCTGCTCGTATTGCTTGGCCGAGGTTTTCTTCGCCTCGCCGGCAATCTTCTGGTTGGTCTGCTGGGTCGCCTGGCTCTTGGACTTCAGCTGGTACAGCGTAGCCTGGACGATCGGCCGCGAAGGCGGCAGTTCAGGCGTACTGGCCCAGCTGACGAACAACATGGCAAAAATCAGCACATGCAGGGCCACGGCCAGGACCGTTGGCCAGAAGTAGCCTTCCGATTGAGAGCGCTCGAGCTGGTGCATCAACTACCTGGTGCCTCGGTAATCAGACCGACGTTGCCGACTCCGGCTTTCTGCAGACCGCCCATGACGGCCATGACCGAGCCATAGTCGACTGCCTTGTCCCCACGGACGAAGACCTGGACTTTCTTACCCTGGCGGCTGTTCTCGGCCATGATGCCGGTGGCAGCGTTGACCAACTGATCGAGGTCCACGGCAGTCTGGCTGCCCTTGCCCTGATCCGGGTCCACTTCCGAGCCCATGTTCCAGTAGTAGGTCTTGTCGGCCTTGATGGAGATGGTGAGCACGCGGGAATCGTTATCCTGCGGCAGCGCTTCGCTGGAAACCTTGGGCAAGTCGACCTTGACCCCCTGGTTGAGCATGGGCGCGGTCACCATGAAAATGACCAGCAGTACCAACATCACGTCGATGTAGGGCACCACGTTCATTTCCGCGACCGGCTTGCGCTTGTGACGAACTCTTGCCATGACGGCTTACCTCTTGGTCGTCTTCAATCGTCGCTGGTGTGCACTTTGCGGTGCAGGATGGCCTGGAACTCGTCGGCAAAGGTGTAGTAGCGGCCGATGAGCATTTCCGAGCGAGCGGCGAAACGGTTGTAGGCGATGACCGCGGGGATGGCCGCGAACAGGCCAATGGCGGTGGCGATGAGCGCTTCGGCGATACCCGGCGCCACGGTGGCGAGGGTGGCCTGCTGCACGGTGGCCAGGCCACGGAAGGAGTTCATGATGCCCCACACGGTGCCGAACAGACCGATGTACGGGCTGGTGGAACCGACGGTAGCAAGGAACGGCAGGCTGGTTTCCAGCTTCTCTTCCTCACGGGAAATAGCGACGCGCATGGCGCGGGAAACGCCTTCCATCACTGCATCCGGGTCAACGCCGGCCTGCTGGCGCAGACGGGAGAATTCCTTGAAGCCGGCACGGAAGATCTGCTCGACCCCCGAATCCGGATCGGGGTTGCTGCCCGCCTGACGATAGAGCTTGGACAGGTCGATGCCCGACCAGAAGCGCTCTTCGAAAGTATCCAGGGCCTTCTTCGCCGAGCGCATCATGTTGCTGCGCTGGAAAATCATGATCCAGGAAGTGACCGATGCGGCCACCAGGGTCAGCATCACCAGCTGTACCACGACGCTGGCGTTACTGATCAAGCTCCACATGGAAGTATGGTCGACGACGTTCGGTTCCACGTTAATCTCCTGCTGAAAGGGTGTCCGGACTGCCGGCAAATGCCGCACGCAACACATCTGGGATAGCGCGGGGTTTCAGGGTGTCCGCCCGCACGCACGCCACCAGGAATCGCCCCTCGCAGAGCAAGGTCGAATCCGACGCCCGTCGAACCTGTTGACGAAACTTCAGGCTCGCACGGTTCAACTCCTCCACTTCGGCGCTGACGAGCAGCTCGTCGTCCAGACGGGCAGGCGCGTGATAGCGCGCCTCGGCCGAATGAACGACGAAAAGCAGGTTCTCCCCCGCCAGCTGCGACTGGGCAAAGCCCAGATCACGCAGCCGCTCGGTACGAGCCCGCTCCATGAACTTGAGGTAGTTGACGTAGTAGACGATGCCGCCGGCATCGGTGTCCTCGTAATAGACCCGATACCGCTGCTGGAACGGCTGACCCCCGTGTTGCGCGCGCATACTCTAAAACCAAGTCCTGGCTTTGCCAATCGGCAATCGCCTACAAATGCAATTAATTACCATCTTCAGGGGCGAACAGATCCGGCGTCGCCCCCTCCCCCATCCGCTTCGGCACATTCAGGCCGAAATGCAGGTACGCATGCCGGGTCACTACACGGCCGCGCGGTGTGCGCATGATATAGCCTTGCTGGATCAGATAGGGCTCCAGCACATCTTCAATCGTGTGTCTTTCTTCACTGATGGCTGCTGCCAGGTTGTCGACACCCACCGGCCCACCGTCGAACTTGTCGATCATGGTCAGCAACAGGCGGCGATCCTGGTGATCGAAGCCCCTTTCGTCCACGTCCAGCAGGTTCAGCGCCTTGTCGGCGATGTCGCGGCTGATGTGCCCGGTGCCACGCACCTCGGCGAAATCCCGCACACGGCGCAGCAATCGGTTGGCGATCCGCGGCGTGCCGCGCGCCCGACGGGCAATTTCGTAGGCCCCGGCAATTTCGATCTCCAGCCCCAGGATGCCCGCAGAGCGGGCGACGATGGTGGTCAGATCATCCACGCCGTAGAACTCAAGACGCTGCACGATACCGAAGCGGTCACGCAGCGGATTGGTCAGCATGCCGGCGCGAGTCGTCGCGCCGACCAGGGTGAAGGGCGGCAGGTCGAGCTTGATCGAGCGCGCGGCCGGGCCCTCGCCGATCATGATGTCCAGCTGGAAGTCTTCCATGGCCGGGTACAGCACTTCCTCGACGATGGGCGACAGGCGATGGATCTCGTCCACGAACAGCACGTCGTTGGGCTCGAGGTTGGTCAGGATCGCCGCCAGGTCGCCAGGGCGTTCCAGCACCGGGCCGGAGGTGCTCTTGATCGAAACCCCCATCTCCTGGGCGATGATGTTCGCCAGGGTGGTCTTGCCCAGGCCGGGCGGGCCGAAGATCAGCGTGTGATCCAGCGCTTCCTGACGCCCGCGGGCCGCCTGGATGAACAGCTCCATCTGCTCGCGCACCACAGGCTGACCGACATAGTCCGCCAGCTTGAGCGGGCGGATGGCGCGGTCGAACTGCTCTTCGCGGTCGCGACTGGAGGCTGAGGAAATCAGGCGATCGGCTTCGATCATCAATATCTACCTAGACCATGCCCTTGAGGGAACGGCGGATGAGTTCTTCGCTGGACAAGCCTTCCTCCTGCACGGCGGCCACGGCGCGGCTCGCCTCCTGAGGTTTGAAACCCAGGGCGATCAGCGCACTGACCGCATCGGACTCGGCGCTTGAGACTGCGGCAACCCGCATGGGTTCCACCACCAGCGGCGCGATGGAAGGAATATTCTCCCACGCCTTGAAGCGATCCTTCAGCTCCACCAGCAGGCGCTCGGCAGTTTTCTTGCCGACGCCCGGAATCTTCACCAGGATCGAAGTATCCTGCGCCTGCACGCAGCGCACCAGTTCATCGACCTCCAGCCCCGACATCAGCGCCAGCGCCAGCTTCGGCCCCACGCCGTTGAGGCGGATCAGCTCGCGGAACAACTCGCGCTCGCGCTTCTCGGCGAAGCCGTAGAGCAGGTGGGCATCCTCGCGCACCACCAGATGGGTGTGCAGGGTCACCGGCTCGCCCAGGCTCGGCAGGCGGTACAGGGTGGTCATCGGCACTTCCAGCTCGTAGCCCACGCCGTTCACATCGACGATCAGGTGCGGCGGCTGCTTTTCCGCCAGGGTGCCACGCAGGCGTCCAATCACGGGTGTTTGTCCTTGCTCAAAGTTTTTCCGGATATCACAGGCGCAGACGTCCGCCGCGACGGCGGGCGCCCATCAGACCATGCGGCACCAGGCTTTGCCGGGTGTGCGCGTGGCACAGGGCGATGGCCAGGGCGTCGGAGGCGTCGATCTGCGGCTTCTGCACCAGTTTGAGCAGGTGCATGACCATCATCTGCACCTGCTGCTTGTCCGCACCACCGGTGCCGGCAATCGCCTGCTTGACCTGGCTGGCGGTGTACTCGGCGATCTGCAATCCCTCTTCCGCCGCCGCGACTATGGCCGCGCCGCGCGCCTGCCCCAGCTTCAGCGCCGAATCGGCGTTACGCGCCATGAACACCTGCTCGATGCCCATCATGGTCGGTTGGTAGGTCTGGATGACCTCGCGCACACCACGGAAGACGATCTGCAGGCGCTCGAATAGCTCGCCATTGCCGGTACGGATGCAGCCCGAGGCCACGTATTCACAACCACGGCCGGTGTCGCGCACCACGCCGAAGCCGGTAATCCGTGAACCTGGGTCGATGCCGAGAATCAGGGTCATGTCCGTTCGATCACACCTAGTCTGCAACGCGCATTTCAGATAACAAAAACCGGAAGCGGGAGGCGCCGCTGACGACCACTCCCGCTTCCGGCTTCAGCACATCGCCGGTGGTGGGATCAGCCCAACTGGGCCATTACCTCGTCCGGGATGTCCGCATTCGAGTAGACGTTCTGCACGTCGTCCAGGTCTTCCAGCATGTCGATCAGCTTGAGGACCTTCTGCGCGGTGTCCAGGTCCAGGGTCGCCACGGTCGACGGGATCATGGTGATCTCCGCGTCCTCGCCCTTGAAGCCCGCTTCGGTCAGTGCTTCGTTGACCGAGATGAAATCGGCGAAGGTGGTGAAGACGTCGATGGAACCGTCGTCGTTGACCACTACATCGTCGGCGCCGGCTTCCAGCGCGGCATCCATCAGGGCCTCTTCGTTCACGCCCGGCGCATAGCTGATCTGCCCCTTGCGCTCGAACATGTAGGCCACCGAACCATCGGTACCCAGGTTGCCGCCACACTTGCTGAAGGCATGGCGCACTTCGGCCGCGGTGCGGTTGCGATTGTCGGTCATGGCCTCGACGATGATCGCCACGCCGCTGGGCGCGTAACCTTCGTAGGTCAGCTCAGCCATGTTGTCCGCTTCGCTGGAACCCACGCCGCGCTGGATGGCACGGTCGATGGTGTCGCGGGTCATGTTGGCAGTCAGCGCCTTGTCCACAGCCAGGCGCAGGCGCGGATTGTCCGCCGGCACCCCGCCGCCCTGCTTGGCAGCAACGGTCAGCTCACGAATGAGCTTGGTGAAGATCTTGCCCTTCTTGGCGTCCTGACGTTCCTTGCGGTGCTTGATGTTGGCCCATTTGGAATGACCAGCCATAACTCACTCCGTATCGCTTGTTTGCTTCGCACGCGGCGCCCGGTTTGCGGGCGCCACTGCAATCCGAATCGACTTACTCGGCGGCCTTCTGCTGCTCGCGCAGGCGGATGTTCAGCTCACGCAGAGCCTTGGCATCCACAGTGCCCGGAGCCTGGGTCATGACGTCGCCGGCGCTCTGGGTTTTCGGGAAGGCGATGACTTCGCGGATCGAGGCCGCGCCGGTCATCAGCATCACCAGACGGTCCAGGCCGAAGGCCAGGCCACCGTGCGGCGGTGCGCCGTACTTCAGGGCGTCCAGCAGGAAGCCGAACTTCTCTTCCTGCTCCGCATCGTCGATGCCCAGCACGCGGAAGACCGCCTGCTGCATGGCCTTGTCGTGGATACGGATGGAACCACCGCCCAGCTCGGTGCCGTTGAGCACCATGTCGTAGGCACGGGACAGCTTGCCGGCCGGGTTGGCCTCCAGCTCTTCCGGGGTGCACTTGGGCGCGGTGAACGGGTGGTGCAGCGAGGTCAGGCTGCCGTCGTCGTTCTCTTCGAACATCGGGAAGTCCACGACCCACATCGGCGCCCACTCCTTGGTGAGCAGGTTGAGGTCATGGCCGACCTTGATGCGCAGCGCACCCAGGGCGTCGCAGACGATCTTGGCCTTGTCCGCGCCGAAGAACACGATGTCGCCATCGACCGCACCGACGCGATCGAGGATCTCGTTCAGGTTCGGCTCGGCGATGTTCTTCACGATCGGCGACTGCAGGCCTTCCACGCCCTTGGCGCGCTCGTTGACCTTGATGTAGGCCAGGCCCTTGGCGCCGTAGATGCCGACGAACTTGGTGTAGTCGTCGATCTGCTTGCGCGGCATGCTCGCACCGCCCGGAACACGCAGGGCGGCAACGCGGCCCTTCGGATCATTGGCCGGGCCGGAGAAGACCTTGAACTCGACATCCTTCAACTGATCGGCGACGTCGACCAGTTCCAGCGGGATACGCAGGTCAGGCTTGTCCGAACCGTAGCGGCGCATGGCCTCTTCGAAGGGCATGTGCGGGAATTCGTCGAACTCGACGTTCAGTACTTCCTTGAACAGCTGGCGCACCATCTTCTCGGTGATCTCGATGATGTCGCTTTCTTCGAGGAAGCTGGTCTCGATGTCGATCTGGGTGAATTCCGGCTGGCGGTCGGCACGCAGGTCTTCATCGCGGAAGCACTTGGCGATCTGGTAGTAACGGTCGAAGCCGGCCACCATCAGCAGTTGCTTGAACAGCTGGGGCGACTGCGGCAGGGCGAAGAAGTGGCCCGGGTAGGTGCGGCTCGGCACCAGGTAGTCACGCGCACCTTCCGGCGTCGGGCGACCGAGGATCGGGGTTTCCACGTCGAGGAAACCGTTGTCGTCCAAGTAGCGGCGGATGCTGCTGGTGATGCGCGCGCGCAGCTTCAGCTTGGCGGCCATTTCCGGGCGACGCAGGTCGATGAAGCGGTAGCGCAGGCGGGTTTCCTCGCCCACGTCGGAGTATTCGTCCAGCGGGAACGGCGGGGTTTCAGCCTGGTTCAGCACTTCGAGTTCGTGACCCAGCACTTCGATGGCGCCCGAAGCCATGTTCGAGTTGCGCGCGCCTTCGGGGCGCAGGCGCACCTTGCCGGTAATCTTCACCACGTACTCGCTGCGCACGCGGTCGGCCTTGGCGAAGGTCTCGACGCGATCCGGGTCGAACACCACCTGGGCCAGACCTTCACGATCACGCACGTCGAGGAAGATCACCCCGCCGTGGTCGCGGCGACGGTGTACCCAACCGCAAAGAGTGACTACCTGGCCGTCCAGGCTCTCGTTCAACTGGCCGCAATAGTGGCTGCGCATCATGGTGTGTTTCGCTTCTCGAAAGTCTTGAATTCTAGGGAACCGCTCATTCGCTGGCGGAGCAGGCGCCGGCACCGCAACCGGTGGCCGGACAGGCCGCTGGGGCATCGCCGGAGGCCAGGTTCTTCTTCGCTCCGGTCTTGAAGTCGGTCTCGTACCAACCGCTGCCGCCCAGGCGGAAGCCCGGAGCCGACAACATCTTCTTCAATTCGGGAGCCTTGCAGGCTGGACAATCGACCAACGGCGCATCGCTGATCTTCTGCAGCGATTCCAGCTGATGCGCGCAGGACTGGCACTGGTACTCGTAAATCGGCATGGAACACCTTGGCTGTGTAACGCCACGGGTCCGCGTCCCGCGGCAAAGAGGCCGATTATAGCCTGAAAAATCCGCAGGTTGCAGCCGGGCTCCGGTGGCGGAAAAGCCTGCCGGGCGCACAGCCTTTTAATAGAAAACCTCAATCGATTGCCTTGATATAGACCAAGAGCTTCGCACCTGCCCCGGTGATAGCCTCGAATCCAGCGTTTTAAATCATTCATGCACGATGAGGAGATCGCCATGGACATCGATATCGGAATCGCCAAAGAAGATCGCGCCGCCATCGCCGACGGCCTGTCCCGCCTGCTGGCCGACACCTACACCCTGTACCTGAAGACCCACAACTTCCACTGGAACGTCACCGGGCCAATGTTCAACACCCTGCACCTGATGTTCGAGGGGCAGTACACCGAACTGGCGCTGGCCGTGGACAGCATCGCCGAACGCATCCGCGCCCTCGGCTTCCCGGCGCCCGGCACCTACGCCGCCTACATCCGCCTGTCCTCGATCAAGGAAGAAGAAGGCGTACCGGATGCCCAGGAAATGATCCGCCTGCTGGTTCAGGGCCAGGAAGCCGTGGTGCGCACCGCCCGCAGCATCTTCCCGCTGGCCGACAAGGTGGCGGATGAGCCCACCGCCGACCTGTTGACCCAGCGCATGCAGGTACACGAAAAGACTGCCTGGATGCTGCGCAGCCTGCTCGCCGAATAACCCCTTCCTTCTATAAGCAGCCGGCCGGAAAGCCGGCTGCCTCCCCCTACGAATGGCCTAAGCGGTTGATTTGAGAAGGCAACTGGATTGCGGTTAAATACCCGCCGTGCGTTTCTCGCATAGGCCGCCCGGCACGCTTTCATTTTTCCTTTCTGGCGTCGCACCCGGGGCTGGCTGCTTCTTTATTTCGTTACCCGCTCAAGGTGAATCCGTAGCCATGTTGAAGATCGTCCATCTCGTGACGGGCGTCGCCGCACTCTTGCTGTCCTTGATCCCGAGTCTGCGTAGTGATGCCCTGCCCTACCTGCAACAGAGCGATGCCATCTACCTGGCACTGCTCGGTCTGACCAGCCTCCTGCTCGCCCCGAGCAGCAACCTGAAACACCCCTCCGCCCTGCAGAGCCTCGCCACCGCCCTGGTCGTGCTGGCCGTGGTCCTGCAGATCCTGATCCTGCTCGCCCCACTGCCCTTCATCGGCGATCAACCGGCCATCGTGCTGCCGCTGCTGAGCCTGGCCGCCGCCGTCGTCCTGCAGTGGATCGCCAGCCTCAATAAACCGAGCGCCAGCGTTGCCATCGAAACCTTCGCCGGCGTCGACCGCGAAACCGGCACCGTGAAGTGGTTCAACACCTCCAAGGGCTTCGGCTTCATCTCCCGCGACTCGGGCGAGGATATCTTCGTCCACTTCCGCGCCATCCGCGGCGAAGGCCACCGCATCCTGATCGAAGGTCAGCGCGTGGAGTTCTCCGTCGTTCAGCGCGACAAGGGATTGCAGGCGGAAGATGTGATTGCTGCGCTGCCTAATCGGCGCTGAGCGTTACAGCCATGAAAAAGCCCGCCGATTGGCGGGCTTTTTTCATTTCTGAACAAAAAATGAGGCGATTTTGTTTTTCGGACTCCAACCCGACTCAACGGACCGCTTTTTAACATAGAAGTAAATTTACCACTTCGCCCCGCCAATTTCCGACATCCCCTACCCATCCATTCCCACGAGCCGAAAATTAATTGCACACAAAAACAAAAAGAGCAGCTAAAGCCAGTCTATCCAATCAGATGAGCCCACTCCCCTTTTACCCTTAACAAATTCCTCATACTGGGCTTTATAAGTCTCAAAATTATCCCCCTCCAAGTCTATACAGACAAATCCCTGCCCCCGCTCCTCTACTAGCAAACTGACAGGAGAAATTTTTACTGGAAAATCACCTGTTAAAACACCCGAGAGCTTCGACTTATGAAAGATAAAACTTTTCCCACCAGCTAAAGGTAAAACTTTCTCTATGATCGAAAAAATTATTTCCGGTCTTGATATTTCGATCTTCTCTCCCGACTCATAATCCTCCGAGAACTCATCCGGAATGAGGAATAGCTTGTAATCAATAATCACCAACCACCCTTCCAACTCAACAAGATCGCCAACATCCATCATCACCTCCCAATCACAATAGCATTTACACCTGTTGACATTGCGCTCTCCAACAATCCTTGTTGAACCCCCCTCAGCCCAACATATGGATCACGAGAAAAAAGCGAGAAAAAAGGGGACAGATTTATTTTCTTCACTCCAATCCTGACCCGCCAGATCGTTTAGAGTAGAAAAATAAATCTGTCCCCTTTTCCTAGTCGTCCCCTTTTCCTAGTCCCCTTTTCCTATGCCAAGGAGTTACCCGTAGCTGCTAATGGAATCCTTCGCCAAATTCAAAGCTTCTAAAAATCCAAGAAAAGGGATTTTTAGAATTGCATCATTTAAATCTGCAAAAATCTCCAATTCCAAATTACTCCTACCTTTATCCTGATTTATCTGAGCCACAGGCTCACCCTTGTACTGAACTTCAACTGTCAACTTGTCGTAGCGTTTATCACTAAACCCTACGACCTCGAAATCCGGATTACCCTCAACTTTCATAGCTGCACCTTTGGTTTAGGGTCCAAGAATCCAGACAATGTGCCGTCACTATCATAGCGCAGCCCCTTCCCATCCGGAGCTCTAACTGTTAACCCGCCACGCCCCAGGAAAAGGAAGAAAAAGAGGAAGAAAAAGGACAAGAAAAAGAGCAAAAAGAGAGCAAAAAGGGAGCAAAAAGGGAGCAAAAAGGGAGCAAAAAGGGAGCAAAAAGGGAGCAAAAAGGAGCAAAAAGGAGCAAAAAGGAGCAAAAAGGGGACAGATTTATTTTACCTACTCTAATTTAGATGGTCTCCCTTGACCACGCCGCTCAACCCGAATGCCGGAAATTCTCTCTACCTCATCAACAAAGCGAGAATTACCAGTCAACTGGCCCCTCTGCAGCGCATCGCGAATGAGTTGATTTTCGTCATCACTACCAAGCTGCCCAAGAAAAGCACGATACTGGGCATGGCGCTCATCTTCAGACTCGGCAAGCGCTTCATAGCATGGATCGCTATCGATCCACATGCAGGAGTCCCCAACGTGCTGGGTATAGCTGGACCATGGATATTCAGCAGCGCGCCGAACCAACTTGGCGCGCACAGGGTTCAGTTCTATATAGCGACTGCATGCCAACAAATACGCGTCCGACTGGACCAGGCTGGACTTGAAGCGACTTTCCCATAACGTTCCGCTACGGTGCTCTAAGCGATTTCTGTAGCGCGTCATCCGTGCGGAGAGCGTTTTCATCAACTGACTCAAACCGGTAACTGACTCATCCGGAGCAAGGAGCAGATGCACATGGTTGGTCATCAGGCAGTACGCATAAACCTTAACGCCAAATGCATCCTTCAACTCCCGTAGGTCAGCGAGATAGCGCTCGTAGTCCTCGCTCTCAACGAACACCACCTGTCGGTTATGGCCCCGTTGAACGACATGGTGTGGGTAGTTAGGCAATATGACACGACCAACCCTAGGCATCGCTCTCTCCATGCGTATTGGGTTTTGGAGAAAGGCTGCCACCTCTAAAGGTACCTAGTCACCTTCACATCAGCCGAGATTAGAGTAGGAAAAATAAATCTGTCCCCTTTTCCCGTCCCTTTTCCCAGTCCCTTTTCCCAAAATAAATCTGTCCCCTTTTCGGCCCCAAGCCAACAACGAGGAACACAGGAAATTGGGAGGTTTGCGGCGGAACAGTCAGCCGAAAAACTGACAGGCGGGAGGTAACGGAGGAGCATTTCGACGGCTCACCCACGAAAAACCACCCCGCCAACTGGCGGGGAAATCAGTTTGGACACTTGGACGGGACACTTAACCTTTATATACAAACTCCCTCCAACTTAACAATGCTTTCTTAAACTCTTCGATCGGCATTATAGAAAAACAAGTCTCGTCATAAAGTGAATATATTTTTGCCACACCTTTTTTCAATTCAACCCCCCAACTATCTCGACTCCATTCGGAGATATCAACTTCTTCTCCACATACCAAGTCAACTCTCGAAATCCCTTCATCGATCCAGTTCAAGGTGCTTTTCTGCCTTTGCCCCCCACTATCAGTTAGTAAGCAAGCCAGCATATCCACACCTTCACGACTCAATATATCGGACCTACAACTTGGCTCACGGCCGCCATCATCATCAATCCAAAAGAAAGTAATCTTCATAAAACATCACCTACATCTTTGGATAAACGGTTGTTTTGGGGCTAATATACCCTTCAACCCTTACGCCACTGGGTGTAATTCCTGTCCATTTATTTCCTATCACCCTTTTATTTTGGAATGCAGCGTCTACCTCGACTTTTATTCTATCAACACTCCAAGACTTAGGAAACATCGTAGAGACCCCCCCATTATTTGTTTTTGGCAAAAAACCTCCTGGACTGTTTGGATCCGCCACCTCAATTTTCGCACTATACACACCAAATTTATTTGGCATAGACTCGGTCCCTGGGATAACCCTAACATCTCCAGTAACCGTCGAGTGCCCACCGACAACGTTGCCATTTGGCTTTACTTCCGCACGAACTATATGGCCATCGAAGTCAATTGGCGAGTTGACTTTAGAGACTAATCCGCTCGCGGCAATGTTTCTCTCCGACTCAACCAGCCCGGCGAGATTACCACCTGCCTTAGGCTTCAACCCATCTGAGGTTTCTACATATATTCCTCCATCGGAGGAAATCACCTCTGTACTACCTGTTTTTTTATTTATGACCCGTCTGTAGCCATCTGGAAGTTCCGCTGTTTCAGCAAATCTAGCTCCCGTAGAGGGCCCATCACGATAACCTTCGGGGAGTTTCGACGGGCCTGTCTTCAAGCCAGATATTATCTTGCCCGCAGCTGCGCCTCCTACGCCCCCTAGAATCAGGCCCGCCATCAAAGAGCCACCACCAAGTCGCCATGCCCCCAATTCGTCGTTGGGATTTAGCTCTTTACCCTCAATTCCCTCGGCAATCTCCTTACCCAACCTAGCCTGCAGTTGTGCAGCAAGTTCTCCGGCGGCCTGCCCAAGCGATGTCTGACCAAGCGTTTTTTGCGCAGCCAACATCAACAGCCCCTTCGGCCCTTGCGCTGCTGCCAGCACAATCTCAACGGCTTGAGCCTGTTCGGGATTTTCCTGGATATATTTGTAGATATCGGATGCGCGATCTAAGGCGAGTTTCTTATTGGTGATCGCAGGCAGCTTTACCTTAATATCCTTATCTGCAAGACCTTGCTGGGCCTGAGTTATTAACTCTGGATTGGTCTTATATATTTCCTCGATAGCAAGTAGGTTTCGTAGGATTTCAGCCTGAAACTGCGGATCTGCCAGTTGAGCTTTAGCTTCATTCACAGTACGACCAGAGGCGAGCAAAGCCTGGAAAGCCTGATCGGCGATTTCCGATCCCCCGTTGGCAACAGCCCCCTGCGGAATAGGTTGTCCCGTGAGCTTTTCCAATGCGTACAAACTGGTGTTAATTGCTACGTTAACTCGGTCAAAGTTTGCTTTTGCCTGCTCGTCGTAATTGAGCAACGCATCTGTCCACTCGTGCACCGTTTCAACAGGATGCGCCACAGCCTCCAGCGAAGACCCACTGGCATAGATGTCCGTCCGCTCTTCGTGGTCCTTGGTGACCTCATAGGCCTTATCCACATCGCGGTTCAGTCCCGCCGTGGAGTCGGTGCCGCTCTGCGCGTCGCCGCGCACGGTGATCTCGCCCTCGCCGACGGTGGCACGGACGATCTGTTGGCGGTCTTTCTCGTAGTCGTAGCCGCTGATGCTCCAGCCGGATTCGCCGGGCTTGCCCTTGCCGACCTGCGAGTCGTCCTGGAGGGCAAGTTCCTTGCCGCCACCGGCCTTGGTGCTGCCACCGACGTTGACGTAGTAGCTGTGCTCCTTGTCCTTGCCGGCGATGTCGCTGTAGCCGAGGGTTTCGGTGTCGAGCTTGAGGTTGCCGCGATCAGAGGCAATCAGCGCACCGTCGAGCTGGGTGTGTTTCTCGGTGCGGATGTCCACTTTGTCGGCGGCGGTGATGCTGGTCTGCCGTTCGACCCAGTTGGTGCTGCCGGTGGTCTTGCCGACGCCCACCGAGCCGCTGACGCCTGCGCCGGGGCCGATGGTGGCGGTCACGCTGAGGTCGAACTGCCGGCCGCTGGCGCTGCCGGTATCGGGTACGGAGGCGACGGTGAGGTCACGGCCTACCCGGCCGATAACGTCTTCGCCACGCAGCGCTGCCCCGGCGATGGTGGTGTCCCGGCCGCTGATGAATGCAAGCTGATCGCCGGCCTGCAAGTTGGCCTGCTGCTGCTTGGCGCCATCCCGGTCGAGCTTGCCTTTGCCGACATCCACGCTGGCATAGACGCCCACGCCTTCGTTGCTGAACGTGAAGCCGACCTCGCCGCCGCCGCTCTGACGGTTGCTGTCGCTGCTGGAGTCGTTCTGGGCTGCGCGGATGGTCAGGTCGTTGCCAGCCGAGAGGGTCATGTCCCGTCCGGCCGTGGCCTGGGTGCCCGTCATGGTCAGGTCGTTGCGCGCGTCGATCAGCAGATCGCGCCCTGCCGCCAGTTGGGCGGAAGAGGACGTGCCCTGGGTTCCCTGATCGTCGATCGTGCCACTGCTGCCGCCGACGCCGACCTTGATACCACCTGTAGTGCCGCCATTGATGCCCCCCTGGCTGCGCTTCTGCTGGCTCTCGGTGACGTTGCTGCCGCGCGCAACATCGATGGTCACGTTGTTGCCGGCCAGTGCGATATCGCGGCCTGAGTGGATGGAGCCACCCTGCACGAGCAGATCGTTGCCGGCCACCATCGTGACGTCGCGCCCGGCATCCAGGTTCGAACCACGATTGCCCTGGATTATCTGGGTACTGCTCGACGATTCCTTGGCACTGCCGATATGGCCGGCCCCCGTGGGACCATTGAAGAACTGGCCAATGCTGTCGACGGCCTTGAGGCTGCTGGAGCCCTTGCTGACGTTGTTGTCGCCCTTGCCGGCGCCCTGGATGGCATCGAGGGTGTCGCCATAGTTGTGGCTGATCTTCCCTGAGACGCCATTGCGTTCGACACTGTGGGTGCTGGCCGAGGTGCTCAACTCCGGCATGGCAGCGACGGCGATGTTCCTGCCCGCTTGAAGCGTAATGTCCCGGCCGGCGTCGACATCCGAGCCCAGAATATTGATGTCACGCTTGGCGACGATGCTGGCGTCATTGCCCGCGCTAATCGCACTTTCGGCAGCCAACTGGCTGGTCTGCTTGTTGGTATCGCGGACCTTCTCCTCACCGGCGAAGGTACTGAACCCATTGCGGTCGCTGTCCTGGGTTATACCGATGGTCTTGCGCTTGGACCAGTTGCTGCTTTCCGCGCTGTCTGCGGCCGCGAGAATATTCACGTCGCGGCCGGCGTTCAGGTTGGCGTTACGACCGGCGTCCACGCGGCTACCCACGAGGTCGATATCGCGTGCTGCGTTGAGGTTGGCATCACGACCGGCAATGACCTGACTGCCTACGCTGGTGGTGGTGGTTCCTTTGCTGCCTTGCTGCTTGTTCTCACCCAGCGTTATTTCGTTCTTTATGAAAGGCAGGCCGACGGTAAGCGAGTCCCCGATGCTGGGGAGGCTGAACTTTTTGCGGTACTCCTCTGAGTGGCTGTAGCTGGATTCGGTGGCGGACTCCAGGCGGATGTCGCCAGTGGCGTCGATCAACCCGGCGCGCAGGTCGGCATCCTGCCCGGCACGTGCAGTGCTGCCCTGCAGGACGATGTCCTTGCCGGCGACGACCACCAGATCGTTTCCGGCATTCAGCTCGCTCCCCACCTGGGTGGTGCTGGTTTTCAGCTGGCTTTCGCCTTTCTTGGACAGTCCAGCGAAGCCGGATTTCGTCTTGCTGCTGCTGGCTCCGTGCTCTTCACTGCCGGACAGCAGTGCAACGTTGCCCTGACCACCGACCAGCAGGTCATGGCCGGCGCTGAGCTGGCTGCCCACGACAGTGACGTCGCGCCCGCCATTCAGGCTGACTGCGCCGCTGGCGCTCTGGCTGACGTTGACGGTGAGATCGCCACCGGCCTGGATCACTGACGCGACGTTGGTGTCGGCATAGCTCTCGGAGGTCTTGGTCTTGCTCTTACCAAACGACCCTTCCTTCTTCTTGTACAGGTAGGCGTACTGCTCGTTCTGCGCGGCGACGATGGCGACGTCACGCTCGGCATCCAGGGCCACGTTTCCGCCGCCCTTGACCTGGCTGCCGATAACGCCCAGGTCCTGCCCCGCATAGAGAGATATATCGCTACCGGCGGTGAGGACGGTGGATTGCTGCTCGACCAGATCGTTCTTGCTCTTGGTCTTGCGGGTGTTGCTATAGCTATGGCTCTCATCCGCCGCCGAAGCGAGGGTCACATCGCGTCCGGCGCTCAGCGCCGCGTCACGCGCGGCGTCGAGGCGGCTGGCGACGGCGTTGAGGTCGCGCCCGGCGCTGATGTCGAGGTCACGCCCGGCGCTGGCTTCGGCGCCCAGCTGGGTGGTGGTTTCGCTGTAGTAGCGGCGGCCGTTGAGCTGGCCGTTGGTGACTTCCACCGAGGCAATGTTGACGTCGCGGTCGGCGCCGATGAACAGGTCGCCACGGCTCTGCAGCACGCCACCGAGGTTGCTGACGTCGCGACCGGCGCTGATGTCGAGGCTGTTGGCGGCCTCGATGCGCGCGGCGCTGTCGGCGAAGCTGGTGGTCCAGGTGCGGTTGGCACTCTGGGCGCTGTCGATGCGGGTGACGCTGCGTTCGTTGATCACATCGCCGGTGAGCGCGGTGAGGCTGACGTCGCGCCCGGCGATGATGCCGCCGGCGGCGTTGCGGATGCTGTCGTCGGCGAGCAGGTCGAGGCGGTTGCCGGCCTGGATCAACCCGCTGTTGCTCAGGTTGCCGGCACTGGCGCTGAGGTTGTTGCTGGCACGCAGGGTGCCGGCATTGTTGAGGTCGCCGCCGCTGATGAGGCTGACGTCCTGGCCCTGGATCAGCGCGCCGGTGGGGCCGAGGCGGTTTTCGGCCTGGGCGAGGTAGAGCACCGGGACGAGGACCTTCTCGCCATTCACTTCGGCTTCTTCAAGCCAGACGATGTCGTGGGTCAGGGCCGCGACCTGTTCAGCGGAGAGGCCGACGCCGACGGAGAGCTGCAGGCTGTCCTTGTAGGCGATGGCGTTGTCCATCAGGTAGCGGAACAGGGCTTCGTCGCTGGCCATGCCGTCGATGAAGCGCTGGCCGGTGCGCGCGGCCACAGCCTGCTGAATCAGTCGCTGCTCGTAGAGGCCGTCGCCGAGGCGCTTCTGTGACTTGTCCGGGTCATAGCCGAGTTGGCCAAGCAGGTAGTCGGAGCTGAGGAAGCTTTTCAGGCTGGTCAGCTCGGGGTTGGTTTCGATCAGGTATTTGTGGCTGTTGCTCGGCGTGGCGCTGCTGGGCAGACCCTGCACGCGCGGAATGTCGAAGCCGGGCTGGGCGTTGGCGGCCGCCGCGCCGCCGCTCACGGCCACACTGTCTGCCCCGCTGGCGCTGCCGCCCTGTGCCTGTTCACGTTGGGCGGCATCGAGGTTCTGGCCGTTGAAGCCAAGCTCACCGACGCCCTGCACGTTGCCGGCGCTGCCGCCGCTGCCTTCCTGGCCGCTCAGGCGGAACAGCCCGTTGCTGCCAGTAGGCAGGCTGAAGCCCGGCAGGGTGATGGGGTTGACCTGCTGCTGAGCGAGGTCGGGCGGCAGTTGCGAGTTGATCGGCACCACGGTGGCGACCGGGCTGGCGCCAATGGCGGTGTCGCCGGTCTTCTGGCCCGGATTGACGAAGGTGTAGTTGTTGCGGATGACGCTGTTGTTGATCTCGCTGGTGGCGGTGATGCTGACGTTGCCGGCAGCCTGGATGATGCCGGCGTAGCTCTGGTCGCCGTTGTTGAGCTGGGTGGTGGAGCCGTACTGCGGGTATTCCTTCTCGGTACGGGCGATGAAGTGGCTGAGGGCGGTGGCCAGACCAGCCGGGTCGTTGACGTAGTTGGGGCTGTCGATCCAGTACTGGTCGGTGAAGGCCTTGGCCTCGTTGCTGCGGCTGGCGTGGTCGCGAGTACGCTCGGAGCGCAGCACGCGCAGGGTTTCGGTTTCGCCGGTGACGACACCTTCGTTGCTCAGGCTGGCAACGTTTGCATAGAGGTTCTGCCCGGCGCTGATGACGCTGCTGGCGTTGTTGATCGAGTCGCCCAGCAGGTTGAGGTTGCCGCCAGCGCTGATGGAAGCCGCCGCGCTGGCCTGGAGCACTTCGAGCTTGTCGCGCTCGGTGACTTCCCAGACCTGGTTTTCCTTGCCGCCGCTGCAGTCGGCGTTGTTATCGTTGAAGTACTTGTAGCAGCTGACTTCGATGATCTGCGCGGTGTATTTGCCTGCGTTATTGACCACGAGCACGACGCGCTGATTGTTCAGCGCGCCGACGTTCAGGCGCATGTCGCCCTGGCTCTCCAGGGTGGCAGAGAGGTTGTCCAGGCGAGCGGCACGGCCGCCGCTGTCGTCGCCGGCGAAATCGAGGGTGCCGAGGCTGTAGATGTTGGCGAAGCGGTTGGTGAGGTTTTGCGCGCGCAGCAGCATGTCGCCGCCGCTGAAGATCAGCGCACCGTTCTGCTCGCCATCGTTGCGCAGGTTCCAGGCGCTGAGGCGAACGTCGCCGGCGCCGCCCAGGGTGCCGTAGTTGTCGAGAGTGCCGGCGCTGGCGATGAGATCACCGCCAGCCGTAATGCGACCTCGGTTGCTGAGGGTGTTGGCATTCAGGGTGACGCCCTGGCCGCCGGCGAGGCTGCCAGTCAAGTCGATGACGTTGGCACCGAGGGTGAAACCGCCCACGCTGGAGGCGCGGCCAGCGCCTGCGTAAGTACCGCCGAGCTGGACGTCGAGGCTGCCATCACTGGCGATCAGGCCGCTGTTGGTCCAGTCGCCACCGCGACCGATCAGGCTCTGCGCGGCTAGCAACTGACCGTAGAGGCCCTGGTTGAGCTGGCCGATGGTCAGGTTCAGGTTGCGCGCCTGGATGACAGCGTTGTTGGTCCAGTTGTCGGCCTGATAGGTCAGGCTGCCATTGGAGGTGAAGTTGCCGCCGGCCTGACCGGCCTGGGCGAGGTCAATGCCGAAGGTGCCGGTGCCGACATGCAGCACGTTGCCGCCACCGTTCTGCAGGGCGCCGGTCTGCAGGATCAGGTCCTGGGTGGCGCTCTCGATGCGGCCGAGGTTGTTGTTGAACAGGCCGCCGCTGGTGATCTTCATCTGCGTCGGGCTGGCCGCGAGTAGCAGGCTGCCGGGCGCCTGACCGAGTGCGCGGATGGAGCCCAGCACGTTGTTGATGCTGGCCGCACCGAGGGTCAGGTTGCCGCTGCTTTCGATCAGGCCGAACTGGTTGTTCAGCGCGCCAGTGAGGCTGGCGTCGACTCTGCCGGCGCCGATCTTGCCGCCCTGGCCGAGGGCCGCGCCGTCGTTAAGCAGCTGGTTGCCGCGCAGGTAGAGCAGGCCGCCGGCATACAGGCCGCCGCCCTGGTTGTTCAGGTCGCTGGTGCTGATGCGGTTGTCACCGCTGACCGCCGAGAGGTGGCCGGTGCGGTTGTCGATGCCGCCGGTGGCGGTGATGTCGAGGCCCTTCGCCTGGGTGGTGCCGGCGTTGTTGCTGAAGGTGCCGGTGACCAGCTTGAGGCTGCCGTCTGCAGCGTTGAGAACGCCGCCGTTGCTGTTGTCGAGGCTGGCGCTGCCCAGGTCGAGCTGGCCGCTCTGGCTGATAATGTGGCCGCTTTGGTTAGCAATCGCGCCGGTGGTCGTGAGGGTGGTGTCGCCCTGGCCCTGCAGGGTGCCGGCGCTGTTGTCGATGCGGCTGGCGCTGGCGTTGAGCTGGCCAGTCTTGGCGAAGATCAGGCCGTCCTGGCCGTTGAGCAGTTCACCGGTGAGTGTCAGGGTCAGGTCGGTTTGCGCGGCCACGGTGCCGCCGGCGCTGTTGTCGAAGCTGCCGGCGAGGACCTTGAGCAAGCCCTGGCTGGCGAGTTGGCCGCCACGGTTCTGCAGGCTGCCGACATTCAGGTTGAGCGGGCCGCCGCTGGCGATCTTCGAGCCGGCGCCGTTGTTCAGCAGCGCGCCGAGCAGGCCGAGACGCAGGGCGCCCTGGCTGACCAGGCTGCCGCCGCTGTTGTCGAGGCCGCTGGCGTCATAGTCGACGCTGGCGGCGCTGATCTGTCCGCCACCGTTGTTGATGGCCTTGGCGCTGCCGGTCAGGCTGCCCTGGGTGCTGAGCAGGCCGGCGGCGCTGTTGTCCAGATCGCCGGTGAGGGTCAGGCCGAGGTCGCCCTGGGTGGAGACGATGCCGCCAGCATTATTAAGGCTGCCGGCGTCGAGGCTGAGTTTGCCCTTGCTGACCAGCGCACCCTGGTCGTGGTTGTCGAGGGCGCCGCTGAGGGTCAGAGCCAGTGCGCCGTCGCGGCTGGAGACAGTGCCGCCGCTGCTGTTGTCCAGGCTGGCGGCATTGACTGCCAGGCCCTGCCAGCCGGAGAGCAGGCCCTGGTTGGCGTTGCGCAGGGTGTTGGCGTTCAGGTCGAGCTGGCCGGCGCTGATGATGCGGCCCTGGTCGCGGTTGTCGAGGGTGCCGCTGGCGGTCAGGGCGAAGCCCTGGCTGGCGGAGATTTCCCCGCCGCGGTTGTCGAGGCTGCCCAGGCCGTTGATTGCCAGGAGGCCACCTGCGCTGAGCAGGCCGCCACGGTTGTCGAAGTCGCCGCGCTGGGCGCCGTTGCCCAGGTCGAGCGTGACCTTGCCTTCGCCGATCAGTGCCGCCTGCTGCTGGATGAGCTGGGCGACGATCAGGTGCAGATCGCCCTTGGCGGAGATTTCCCCGCCGCCGGTGGATTCGAGCTTGCCGCCGCGCAGGGTCAGCTCGCCCTGGCTGGTGATCAGGCCGCCGGACTTGCCGGTGGCGCTGGCGCCGTTGAGGACGTTGCCAGCGCCGAGGTCGAGGCCCTGAGCGCCGCTGATGACGCCGTCGCGGTTATCGAGGGCGGCCGTGGTGCCGTCGAGGCGCCCTTGAGCGAGCAGGCGACCGTCGCGATTGTCGGTGGTGCCGGTGGCCAGCAGCAGGTTGCCGCTGGCGGAAAGCAGGCCGCCCTGGTTGTTCAGGCTGGCGCTGCCGACATCGAGTTGGCCACCCGCGACCAGTGCGCCGTCGCCGTGGTTGTCCAGCGCGCCCTGGCTACGCAGCAGCAGGTCGCCACGGCTGGCAAGGGTGCCGCCCTGGCTGTTGTCGAGGCTGGCGGCGTTGACGGTAAGGCCGTTGTTGCCAGACAGCACGCCGGCGCCGCTGTTGTTGAGCGCGCCCGTGGTGAGGGTCAGGCGATCGCTGGAGATCAGCTTGCCACCCTGGTTGAGCAAGGCGCCGGTGGTCAGGGTGAAGGCGCGGTCGCTGGAGATTTCGCCGCCCCGGTTGTCGAGGCTGGCGACGTTGCGCAGGACCAGTTGGCCGGGGCTGCCGAGCAGGCCGCCGGCGTTGTTCAGGGCGCCGCCCTGCAAGTCGAGGTCGATGCCACCCTGGCCAATCAGTTGGCCGCCACCGTGCTGGTCGAGGCCAGTGACACGACCATCGATGACGCCGCGCGCGGACAGGCTGCCGCCCTGGCTGTTGTCCAATTGGGCGGTGGCGAGATGGATCGCGGCGTCGGTGACGATGCGGCCTTTCTGGCTGTTGTCGAACCGGGCGCCTTGAAGGCTGATGTCACCCGCTGCGCTGAGGATGCCGCCGGCGTTGTTCAGGTCGGCTCCGGCGAGGTCGATGGTCGCGTCGCTGAGCAGCTTGCCGCCCTGGTTGTTCAGGGCGCCGGCCAGGCGCGAGAACAGTTGGCCAGCGCTGGAGACAGTGCCGGCGCGGTTGTCGAGGCTGCCGGCGTTGAGGGTCAGGGTCTCCTGGCTGAGCAGCGCGCCGTTGCCGCTGTTATCGAGGGCGCCGGCCAGTTGCAGCCAGAGATTCTTCTGGCTGTTGAGCAGGCCGCCCTGGCTGTTGTCCAGGCTCTGCCCGGTGACAGTCAGGCCGTCGCGGCCGGACAGGGTGCCGGCCCGGTTGGCGATGCGTTGTACCTTCAGGTTGAGGCCGGCGTCGCCGATGACCTTGCCGGCTCCGTTTTCCAGGCTAGCTGCCTGCACGTCGACCTTGGCGCGGCTGGAGATTTCGCCGCCCTGGTTGAGCACGTCGGTACCCTTGAGGGTCACTCCGTTGTTGGCGGCAATGAGGCCGCCGTTACGGTTGTCGAGCTGCCCGGCTTCGAGGTTCAGCGCGCCCTGGGCGAGCAGTTCACCACCCTGCTGGCTGAAGCGGTCGGCCTTGGCCTGCAGGTCGCCCTTGGCGCTGACGCTGCCTTTATCGTTGTCCACCTGGCCGGCGGTCAGATACAGCGCCGCGCCACTGTCGAGGGCGCCGCCCTGGCTGTTGTCCAGCTGGCCGACGTCGAGTTTCAGCTCGCCCAGGCTGCTGATAACGCCCAGCGCGCCGTTGTTCAGGCTGGCGCCGGAAACGGTCACGCCGGCATCGCCGACCACCAGTCCTCCCCGGTTGTCGAGGGTACCGGCCTGCACACCGAGCGCGCCCTTGGCCGAAAGCAGGCCGTCGGCCTGGTTGTCGAGCTTCTGCTGGACGCGGGCTTGCAGGGTGCCATTGCTGACGAGGTTGCCCTTGCCGCTGTTGTCGAGGCTGTCGAGGGTGAAGTCCAGCGCTTGTTCGGCTTCGATCCGGCCGAGGCGGTTGTCCAGCGCGCCACCGCTGACTTGCAGGCGATTGGCGACGGCCTGGCCGTTGCGGTTGTCCAGGCGCGCAGCGCTGAGCGTCAGTTGATTGCCGGCGAGCAGGCGCCCCTGACGGTTGTCCAGGGTCGCGGCGGTGAGCCGGGTGTCGGCGCCCTTGAATGCGCCGCCCTGATTGTCCAGCGTGCCGCTGGCGTTGGCTTCGAGGTTGCGGCTGGCCACCACGCTGCCGCTGTTGCGCAGGTTCTGCGCGGTGATCGCCACGTCGCCCTGGGCGTTGCGGCTGTTGTCCGGATTGACGCCGGCTTCGACGATGCCGCTGTTGCTGACCCGCGCGGCACTGAGCGCCACGCGCTGGCCGGCAGCCAGGCTCTGGCTATTGCTCAGTTGGCCGGTCGCGCTCAACTCGGCGACGCCAGCCGCATAGGTCTGGCCGTTGAGAGCGATGTCACTGGCCTTGGCGCGCAGGCTGCCAGCAGCGCTGGTTTGCGCGAGTGACAACTGACCATTGGCATCGATCTGGATATCGCCACCGCTGGCGGCCATGTTGCCGGCCAGCTTCACACCCACGCCCTGCTCGGTGCCTACGAGGCGAATGGCGCCGGCGTACATGCCACCCAATGCGGAGCTGTCGATGGCCAGTTGCGGCTTGGCGCTGCCGTCGTCGGCCTTGGCGGTGGCGGCCAGGCTTTCGGCGTCCACCTGGTTGCGCCCGGTCACCACCGCGAGCTGCTTGGCGTAAAGGTCGGCGTTGAGCTTGGTGCTGCGGGTGATCAGTTCGAACCGGTCGATATTACTGGCATTCAGGCCGGCGCCTTCGATGGCGATCTCGCCGCCATCAACGTCATAGCCGCGCAGGCGCTCGCCGTCCATCAGCGGCTTGCCGGTGGTCAGCGTGGCGCGCGGGGTATTGATGAATCCGCAGCCGTTGCAAGTAACGCCATGTGGATTACTGACGATCACATGGGCCGCTTGCCCCGCTACTTCCGTGTAGCCACGCAATTGCGAGGAATTCGCCCCGGTGACTTCGTTGAGAATCTTCTGCGCGGCGCCACCCTTGAGGTTCGGGTTGCCGACGATGATTCCACCCAGTTGGGTTGCCTGGGTCTTGCCGGTGGCGTTGTTGAGGATCAGGCCGTTCTGCCCGACGTTGTAGTCGGTAAATTTATTGTGCGAGAGCCCCGCGCCATTGGGCGTGGCGATGTTCACCACCGGCACGCCGTTGCCTGCTGCACCCAGGTGGGTATTGCCCCCCGCCGCCGCATCCACTGCCAGCTCGGCCGCAGCCGCGACGATGGGATTGAGGATCAGGATGCCGGCGAGGACGCTGGCAATGGCCTGGTACAACGGGTGGCGGATGTCCATGTGGGAATCTCCCAAGTACTAGCTAAAGAGCGGAGCGGTTCAGAAGAAGAGGTCGACGCGGAAATAAACCGGGTGTTCGCGTCGTTCGATGATGTCGGGGCGCTCCAGCGAGCGCGCCAAGGTGACGGAGGCGGCGGCGTATTGCCCGCGCGCGCTGAGCTCCACCCCCTGACCGCTCAGGCGCCCGCTGACACCGGTGTTGTACCGGTCGTGGCGAATGGCGCCGAAGTCATAGGCGTAGGCCACACCGTACTCCTGCACCCAGGGCAACAGCGGTTCCCAGGTCACGGCACGGCGCCAACGCAGCTGGTTGCGCCAGTAGTAGCCGGAATCGCCGGAGAGGGTCTGGTCCTTGAACCCGCGGACCGAGCTGAGCCCGCCCAGGCTGATGCGCTGGGGGCTATAGAGGGCGTCTTCGCTACGTTGGCCGGTGGCGAGGCTTTCGAAACTGAAGGCTTGTTCCCAAAGCGTGAACGGCTGCAAATAGCTCAGGGTCAGGCTGTATTTGTTGTAGCGGGCGGTGGGGTTGCCGTGGGGAGCGTCGTGATCGTCGTCCTGTGCGCCGAAGGCACCGATGCCGCGCTGCCAGCCGATGTCGGCGTTGACGAAGGCACTGCCGATGCGCCGGCCATGGTTGAAGCCGACACGGCCTTCGCTAAGGTGGGTGCTGGAGTCTTCGAGCAGGGTGTCCTCAACATAGTTGCGCGTGCGCTGATGGCTAAGCCCGAGGTTCACCGCGGTCTTGCTCACGTCGTCACGATGCAGCACGCGCTCAGCACCCAACTGGTGGGTTTCGTTATCGCCGTCGTACTTGAAAGCGAACCCGGTGCCCTGGTTAAGGGTGCGGTAGTAATTGCGGCTGTAGTTGTAGTTGAAGGTCCACCAGCCATACGGGACGCTGTACCACAGGCTCTGGTTGTCGGAGTGCTTCCAGTGGTCACTGACGACGTCCTCGCCGAAGCGCAGACCGAACTGGTCGGCCAGGCCCAGCGGGCTGTCCCAGTCCAGGCCGAGGCCGGCCTGCTGTTCACCAGAGCTGGAGTCGCCGTTATTGTCGCGGCTGGCGGAGACGCGCCAGGGCTTGCTGCGCTCACCCTTGAGCTGCACCCGGCTGCCGCCGACCTCCTGGCCCGGCACCAACTCCATCTGCGCTTGGCGTGAGGGCAGTCGGTTGATCTGGTCGACCAGTTGCTCCAGCTCGCGCAGATTCAGGACGTCGCCGGTGGCACCGGGAAAGGTCATGGCCAGTTCGCGATCACTGGCCAGCTCCGACTGGTCGAAACCTTCGAAGCGGCCTTCAACCACGATGACCTTCAGCTCGCCGCTGGAAAGATCCTGCTGCGGCAAGTAAGCGCGGGTAGTGACGAAACCTCGGGAGAGGTAATGGTCGGTGATGCCCTTGAGCAGCTCATTGAGCTGATTCACCCCCACGCATTGGTCGCGATAGGGGGCCAGCAGCGCTTCACGCGAACGCGCGTCGAGGTGCTCGGCGCCTTCGAGGGTAATGTTGCGTATGGTGAAGCAACGAGTGTCCGGCGCCGTGGTCGGCGGCGCCTCGCTGGGCGCCTTGCCAGGGAGCTGCTGGAGCTCCTCCAGGCGCTTCTGCTGCTCACGCAGGAGTTGCTCCTGGCGTTGACGCTGGAGGTCGTTGTCACCCGGTGTGGGCAGTGGTGCAGCAAAGCTTGCCGAAGCACAGCAGAATGCCAGGGCCGGCATCCAGCCACGGTAGAGAACACGCATCCTTACGATCCCTGTCTTCTGGCCACACGGCCAGTCCATCCCAAAAGACGGATTGGATCATATTTGATACATGATGCCCTTAGGCCATTATCCCGATGAAATGTAGGTTGTTTCCCATTTTCCGGGAGACATTCCGCACAAGTAGCATTTGCCTGTGCGTCCGATTGTCACGGTTTCGGCACGAGCAGCAATTGCCGGGAGAAGGCTTCGCGCACACCAGGATTCCCTTTTAATACCGGGCGCTTACTGCTCAGTAATGGGGAGGAGGCGCATCGTCTTCCGAGACGCCAACCTGCCCCTGCAAGTCTTCCAGGCGCTTGAGCAATGCTTGCATCTGCAGGCGCAGGCGCTCGATCACCCGCTCCTGCTCATAGACCACATCGCTCATTGTCTGTAGCGCATCATCCTGGAAGGCCAGCCGGCTCTCCAGATCGGCCATCCGTTTTTCCAGATCCATCACTTACTCCTGGCTGAAGCGAAAACCATCGCCCAGCACCATGCGCAACTTCTCGCGTATGCGAGCCAGCTCTTCTTCTTTATAAGGCACAGCCGGGTGCTTGCCCCAAACCGGGCCCGGCCAGGCGGCATCGCTCGTCTTGCGCACAATGACGTGCACGTGCAGTTGACTGACGACGTTGCCCAGGTTGGCGACGTTCATCTTGTCCGCATCGAAAGTGTCCTTGAGCACTTCGGCCAGTTGGGTCGCCTCGCGCCAAAGCTGCTGCTGGTCAGCGACGTCCAGCTGGAATATTTCGCTGACATCCTCGCGGCGCGGCACCAGGATGAACCAGGGGTACTGTGAGTCATTCATCAGCAGCAGGCTGCTCAGTGGGAAATCCCCCAGTGCAACGGTGTCCTGCTGGAGACGGGAATCCAGGGCGAACATAAGACTTCTCCTGCTCGACGAGCCTTGTTTTAGCCTAGCTCCGCGAAGGAGCCGAAGGGCGCGAAGAATACTAGAGAGCCGTTGCGGCGAACATGCTCAGGCGCAGCCCCATCCCGGAGCAAGCTGGCCAGGGCCTTGCCCCAGGATCGGGCATGACGCGAATTGGCATATCCCGACAACAGGCGCGTGCAGGAAACCACACGGCAATCCCGCCCATCAGCGCTGAAAAATCGTTTAAACAGCGGGATCTGCGGGATGTCGGAAAACGACATCGGCGCGCTTCCATGTTGCAAATCCCCAACAGAAGCCGTGAAATGCGCCAACACGTCGCAAGACGCGCACTGTGAAAGCGGCTCCGGGCATTTGTGCACGGTTGTTGCTAGAGGCAAGGACATCGCTCCGACGGCCACCCCTTTCAGAATGTGGACGCGAAAGCGTGAGAAAGCATGAAGTGGTTGAGGGAGAATAAAACCACAAGACTGAAGCAACATTGGAGCAATGGGGGGACAACCTCTTTTTGCAACATCGAAACTGCTTGAATGCGACATGCTTCATGCAGCTTTGCGACAGTCCCGTAACGTTTCCGTGTGTTTATTTGGGCAACTATCGCCAACTGAACACGCGTGCTATAAGTTAGCGCCGACAAAAAGAATGAGCCGTCACCGCGGCACTGTGATGGCAGATAATTTCAAAACCAAAGGAGCAATCACAATGAAAGTGATGAAGTGGAGCGCCATCGCCCTGGCGGTTTCTGCAGGCAGCACACAACTGGCAATGGCCGAACCCTTCGTAGGTAATCAGGCTGACGCTAAAGGCTTTGTCGAAGACAGCAGCCTGAACTTCCTGGTTCGCAACTACTACTTCAATCGCGATCAGCGCAATGGCGGCGGTAACGTTGCCGACGCCTCCAAAGCCAGTGGCTACAAGAACGGCTACCGCGAAGAATGGACCCAGGGCTTCTGGGCCAACTACAACTCTGGCTTCACCCAGGGCACTGTAGGCTTCGGCGTTGACGCCTTCGGCTACCTCGGCCTGAAGCTGGATTCCGGCCGTGGCCGTACCGGCACCGAGAACCTGGCAATCAGCGACGACGGCACCCCGCAGGATTCCTTCGGCAAAGCTGGCGGCGCTATCAAGGTTCGCGTTTCCAAGACCGAGCTGAAAGCCGGTGACATGCAGCCGACCGCACCGGTATTCGCCGTAGGCGGCACCCGCCTGCTGCCCCAGACCGCTAGCGGCCTGGCCATCATGAGCAGCGAAATCGACGGCCTGGACGTCGAGGGCGGCCACTACTACTCCGGCACCAGCCAGAACGACACCAGCCACGACGGTGAAATCTGGGCCAACTACGCTGGCGTAACCGGCAAGACCGCAGACTTCGTTGGCGGCAAGTACGCCTTCTCCGACAACTTCAGCGCATCGCTGTACGGCGCCAAGCTGGAAGACGTCTGGAACCAGTACTACACCAACCTGAACTACACCCTGCCGATCGCCGACGACCAGTCCCTGGGCTTCGACTTCAACTACTACCGCACCAGCGATACCGGTTCGGCCAAAGCTGGCGACATCAGCAACAATGCCTTCTCGCTGGCAGCCGCCTACACCCTGAGCGCGCATACCTTCACCCTGGCCTTCCAGAAAGTGAATGGCGATACCCCGTTCGACTACATCGGTATCGGCGACAACAACAAGGGCGGCGACTCGATCTTCCTCGCCAACTCCGTTCAGTACTCCGACTTCAACGGCCCGGGCGAAAAATCCTGGCAGGCTCGTTACGACCTGAACATGAAAGAGTACGGTGTGCCTGGCCTGACCTTCATGGGCCGCTACATCAACGGTAAGGACATCGACGGCACCAAGGCTGTTGGCACCGCTTACGATGGCCTGTACGGCGAAGACGGCAAACACCACGAAACCAACCTGGAAGCCAAGTACGTGATTCAGGAAGGCGCCGCGAAGGACCTGTCCTTCCGCATTCGCCAAGCCTGGCACCGCGGCAACTCCGACCAGGGCGAAGGCGATGTGGACGAGTTCCGTCTGATCGTCGACTACCCGCTGTCCGTGATGTAATTCACGACGACGCGCTGGTATTAAAAAGCCCGGCTTCTGCCGGGCTTTTTTATTGCAACTTACCTACAACTTCGAACGTATCTGTTACATCGGTAAAACATAGGTCCCGGTCACATGGGCAACCAACTCCTCGGGATTGCTGACCGAATAGACAGATACCTCGCAAACCACCTGCCGACGCCCCAGCTTCAATATCTTGGCTTCCGCCAACAGGTCTTCCGGCTTGGGTTTGCTCAAGAAGTTGATATTGAGGTTGGAAGTAACAGCCATCTCGACGTTATCCAGTTGCGCCAGAATCACTGCGTACATCGCCGCATCCGCCAGTGACATGATGGTCGGCCCGGACACTGTACCCCCCGGACGCACCATCCGCCCGTGGAACGGAACCCGTACGAAGGCGCTGCGTCCTTCCAGTGCATCGATGCGCAGATCCATGTCGTCCGCCATGGGCAATCCCGCGCGAATGAACGCCTGTACCTGCGCCGCAGTTAAACGACTCACGCCACTCCTCCCTCTCCGTCCGCCGCGCCCTGTACGCAGCCAGACCTGCACCGTACAATGCCCAGCCTATATTCCCCTTCGCAACCGACAAAACGGCCAAAGATGCGTACCAGTCAGTACCTGCTGTCCACCCTGAAAGAAACCCCTTCCGATGCGGTCGTGATCAGCCATCAGCTGATGCTGCGCGCCGGCATGATCCGCAAGCTGGCGTCCGGTCTGTACACCTGGCTGCCAATGGGTCTGCGGGTGCTGCGCAAGGTGGAGACCATCGTTCGCGAAGAGATGAACGCCGCCGGTGCCCTGGAAGTGCTGATGCCGGCCATCCAGCCCGCCGAACTGTGGCAGGAATCCGGTCGCTGGCAGCAGTACGGCCCCGAGTTGCTGCGCCTGAAGGATCGCCATGACCGCGACTTCTGTGTCGGCCCGACGCACGAGGAAGTGATCACCGATCTGGCGCGCAACGAGCTGAACAGCTACAAGCAGCTGCCGATCAACATGTACCAGATCCAGACCAAGTTCCGTGACGAGATCCGTCCGCGCTTCGGCCTGATGCGTGGCCGCGAGTTCATCATGAAGGATGCCTACTCCTTCCACGCCAGCCAGGACTCGCTGCAGGCGACCTACGACGTCATGTACGGTGCGTACAGCAAGATCTTCACCCGCCTCGGCCTGGATTTCCGTGCCGTGCAGGCGGACAACGGCTCCATCGGCGGCAGTGGTTCCCACGAATTCCACGTACTGGCCGGCTCCGGTGAAGACGATATCGTCTTCGGCGAGTCCACCGACTACGCCGCCAACATCGAGAAGGCCGAGGCCCTGCCTCGCGAGACCGCTCGTGGCGCTGCCAGCGAAGAGCTGCGCCTGGTCGATACTCCCGAGACCAAGACCATCGCCGCCCTGGTGGAGAAGTTCGGCCTGCCGATCGAGAAAACCATCAAGACCCTGGTGGTGCACGCCGCCGAGGAAGGCAAGCTGATCGCCCTGATCGTCCGTGGCGACCACGAGCTCAACGAAATCAAGGCCGGCAACCACCCGCTGGTGGCCAGCCCCCTGCAGATGGCCAGCGAAGCGGACATCAAGGCCGCCATCGGCGCCGCGCCCGGCTCCCTCGGCCCGCTGAACCTGCCGCTGCCCTGCATCATCGACCGCTCCGTGGCACTGATGAGCGACTTCGCCGCCGGCGCCAACGTCGACGACAAGCACTACTTCGGCGTGAACTGGGAACGCGACCTGCCGGTACCGGAAGTCGCCGACCTGCGTAACGTCGTGGAAGGCGACCCGAGCCCGGACGGCAAGGGCACTCTGATCATCCGCCGCGGCATCGAAGTCGGCCACATCTTCCAGCTCGGCACCAAGTACAGCGAAGCCATGAAGCTTTCCGTACTGGGCGAGAACGGCAAGCCGGTCACCCTGATCATGGGCTGCTACGGCATCGGTGTATCCCGTGTGGTCGCCGCCGCCATCGAGCAGAACTACGACGACCGCGGCATCCTCTGGCCGGCCGCCCTGGCGCCCTTCCAGATCGCCATCGTGCCGATGAAGTACGAGAACGAGGCCGTGCACGCCGCCACTGACAAGCTCTACGCGGACCTCACCGCCGCTGGCTTCGAAGTGCTGCTGGACGACCGCGACAAGAAGACCAGCCCCGGCGTGAAGTTCGCCGACATGGAGCTGATCGGCATCCCGCACCGCATCGTGGTCAGCGAGCGCGGCCTGGACGAAGGCACCCTGGAGTACAAGGGTCGCCGTGACGCCGAGTCGCAGCCTGTCGCCCTGTCCGACCTGCAAGCTTTCATCACGGCCAAGATCGGCAACTGAGCAGAGCGATGTCCACCCGAAGTACCTCAAGCCTCGTGGCTGCCGCCCTGTGCGGCAGCCTTCTGCTGAGCGGCTGCGCCAACCAGCTGCCGCAACGCAGCGAGCATGAAGAGCGTGTCGAGCGCAAACTGCTCGACCACAGCCTGCAGATCGACGTGGGCACCCCGGGCACGCTGGAACTGCCGCAGCGCCGTATTCGCGTGCAGGAACAGAAGACCTTCGAAGTCACCGAGTTCGAGGTCACCCGCCGCTACGACCGCTACACGCCGTACCAGGGCTGGCGCAAGGTCTACGAAATGCCGTTGGGCGTCGTGGCCTTCGTTGGCGGTATCGGCGCCAACGTGGTCAACGTGTTCGCCCTGGGCAACCTGCCCGAGAGCGTCACCCGTGGCTGGATCCGCTACGGCATCGACGGCATGAATCCGTTCATGAACGTCGAGTCCAACGGCCGTGCCGAGCAGAACCTGGCCTCGATCGACGAGAAACAGCGCGACAAGCGCACCGAGTACTCCAGCCTGCCCTGGTCGGAGCGCCCGGTGACCGTCACCGCCGGCAAGAACTCCCAGGAGCTGCTCACCGACCGTCACGGCGTGCTGCGCCTGAACCTGCTGGAAGGCCCGTTCAGCGACGACGAGGTCAGCCGCATCGGCCGCCTGCAGTTCAGCGTCCAGGACCCTTCCGACGACACCCGCGCCGACGCCAGCCTGCTGGTCAGCCGCTCTCTGCGCGGCAAGCTGCAGGAAGCCCACGCGCTGATTTACGATGACCTGGAAGGTGACGATGTGCACCACTGGGTACACCGGGTGAAACGCCTCTCCGACCTGGGCCTGGAAGAGGAAGCCAGCGAACTGGAACAGAGCCTGATCGAGCTGACCCGCAACGATCCGGAGCTGCAGAAGGAGTTCCTCCACAGCCTGATGACCGACGCCGGTCGCCTGGCAGCGGACCCCGGCGTCAGCAACTGACGCCTAGCGGCGAACGATGAAGCCGGTGATGCCCTGGGGTGTCATCGGCTGCAGCTCCACCGCCGCTACCTTCGCCTTCACCGGTCCGCGGGCCAACCATTTCTCCAGCTCGCGCACCGCATCCTCCTCGCCTTCGACCAACAGCTCGACGCGCCCGTCTTCGAGGTTGCGTACCCAGCCGTCGATTTCCAGGCGCTCGGCCTGTTCCTGGGTGCTCTGGCGGTAATAAACACCCTGCACCTTGCCACTGATGTAGCCGTGCAGACAGATCCTGGCCATTACTGCTTCTCCTCACGCAACGCGCCAAGGCGCGCCAGCACGCCGGCGGCGGTCTGCTCGCCGAGCAACTGCTCGCGCAGCTTGCCCTCAGGGTCGACGATGTAGGTTACAGGCAAGGCTTCACTGCGCGGCAGACTGAACCGCGGCGCGGGGTCATCAGCCAGCACGGTGTATTGCACGCCCAGCGCCTGTGAAGCCTTTGCCAGGTCCGCATCGCGCAGCCCATCGAAGTTCACCCCCAGCACCCGGAAGCTCTTAGCCTTGCCCTCCTCTGCCAGGTGATTCAGCTCGGGAATCTCCTTGCGACAGGGCGCACACCACTCGGCCCAGTAATTGATAACTAGCCACTGGCCATCCACGCCGGCAGCGGGTACTTTCTGTCCATGCTGATCGGTGCCATAGTCCGCCGAGCAGCCGGCCAGGATCAGGCCGGCCATCAAGCCCATCACAATACGGAGCCGCACTCCCATGCCTTCAATCCTCGTGTATGCGGGGTGGTCATGATGCTCAATGCCCTGCGCCTGGAGGTGCCGGACATCCTCGAAGAAGACACCGAGGCAATGAGCAACCTGGCGGCTGGGCTCCAGGAATCGCGGCAGCAGCCCCTGCAGGAAGGTTTGCAGAAGGCCCTGGGCACGCTGTTCCGCCTCAACCGATGCGCGCTGACCTTACTGGAAAGGCAGCGCGCCCTGCAAAGCCTCAGCGAAGAATACCGGCATTACGAACGGCTGATCCGCCAGGAAAAGACGCCGCCGGCGTTGTTCGTGCACTTCTGCAGCGAACTGGCCGCCGGCTTCAAGCGCCTGTTGCTGCAGATCCTGCACGGCCACAAGCCTTCGCGGCCGCACATGGCCTGGTGCTTGTACATGGCCCAGCATTTCCTCGCCCAGGCCCTGCTGCGCCATTACCAGCAATACCAGCAGCCGCCCGGCAGCCTCTGGCGCGACAGCCACCTGCTTTACTGGATCGGCGAGCATCAGGAGTGCCTGGACGAGCCGGTTGCCGCCGCTTTCGACCCGGTGCCCGCAGGCACCTTGCGCGGGCTGTACCAGCAGATCCTGCTGCTGGCCCTGAGCAACCCGTTCCACCTGACCGAAGGGGAAGCCCCGCAACTGTTCAGCGCGCTGGCACCGCTGGCTGCTCTCGGTCGACTCCTGCCCTGGGACGATGAGGAACAGGAAGGCTTCGTGGTCGACCTGGGCTCCGATCAACCTTGCCTGGCTGCAGAGCAGGCAAGCGATGCCCCGAAGGAGCAACTGCGCCGCCTGGAACTGGGCGCCCTGCTGATCGCCCTGCACGATCCCGCGCCGCTGCGTCGACTGGAGCAAGGCGCACTGCTGGACCGCGTCCGCCACCACTGGCTGGGCCACCAGACCCGCCGCCATGAACGTGCAGAACAAACCGGCAACTGCCGCGTGGTAGTCGGCCTCCCAGCCATCCAGCAGCACCTGCTGGACAGCTCAGCCAGCCCCTGCCGGGAAGCCACGCTGATGGATGCCAGCGCGGGCGGCGCGCGCATTCTCTGTTCCGGCCAGCAGGCCGGGCAGCTCCCGGTCGGCCAACTCCTGCTGATCCCCAGCAATGGCGGCACTCCCACCCTGGCCGTGGTGCGCTGGCGACACCTCAACAGTGACGGGCTGCACCTGGGCCTGCGTTACCTCAAAGGGCTTCCCCGCCCGGTCTGGCTGCGCCGTGCACCTGACGCGCAGCGTCACCCCGGCGTACTGCAGAGCACTCCGGAACCGGGCAACGGCTGGTATCACGGGCTCTGGGTCGCCCAGGGGCAATTCGTCGAAGGCGAGAACCTCTGGCTGCAACTGGCCAGCTTCGACAACCAGACCATCCTGCCCCTGCCGGCAGCCAACCTCAGCACGCCACTGGTAGCTCGGCACCCGCTACGCCTGGCCTGATTGTCGATTTTGGGAGAGATGTCACAGGCAAGATCGGCAGTAGGCCCGATATGCCAGGCATCTGCCTCCTTATAATTCGAACGTTCGTTCTGACTCTCGGGACGATTCTCGCTCGCCGATAACTCAGCGGCCTTCAGAATGCGACTGGCGCCATGCACGCCAGCCTCCAGCGACAGGACAGCCAGATGCAGCCTACAGACCAGCTTGTCAGCAAGGTTCCCAGCCATATTGTCGCCAGCGCCCGGCCGGCCAATGCGGCGAATGGAGGACGGCTGGCCGACTTCAATGTCGCGGTCTGGCTGCATCTGCCTGGCGTGGCGGACCTGCCGGTGACGCTGTTGCTCAGCTACCGCGATGGGGAGCGCAGTCGGGAAGTGGTAATCGACCATGGCACGGTCAATAAACAGAGTCGCATCCTGCTCTCGGGTGTGGCTCGACTGCCGTTTTCCCTGCGGATCGAGGATGCACAGATCAAGCTTCGCGCGGCCATTCCCTTGTCTCGGGTGATTGCCGAGGAAGTCTTCATGCAGGCGGTGGAGCAGCAGGCAGGCGCCGCGCGTCCAGTAGCCACCAGCCTCTGAAGAATCAGCCCAGCTGCCGCACCAGGGTTTCATCCGACGGCTCGGCCGCAACGGTCTCGGCGCTGTCGTGCGTGACGGACGGCAGGAGCGACTCAGGCCAGCTGCTGAATTGCAGACCAGTGATTCGATTCAACCGCTCCAGGGCGCTCGTCAGATCGCGCTGATGCAGGTGCACTACGTTGTTCTGGTCTTTTTTCATGGATTCGCTGGCCTTGGAGGAACTTCTGAAGGACTCCTATGTCCTGAAACCTCCATAGCCAGAACTGTGCCAATTCTGAAATAGCGAGAATTGGCGCATTTCTGAAGTGGTACAAAGCCGCGACAGAATCAGATTCGCCGCAAACTGACGTTTTGCGTCACTCGGAATGTGACGGCTTCAACCATTTCGCCAGGCTATCGCCGAACAGCTCCTGCCGGTCGGCCTGATAGCGCGCCAGCGTTTCCCGCAAGTGCGGGTACCACGGCTCATCCAGAGTCGCCGGCAAGGCCTCCAGGCACGGCAATGGCCAGGGGCTGCGGTTGAGCAGGTGGTGCAGGCTGTAGCTGCCCAGGTCGCGGCACAGCACCCAGGCCGCGGTGGTCGAACCGGCACGGCAGACCAGTTGCTCGCCCTCCAGGAAATCCAGCACCTCTTCCCACTCGTCTTCCGGCAACAACCAGCCCGCCCGATGCAGATGCGCCAGACGCGTCGGCAAGCCATGGCGCTGGCGGTCGAAGAACACCCGCAGTACGCCGAGGATCACCAGCAGGCGCGGCATCGCGCGTCGACGCCAGAGACGGGTCGACGACAGGTTGCAGACCAGTTCCGCACCGAATAGCACGATCAGCCACGACAGGTAGATCCACAGCAGGAACAGCGGCACCGTGGCGAAGGCGCCGTAGATCAGCTTGTAGCCGGGGAAGAAACTCACATAGAAGCCGAACAGCGACTTCGCCGCTTCGAACAGGATCGAGGTGAACACCCCACCGGCCAGTGCGTGCAGGAACGGCACCCGAGCGTTGGGTACCGCCGCATAGATCAGGGTGAAGGCCGCCACGCTGGCCAGCAGCGGCATGAACTTCAGCAGCATCGCCGCGCCCGGCAGCGCGTGGGGGCCGGAGAGCAGCGACAGCGAGGTGATGTAGGTGGACACGGCGAAACCGGTCCCCAGCAGCAACGGGCCCAGGCTGAGGATCGCCCAGTACAGCAGGAAGCGCGTTACGCCCCGACGCGGCTGACGTACACGCCAGATGGCGTTGAAGGCCTTCTCGATTGTCACCAGCATGGTGAACGCAGTCACCGCCAGGAAGGCCACGCCCAGCCAGGTCAGGTGGCGCGCCTGCACGGTGAAGTTGCGCAGGTAGGCTTCCACCGCCTCGCCGGTAGAGGGCACGAAGTTGCGGAACACGAACAGCTGGATGCGCTCGCCCATGCCCTCGAAGGCCGGTACGGCCGAGAGCATGGCGAAGGTCACCGTCATCATCGGGACGACCGCGAACAGCGTGGTGTAGGTCAGGGCCGCGGCGCTGTTGGGCGCCTTGTCGGCCAGGAAGCGCTGGACCAGATAACGGCCGAATTCGACCAGGCCCTGCAAGCGTTCGTGCATGAAGTGTCCTTTGGCTGCACTGAAAAAACCGTCCTCGTAGATCGCGGCGAACGACAGCGGTTCAGTCCAGTCCGAGGAGGCGGTTAGAATAGCCGCCACTTCATCGGCCTTGCGAGTCCCGGCACATGAGCCAGATTTCACTTTTTCATAATCCGCGCTGCTCCAAATCCCGCGGCGCCCTCGAACTGCTCGAGGAACGCGGCATCCAGCCCGAGATCATCCGCTACCTGGAAACTCCGCCCAGCGCGGCCGAACTCAAGGCACTGCTCGGTAAGCTGGGCATCGGCGCACGCCAACTGCTGCGCACCGGCGAGGACGAATACAAGGAGCTGAACCTGGCCAACCCGGCACTGGGCGACGACCAACTGATAGAGGCGATGGCCAGCCATCCCAAGCTGATCGAGCGGCCGATCCTCATCGTCGGCGACAAGGCGGTGATCGGCCGCCCGCCGGAGAAGGTGCTGGAGATCCTGCCTTGAGCGCGCCTTACGTCCTCGTCCTCTACTACAGCCGCCACGGCGCCACCGCCGAAATGGCCCGGCAGATTGCCCGCGGCGTCGAGGCCGGCGGCCTGGAAGCGCGCGTACGCACAGTGCCGGCGGTGTCCACCGAGTGCGAAGCCGTCGCCCCGGACATTCCGGCAGAAGGCGCGCTCTACGCCACCCTGGATGACCTGAAGGGTTGCTCCGGCCTGGTCCTCGGCAGTCCGACCCGCTTCGGCAACATGGCCGCGTCGCTCAAGTACTTCCTCGACGGCACCAGCAGCCTCTGGCTGACCGGTGGCCTGGTAGGCAAGCCGGCGGCAGTCTTCACCTCGACCGCCAGCCTGCATGGCGGCCAGGAAACCACCCAGCTGTCGATGCTGCTACCACTGCTGCACCACGGCATGATCGTCACCGGCATTCCCTACAGCGAGCCCGCCCTGCTGGAAACCCGCGGCGGCGGCACGCCCTACGGCGCCAGCCATTTCGCCGGCGCCGATGGCAAGCGCAGCCTGGACGAACACGAGATCACCCTGTGCCGCGCGCTCGGAAAGCGTCTGGCCGAAGTTGCCCGCAAACTGGAGAGTTGAATGGCCCGCAAGAACAAACCGCTGCCGTCCATGGACTGGCTCAAACCCCGGCTGGCCGCCAGCCGCGCGGTCGCCCTCGGCAGCTTCATCGGGCTGATCCTGCTCATCGTCATCTGGGACCTGCTGTTCGCCGACGCCCACGGCGGCGCGCGCTGGGTACCCTGGGTGTTCCTAGGCTTCAAGCTGCTGCCGCTGCTGGTGGTAGCGCCGGGCATCCTGATCGGCAGCGCCCGCGGCCATGCCTGGGCGTGCTACGTGATCAACCTGTACTTCATCCTCGGCGTGCTGAATGCCTTCGATCCCAACCACGCCATCTTCGGCTGGGCGGAGATCATCCTCAGCGTGTCGCTGTTCTGCTCGGCGCTGATGTACACGCGCTGGCGCTTCCAGTACGACCGCAAGCTAGCCGGTGAAGGCCAGGAACCGCAGCAGGAAGCGACGAGCGCCTGATAAGGGAGTCAGGGAAACCGGGGCTTACCAGCCCATGGTTTCCTTGAGGAAGGGAATGGTCAGCTTGCGCTGCGCCTGCAGCGAGGCCTTGTCCAGCTCGTCCAGCAGGTCGAAGAGGAACTGCATGCTGCGCGCGCCGCGGGTGAGGATGAAGCGCCCCACTTCGTCGGTCAGGTGCAGGCCACGGCGCGAGGCGCGCAGCTGAAGGGCGCGCAGCTTCTCGTCGTCGGTCAGCGGGTGCAGCTGGAAGATCAGCGAAAGCGTCAGGCGGGATTTCAGGTCCGGCAGCTTCACCCCCAACTCGCGCGGCGACACCGAGGCCGACAGCAGCAGCTTGCGGCCGGAATCGCGCAGGCGGTTGAACAGGTGGAACAGCGCCTCTTCCCATTCGCGCTTGCCGGCCAGGGCGTCGAGATCGTCCAGGCACACCAGCTCGCGCTGTTCGAGGTTGTCGAAGATTTCCGGACCGTAGGCCACCAGATCGGCCATTGGCAGGTAGACAGACGGCTCGCCCAGTTGCTCGGAGCGAATGCAGGCGGCCTGCAGCAGGTGGCTGCGGCCCACGCCTTCGGCGCCCCAGAGATAGATCAGGCTTTCCGTCCACCCCGCCTCGGGCTCGCACAGACGCTCGACATAGCCGAGCGCCGCGGCGTTGGCACCGGGGTAGTAGTTGGCGAACGTTGCGTCATCGCGCAGACGTACGCTGAGTGGGAGCTGCATAGGAGTCATGCCGGGCCGGGCGTTTCTTCAATCGCTTGGGGTGGGCCTTGGTGACTGAAAGTTTATCCAAATCAGAAGGATAACGCAGCTACCACGTGCGACTCAGAGCCACCGGCGCCGGGAAGCGGGACTTTGCCCGCCTCCGCAGGGCTCATTACCAGTGGAAGCGCAGGGTGCTCTGCGCCGGCACGGCCGCGTTCGGCAGCGCTTGGCCATTGGCGTCGACCGCCGGTTGCGCCGGCTCGGCCGGGGCTTCCTGCAGGCGGGCCAGGGCCAGTTGCGCACGCAGTTGTTCGGGGCTGGCGGTGACGCGGTAGACGAGACGGTTGCCCTGTACCTCCACCAATTTGGCGCCCATGGGCTCCAGCAGGCGCGAGACTTCGGCGTAACGGGCCAGGTCGGCGCCCTCGATCTGCAGGACCTGGGCCGAAGCCGAGCCGGCGGAACCGACGAAACGCTGCGACAGGCGCTGGGACACGCCCAGCATCACTGCATCGGCCAGCGCATCCGGGGTATCGCCCTGGGCCTGTCCCTGCTCGCGGCTATCGCCCATCCACACGCGCCAGGTGGCGGTCCATTTGCCGTCGGCCTCTTTGGCGTCCACCGCCAGCAGGGCGTCGGCGCCGTAGCGCTCGGAGGCGGATTTCAGCGCGTCGGGCTGCGCAGCGTTGAGGTTTTCGGCAGTACCGACCTGCTGTTCGCTGAGATCAGCTATCGGCAGGCGCAGCGGCAGGCCGCGGCGCTGGGCGGCGCGGTTCAGCGGGGCGGAGGCTTCCTGGCTGTCGCCGACCAGGCTGCTGCCGTTGGCGCTTTCGTTCAGCCACCAGGCCAGCACGCTCGGGCGGCTGGCGCCCCAGACCGGCAGGCCGGCCTGGCGCAGGGCGTTGTCAGTGGCAGTCGGGTCGAAGTCCACCACCAGCGCCATGGGCGGGCCGTTCTCGAAGCCATACTGGCTGATCAGCTGCTGCGGATCCTTGAAGTAACCGGCCAGCGCCGGGTTCTGTGCGGCGCCGGCGTTACCGGTCAGGCGCAGCACCAGGGTCTGCAGGGCGCGGGTCAGGCCGGCGTTGCGCTCGTCCGGTTGCTGGGAGGCGACCGGTTCGTGCACCTGGTACAGGTTGCCCAGCGTTTCAGCGAAGGACGGCAGGCTGAACAGCGTCAGGCAGAGGATCAACAGGCGGGCGGTCAGGCGCATGGCGGGCTCTCGCGGCGAAAACGAAGATGCCAGCACGCAACGAGCTGGCAATGAAGGCCTATACCTTAAACAGCCGTCCGGCCAGCGGCAACAGCGCGAGATGGCCGCTGCCGGGCAAGCCTGATAAAATCCCGCGCCTCCCGCGCAGGCCGGGAAGCGCAAACGGCGCACCCGGCGGCAAGACGAATCATCCCTTCTATAGGCCTGGATTTATGAGCAGCAAGCAACCCTCGTTGAGCTACAAGGACGCCGGTGTGGACATCGACGCCGGCGAAGCCCTGGTCGAACGCATCAAAGGCGTCGCCAAGCGCACCGCACGTCCTGAAGTGATGGGAGGCCTGGGTGGCTTTGGCGCTCTGTGCGAAATCCCGGCTGGCTACAAGCAACCCGTGCTGGTCTCCGGCACCGATGGCGTCGGCACCAAGCTGCGCCTGGCGCTGAACCTGAACAAGCACGACAGCATCGGCCAGGACCTGGTCGCCATGTGCGTGAACGACCTGGTCGTCTGCGGCGCCGAGCCGCTGTTCTTCCTCGACTACTACGCCACCGGCAAACTCAATGTCGACGTGGCCGCCACCGTGGTCACCGGCATCGGCGCCGGCTGCGAGCTGGCCGGCTGCTCCCTGGTCGGTGGTGAAACCGCCGAAATGCCGGGCATGTACGAAGGCGAAGACTACGACCTGGCCGGCTTCTGCGTCGGCGTAGTGGAAAAATCGGAAATCATCGACGGCTCGAAAGTGGTTGCCGGCGACGCCCTGATCGCCCTGCCCTCCTCCGGCCCGCACTCCAATGGCTACTCGCTGATCCGCAAGATCATCGAAGTCTCCGGTGCCGACATCGAATCCACCCAGTTGAACGGCAAGCCCCTGGCCGACCTGCTGATGGCCCCGACCCGCATCTACGTCAAGCCGCTGCTGCAACTGATCAAGCAGACCGGCGCGGTCAAGGCCATGGCCCACATCACCGGCGGCGGCCTGCTGGACAACATCCCGCGCGTACTGCCGGACAACGCCCAGGCCGTGGTCGATGTAGCCAGCTGGCAGCGCCCGGCGGTCTTCGACTGGCTGCAGGAAAAAGGCAACGTCGACGAGACCGAGATGCACCGCGTGCTGAACTGCGGCGTCGGCATGGTCATCTGCGTCGCCCAGGATCAGGTCGAGGCTTCCCTGAAGGCCCTGCGTGACGCCGGCGAGCAGCCGTGGGTCATCGGCCGCATCGAGGCTTGCGCCGCCGACGCCGAGCGCGTGGTCCTGAACAACCTGAAAGGCCACTGATGTCCACACCTTGCAATGTCGTGGTGCTGATTTCCGGCTCCGGCAGCAACCTGCAAGCCCTGATCGACAGTCTCGCCGGCGCCGACACGCCGGCAGTGATCCGCGCGGTGATCTCCAACCGCGCGGACGCTTACGGCCTGGAGCGCGCGCGTAAGGCCCACATCGAGACCCGTTTCCTCGACCACAAGGCCTACGCCGACCGCGAAAGCTTCGATGCCGCGCTGATCCAGGCCATCGATGGCTTTGACGCCGACCTGGTGTTGCTCGCCGGCTTCATGCGCATCCTCAGCGCCGACTTCGTGCGTCACTACCAGGGCCGCCTGCTGAACATCCATCCGTCCCTGTTGCCCAAGTACAAGGGCCTGCACACGCACCAGCGGGCGCTGGAGGCTGGCGATGCCGAGCACGGCTGTAGCGTACACTTCGTTACCGAGGAACTTGATGGCGGGCCTCTGGTCGTACAGGCGGCAATCCCGGTAGAGTCTGACGACACGCCGGAAACGCTGGCCCAGCGCGTGCACGTGCAGGAACATGTGATTTATCCGCTGGCCATGCGCTGGTTCGCCGAAGGCCGAGTCAGGCTGGGCGAACATGGCGCCATGCTGGATGGGGAGCTTCTGCCCGCATCCGGCCATTCGTACCGAACCTAGGAGATTCGCGATGCGTAGAGCTCTGTTATTCCTGATGGCCGTGCTGACCCTGCCGGCCCAGGCTTATGAGCTGGAACCGTTCGACGCCAGCTACACCGCCGACTGGAAGCAGATGCCCATCAGCGGCACCGCCTCCCGCAGCCTCAAGCAAGGCGACGGCGGCCGCTGGGAGCTGAATTTCAAGGCCTCCATGCTGCTGGCCAGCCTGACCGAGAACAGCACGTTCAAGGTCGAGAACGACACCTACCTGCCGCTGACCTACCGCTGGGCCCGCGAAGGCCTGGGCAAGAACAAGCAGACCGAGCTCGATTTCGACTGGGCCGAGAAGCAGGTGCTGGGCAGCGACCGTGGCGACCAGGTACGCCAGCCGCTGAACAAGGGCCAGCTGGACAAGTCCACCTACCAGCTCGCGCTGCAGCATGACGTGGCCGTTGGCAAGAAGGCCATGAGCTACCAGGTCATCGAGGGGACCGACGTCGATACCTACGACTTCCGTGTTCTCGGCGAAGAGAAGGTGCGTACCCAGGCCGGCCTGATCACCGCGATCAAGGTGGAGCGCGTCCGCGACCCCACCAAGAGCAACCGCAAGACCATCCTCTGGTTCGCCAAGGATTGGGACTTCCTCCTCGTGCGCCTGTACCAGCAGGAGTCCGACGGCAAGGAGTACCAGATCATGCTCAAGGAAGGCACCGTGAACGGCAAGGCGGTTCAGGGCGAGAAAGGCTGATCCTTCAGCACCAAGAAAAAGCCGGGCATCTGCCCGGCTTTTTCTTGTCCGCTTGCGCTATTGCCATGACCCTGTAGGAGCGAGCTTGCTCGCGGACAGAGTTCCAGGCGGCTCCGGCATCAAGCGGTTCGCGAGCAAGGACTGGGCGTCCCCCTCGGTCCTACGAAGAGCCCAAAAACCCGGGCATCTGCCCGGCTGTTCATCGGCTGCGTATCAGCCTTCGTTCGACGGCTTGCGCTTGAATCGCCGGGCAATCCAGCCGATGGCCAGGGCCGGGACGATCCACAGCTTCTTCAGCAGGACCAGCAGGGTGGCGAACAGGCCGACCTTGGCGGCAACCTTGCCGGCGATCAGCGCACCCAGGCCGTAGGCGGCAACCTTGTCGACACTGGGATTGAAATCGACGTAGCGGTTGCCCGGGTTGAACTCGGTCATCGCCAATACCTTGCCGACGTTCTTCTCGATTTCCGGCAGCTGCTCCATGCCCGCGACAAAATTCAGCACCAGCACGCCTTTGCGGCCCAGCGCGCGGATGTTGTAGTTCAGCGTGTGCTCCTTGGCGTCGCCGAACTGCAACTCCTTGGCCCAGTAGAGCTTCTTCTCGGCGGCGTCGTAACGCGGCGGCGCGGCCCAGCCAATCAGCTGGATGGCCTCGAAACCCTGCTGCTCGCGCTGCGGATTGGCCTGCTTGAGGTCGTCCTGCATGTCCTTGAGCATCTCGGCGTAATCGATCTTCGCCGCGTCCTCGTCGGACACGTAGCCACTCTCTTCGTATTGAACGGTCACTGCCCAGGAGGCAGCTTCGAAGGGCGAGACACCGGCCGGCATCAACATGCCCAGCGGCGGCTCGGAGCTGGGCGGGTTGCCCCAGGCTTCCAGTACGCGCTCGGCATCCTTGCTGTCGAGGAAGACGAAGTTGTCCGGCAGGTCGAAGGTGGCGAGGTTGTCGCCCACTACCACCTTGCCCTTCTGGAAATGCAGGCTGGCGACGAAGGTCTCGGGCGACATCTCCTCGTCCGACTCGGCGGCGGGAGCAGCGGCAGCCGCGGGGGCTTCGCTCTGGTTGGAGGTAGCGGCTGCAGCGAACGCCGGGGCGGCCACGGCCTGGGCGAGCAAGGCAACGAGAAAGAGGGCTTTGCCATCCATAGGGGTGAATCTCCTGAATCGAATCCATGACATCGGCGGCCACCCGTGGTGGCGCCGGGCGCGGATTGTCTCACTGACCCAGTCGGTCTGTAACAGGAAATTTCTGCATTCGGGCACGGAGCAGTATTCACCCGCAGGAGCGAGCTTGCTCGCGAACAAATCAGCCGGCAGTGCCTGTGCCAAAAGGTTCGCGAGCAAGCTCGCTCCTACGAAGAGCTCATTCGCACGCTTACGGCTGGCTGGCGATGGCCTTTTCGATTGCCGCTTGCAGCTCCGGATCATCCGGCTTGGTCAGGCTGGAAAACTCCGCCACCACCTTGCCCTGGCGGTCCACTACGTACTTGAAGAAATTCCAGCGCGGCACCTGGTCGGCCTGCTGGGCGAGGTCCTTGAACAGCGGGATCGCCTCGTCGCCGCTGACGTGCTGCACCGAGGTCATGTTGAAGGTCACACCGTAGTTGCCGTAGCAGATCTTCGCGGTCTCGGCGGCGTCCGCGTCTTCCTGCTTGAAATCGTCGGATGGCACGCCGAGTACTTCCAGGCCCTGGCCCTTGTACTTCTGGTAGACGGCTTCGAGCCCTTTGAATTGCGGGGTGAAGCCGCAGTGGCTGGCGGTATTCACAATCACCAGCGGCTTGCCGGCGTACAGCTCGCACAGGTCGAGCACATCCTTGGAACGCAGTTTGGGCAGTTCGCCCTGGGTCTTGAGCAGCGCCGGGCAATCGGCGGCCTGGGCCGCCAGCGGCAAGAAAAGAGAGAGAGCGAGCAGGGAGAGACGCATGGCAGTGATCCTCGAATTATCCCGTCACGCTACCCCGCACGACGGGCATCAGCAACTGCCCATGCCCAGTTGCATCAGCGCGAGGCCACCACGTTGCCAGCCCCACCACGCCAGGCCCGCTAGCGCCAGGCCGAGGCCCAGCACCAGCCCGATCACCACTGGGCGCTTCACGCTGTCCCCAGCGCGGCGCGCTCGACAGGACGCTCGCGCACCGGCCAGTTGAGCAGGCCGGCCAGCAGGCTGAGGAGGATGGAAATCTGCCAGACCAGGTCGTAGTTGCCGGTGTGGTCATATACGTAGCCGCCCAGCCAGCCGCCGAGGAAGGCGCCGATCTGGTGGAACAGGAAGGTGATGCCGCCGAGCATCGACAGGTTGCGTACGCCGAACAGCGTGGCCACCGTGCCGTTGGTGAGCGGCACCGTGGACAGCCACAGCAGGCCCATGGCGATGCCGAACAGGTAAGCAGTCCAGACCGTCAACGGCGCCCAGAGGAAGGCGATGATCACCACGCCGCGCAGCAGGTACAGCCCGGTGAGCAGCTTGGGCTTGCTCATGCGACCGCCGAGCCAGCCGGCGATATAGGTGCCGAACACGTTGAACAGCCCCACCAGCGCCAGCACCGTGGTACCGACGGTGGCCGGCAGGTGGCGGTCCACCAGATAAGCCGGCAGGTGCACACCGATGAATACCACCTGGAAGCCACAGACGAAGAAGCCCAGGGACAGCAACCAGAAGCCGGAATGCCCGACGGCTTCGCGCAGCGCCTCGCCCAGTGTCTGTTCATGCCCCTGCATCGGCAGCGGCTTGTCCTTCATCAGCGTGGCCAACGGCACGATCAGCGCCACCATCAGGCCGAGGGCGAGCAGCGCAGCAGACCAGCCGAGCCAACTGATCAGCCCGAGCGTGCCGGGCAGCATGGCGAACTGGCCGAACGAGCCCGCCGCCGCCGAGATACCCATCGCCATGCTGCGCTGCTCCAGCGGCACCGCGCGGCCGACCGCACCGAGAATCACCGAGAACGAGGTGCCAGACAGGCCGATGCCGATCAGCAGGCCGGCGCTCATGGACAGGCTGAAGGCCGAATCGGAATAGCCCATCAGCACCAGGCCGATGGCATAGAGGATGCCACCCACCACCACCGCACGCATCGCGCCGAAGCGGTCGGCAATGGCGCCGGTGAACGGCTGGGCGATGCCCCAGATCAGGTTCTGCAGGGCGATAGCGAAGGCGAAGGTCTCGCGCCCCCAGCCGAATTCGGCGCTCATCGGCGCCAGGAACAGGCCGAAGCCGTGGCGGGTGCCCAGGGACAGGGCGAGGATCAGGGCGCCGGATAGCAGTATCCAGAACCCCGTACGCGACAGCTTCGACATCACTTGCTCCTACACGGGTATATACCCGCTTCTAATCGTTCGTATCCAGTGCACGCAGGCCCGCGCTAGCTCTCCAACGCGGCCAGTTCATCCAGCAGGGCTTCCAGTTGCCGACGCTTGTCATCGCCCAGGTGGGCCGCTACATCGTCCTGCGCCGCGTCCCAGACTTCACCGCCGCGGACAATGCGTTCCAACCCTGCGGGAGTCAGCGCGACGATGCGGTTGCGCAGGTCCTCACCCTCTTCCAGCGTCACCAGGCCGTCGGCTTCCAGCGGCTTGAGGTTGCGCCCCAGCGTACTGCGGTCCAGACCCATGGCCTCGGCCAGGTCGGAGATGCTCGGCTGCTCCAGCCGCGACAGATGCCGCAGCAGGGAAAACTGCGCAGTCGTCAGCCCGACGCCTTTCAAGGCATCGTCGTAGACGCGGGTCACGGCACGGGCCGAGCGGCGCAGTTTGGTACAGAGACATTGGGTGGTCAGCATGGGATACGTGTATATACCCGCAATCATTCAAGCGCAATGGCCGATGCGACCGATTGTCCCATCTGCCAGCGCCCGGCGTTGACGCAGCCAAGGGCACCGCATCGCACCAGCCGTATAACTGCGGCCATCCAGCCCCGCGCTTTCGGCGGGGCGCATCACGGTCCGAGGTCCCCGATGCCCGTCTACAAAGCTCCGCTGCGCGACACCCGCTTCCTGCTCAACGAAGTCTTCGATTTCCCCGGCCACTACCAGAACCTGGTGAATGGCGGCGAAGCCACGCCGGACATGGTCGATGCCATCCTCGGCGAATGCGCCAAGCTCTGCGAAGAGGTGATCGCCCCGCTCTACCACAGCGGCGACGAGGAAGGCTGCCACCTGGAAAACGGCGAAGTACGCACACCCAAGGGTTTCAAGGAAGCCTACGACGCCTACGTGGCCGGCGGCTGGCAGGGCCTGTCGCACCCGGTGGAATATGGCGGCCAGGGCCTGCCGATGAGTCTGGGCGCGCTCAAGCAGGAAATGCTGGGCACCGCCAACTGGCCGTTCTCCATGTACCCGGGCCTGTCGCTGGGCGCGATGAACACCGTGATGCAGCACGGCACCGAGGAGCAGAAACACACCTATCTCACCCCGCTCACCGAAGGTCGCTGGGGCGGCACCATGTGCCTCACCGAGCCGCAGTGCGGCACCGACCTGGGCCAGGTGAAGACCCGCGCGGAAACCAACGCCGACGGCAGCTACGCCATCACCGGCACCAAGATCTTCATCTCCTCGGGCGAACATGACCTCACCGAGAACATCGTGCACATCGTCCTCGCCCGCCTGCCTGACGCGCCCAAGGGCACGCGCGGCATCTCGCTGTTCATCGTGCCGAAGTTTCTGCCGGGCGACGGGGGCAGCCTCGGCCCGCGCAACGGCGTGAGCTGCGGCGCGCTGGAAAAGAAGATGGGCATCAAGGCCTCGGCCACCTGCGTGATGAACTTCGACGGCGCCACCGGCTACCTGATCGGCGAGCCGAACAAGGGCCTGGAGTGCATGTTCACCTTCATGAACAGCGCGCGCATCGGCACCGCCATCCAGGGCGTGGCCACCGCCGAACTGGCCTACCAGGGCGCATTGGCCTATGCCCGCGAGCGTCGCTCCATGCGTGCCCTTTCCGGCACCAAGGAGCCGGGGGAGATCGCCGATAGCCTGATGCACCACGGCGATGTGCGCCGCATGCTGCTGACCCAGAAGGCCGTGGCCGAGGGCGGCCGCGCGCTGATCTACCTGGCCACCCAGTACGCCGACAAGATGATCCAGGGCCTGCTGCCCAACGATAATGCCGAGTACGACCGCTGGGACGACAAGCTCGGCTTCCTCACCCCGATCCTCAAGGGCTGCCTGACTGAACTGGGCCTGGAGAGCGCCAACCTCGGCATGCAGGTGTTCGGCGGCCACGGCTACATCAAGGAACACGGCATGGAGCAGATCGTCCGCGACGCGCGGATCGCCACGCTCTACGAGGGCACCACCGGCATCCAGGCGCTGGACCTGCTCGGCCGCAAGGTGCTGCTGATGACCCAGGGCAAGGCCGTGCGCGACTTCACCCGCCAGGTGGCGAAGTTCGCCGTCGACCTGCTCAAGCAGGAACCGGCCATGCGTGGCCGCGCCCTCACGCTGCTCAAGCTCTGCGCGCAGTGGAACATCCTCACGCTGCGCATCGCCCTCACCGCGCGCAAACAACGCGACCTGGTGAGCACCGCCAGCCACGATTACCTGATGTTTTCCGGCTACGCCGCGCTGGCGTACTCCTGGGCACTGCAGGAATCCGCCGCACGCAAGCGCCTGCGCCAGGGCGGCAGCGAATCGAGCGACTTCTACAAGGCCAAGATCGCCACCAGTGACTTCTACTTCGCCCGCCTGCTACCCCGCGCCAAGGGGCACGCGTCAGCGATGGCCAAGCCGGTGCGGTCGATCATGGGGTTGAAGACGGAGCATTTTGCGTTCGATTGATGGGGGGGGCACGGCTATCCCGCTCTCCCGTGGGAGAGCGGTAGTGAAGGTATTTTGTAGGAGCGAGCTTGCTCGCGAACAAGCTTCCCGGAAACAGCGGTGCCATGCAGTTCGCGAGCAAGCTCGCTCCTACACGAACAGCCCATGCGCCTATCCGTTGGACCCTAGAGCGCCAACGCCACCAGCACCGCGCACTCGATCATCTCCAGCATCGCCCCGGCGGTATCCCCGGTGGTGCCGCCCAGGCGGGCGATGAAGCGGCTGCGCAGCCAGACGAACATCACCAGCGCGACAGCCAGCGCCAGCATGCCGGTCAGGCCCACCAGCACCATCAGCGCGGCGTTGGCCGCCAGCATCCAGGGCATCGCGCGGTGCGGCAGGTGATCGGCCAGCGCCTGGCCCAGGCCGCCCTTGCGCGCGTAATCGGTGGTGTAGAACAGCAGCGGCAACGCGCAGCGACCCAGCCAGGGCGCCAGCAGCAAACCCCAGTGCTGGTGGTTGCCGAGAATGGCGGTGATCGCCGCGAACTTCAGCAGCAGCAACAGCACCAGGGCGACCACCGCGGCCGGGCCGCAGCGCGGGTCCTTCATGATCGCCAGCGTACGTTCCCGATCGCCCAGCCCGCCGATCCAGGCATCCGCCGTGTCGGCCAGGCCGTCGAGGTGCAGCGCGCCGGTGAAGGCCACCCACACCAGAAGGATGAGTGCCGCCTGCAACAGCAGGTGTACGCCGCTGAGCAATTCGCCCATGGCGAACAGCACCGCCCCGATCAGCAGCCCCACCAGCGGGTAATACAGCGTGGCGCGACCGAACTGCTGCGGCGTCGGCATGTGCCCCAGGCGCACCGGCAGGCGGGTCAGGAACTGCATCGCCACCAGCGGCAGGGACCAGTCACTGAGCTGGGCGGCGCGCGCGTCTTCGCCACTCGCTTCAGCGGGCGGCTCGGGGGCTTCCTGGTCGCGTTCCGGGTGCAGGTTGCTCATCAGGGCTCGACTTGTGATTGCGCTTTCTGGATGTGCCAGCCGTCGCCCTCGCGGGTCACGTCCAGCACCATGCATTCGCCGTGGGCCACCACCACTTCCAGCAGACGCTTCGCCGGCAGGCCGCTGGCCAGGGCGCCGAACAGGCGCATCACACCGCCATGGGTGACGACCAGTACGGAAGATCCGGCATGGGCCTGGTAGAGCCGCCCCAACGCCGCAAAGACGCGGGATTCGAAGTCGCCCATGGCCTCGCCGCCAGGTGGAGGGAAAGCGTAGGGATCGTCCCAGAAGCGTCCGAGCGCCTGCGCATCCGTCTCCATCAGCTTAGCTGGCGAAATGCCTTCCCACTGGCCGAAGTCCAGCTCCTGCAAGCCTGGCTCAAAGCCCAGCAGCAGGCCGTGACGCGCCGCCAGCTCCCGAGCGAAGGCCGCGCAACGCTGCAACGGCGAGCTGACCAGCGCCGCCCAGCGACATTCGTCGCCCACCGCCGCGCGCATCTGCGCCCAACCGCTCTCGGTCAGCGCGTCGTCCAGCCGTCCGCGAAAGCCACCGCCGCGCTCGGTCTCGCCGTGGCGCAGCAATTCCAGCCGCAGCGTCATGCCGGGCGATCCGATACCGCCGCTTCGGCGAAGGTCGCCATCTCGCTGTGCAGCCGGCAGGCCTGGCGCAGCAGCGGCACTGCCAGCGCCGCGCCACTGCCCTCGCCCAGGCGCAGGCCAAGGTCCAGCAGCGGCTGCGCGTTGAGCGCGGCCAGCACACGATTGTGCCCCGGTTCGGCACCGGCATGGGCGAACAGCAGCCAGTCGCGACAGGCCGGATTCAGATGAATCGCGCACAGCGCGGCAGTGCTGCAGATGAAGCCGTCCACCAGCACGGCAATGCCCTTCTGCGCACATGCCAGGTAAGCGCCGACCAGTGCGGCAATCTCGAAGCCGCCCAGGCGGCACAGCGCTTCGAATGGCTCGTCACAGTGGGCGCGATGCAGCGCCAGCGCGCGGTCGATCACCTCGACCTTGCGGGCGACACCCTGCGAGTCCAACCCCGTGCCGGGGCCGACCAGCGCGCGGGCCGGTTCGTCGAGCAGCGCGCAGGCCAGCGCAGCGGCGGCACTGGTGTTGCCGATGCCCATCTCGCCGCCGATGAATAGCTCGGCGCCAGCCTGTTGCGCGCGGCGCACGGACTCGCGGCCGGCTTCCAGGGCGATCAGGCATTGCGCGGCGGTCATCGCCGGCTCCTTGGTGAAGTTCGCCGTACCGGCGCCGACCATCACGTGCAGCACACCCGGCAGCGGCTCCAGCGGCGTTGCCGTGCCGAGGTCGATGACCTCCAGGCGCGCATCGAGGTCGCGCGCCAACACGCTGATTGCCGCGCCGCCGCGCACGAAGTTGCGCAGCATCTCGACGGTCACCGCCTGCGGATAGGCCGATACGCCCTCCGCCACCACCCCGTGGTCACCGGCGAACAGGGCGATCCAGACATGCTCCAGGCCCGGCCGCTCGCGGCCCTGCAGGCCGGCCAGGCGGATGGTTTCCTCTTCCAGCCGGCCCAGTGCGCCACGCGGCTTGGTCAGTTGGTCCTGACGCGCGGCGGCTTTGTCCTGCGCCACGCGGTCGATCGGTTGGGTGCCTTGCAGCCACCATTGCAGACTCATAACGCTTCCCCCTTCAACACCATGGGCAGGCCGGCGACGGTGAACACCACGCGCTCGCTGACCTCGGCCAGGGACTGGTGCAACCAGCCGGCCTCGTCGACATATCGGCGGCTGAGCTCGCCCATCGGCACTACGCCCAGCCCGGTTTCGTTGCTGACCAGGAGGATGCGCCCCGGCAGTTGCGGCAGCGTTTCCAGCAGCGCGTCGATCTCGCCGCGCAGGCGCCAGCCGTCTTCATGGATCAGCAGGTTGGTAACCCACAGGGTCAGGCAATCCACCAGCACGCAGTGGCCGGGGGCGGCCAGGCGCTCCAGTGCGTCGGCCAGGGCCAGCGGTTCTTCCACCAGGCCCCAGTGTTCCGGGCGGCGCTCGCGGTGCTGGAGGATGCGCGCGGACATCTCGCCGTCGCCGGCCTGGGCCGTGGCGACGTAGGTAACCGGCAGGCCGCTGTCCTGCGCCAGGCGCTCGGCCAGGCGGCTCTTGCCCGAGCGGGCGCCGCCGAGGATCAGTTCAAGCATGGGTTCTTCCAGTAGGTCAGCCCCTGTAGGAGCGAGCTTGCTCGCGAACAGAGGTTTCCGGTCACGCCGGAGTCATGCGGTTCGCGAGCAAGCTCGCTCCTACAAGAAAGCGTGTCTCCGGCGTTATTCGTCGACTTCACGGCGAGGCGGGATGGGGGATAACCGCGAACGGTCATGCGCCCTGCAGTCCGCATAACGCCCTCAGTTTTTCGGTATCCAGATGCGCCTCGACCTGGTCGGCCAGGCGCTCGATGTCGCGTTCGCGCAGGGCGTGGTAATCGATCTGCTGCACCTCGCGCAGCCCGGCCCAGCGCAGCAGCGCGGCACTGGAGGCGGAGGACTCGAACAGCCCGTGCAGATAGGTGCCCAGCACCTGGCCATCGTCGCTCAACGCACCATCGGCACGGCCATCGCTCAGGCGCACGGCGGGATTGGCCAGCGCCGGGCCTTCGGTGACGCCGGCGTGAATCTCGTAGCCGCTCACCGGCGCGTCTTCCAGCGCCAGCCGGCCGTTGACGTTGCGCAGTTGCTTCTCCGGTTCCAGCACGGTGCGCAGGTCCAGCAGGCCGAGCCCCTCGCTCTCCCCCGCCGCACCTTCCAGCCCATGCGGATCGGCCAGGGTACGACCGAGCATCTGCAGGCCACCGCAGATACCCAGCACCTTGCCGCCGTAGCGCAGGTGGCGCTGGATCGCCACGTCCCAGCCGTGCTCACGGAGAAAGGCCAGGTCCGGCCGCACGCTCTTGGAGCCAGGCAGGATGATCAGGTCCGCCGGTGGGATCGGCTGGCCGGGGCCGACGAAAGTCAGCTCCACCTGCGGGTGCAGGCGCAGCGGATCAAAATCGGTGTGGTTGCTGATGCGCGGCAGCACCGGCACGACGACACGCAGTCGCTCGCCGGTCTTGGCGGCCTGGCGGGTGTCGATGGCATCCTCGGCTTCCAGATGGAAGTCCATCAGGTACGGCAGCACGCCCAGTACGGGCACGCCGGTGCGCTCTTCCAGCCAGTCGAGGCCGTTCTGCAGCAACGCGATATCGCCACGGAAACGGTTGATGACGAAGCCCTTCACCCGCGCCCGCTCGCTCTCGGAGAGCAGCTCCAGGGTGCCCACGAGGTGGGCGAACACGCCGCCACGATCGATATCGGCGATCAGGATCACCGGGCAGTCCACTGCCTCGGCGAAGCCCATGTTGGCGATGTCGTTGGCGCGCAGGTTGATCTCCGCCGGCGAGCCCGCACCTTCCACCATCACCACCGGGTACTGCGCGCTCAGGCGCTGATGGGACTTGAGCACCGCCTGCATCGCCACGCGCTTGTAGTCGTGATAGGCCACCGCGTTCATGCTGGTGACCGCGCGGCCATGGATGATCACCTGGGCGCCGGTGTCGCTGTTGGGCTTGAGCAGCACCGGGTTCATGTCGGTGTGCGGTGCCAGGTGGCAGGCCTGCGCCTGCACCGCCTGGGCGCGGCCGATTTCGCCGCCGTCGGCGGTCACCGCACTGTTGAGCGCCATGTTCTGCGGCTTGAACGGCACCACCGCCACGCCCTGGCGGCGCAGCCAGCGGCACAGCGCCGTCACCAGCGTGCTCTTGCCGGCATCCGAAGTGGTGCCCTGCACCATCAAGGTCGCGCTGTGTGCGCTGGGCGACGTCACCGCAGGCTCTCCATCTGGTTGAAGGTACGCAGGCCATGTTCCAGGCGCTCCCAGCCCTTCTCGTCCGGCGGCAGGCCGAAGCGCAGGCTGCCGGGCGTCTCGAACAGACGCACGAGAATGCCCTGGCGCGCCAGATGGTCGCGCAGCGCGTGAGCACGCATGGACACCACCCACTGGAACAGCGCCGTGCCGCCCTGGGGCGCGAAGCCGTGCTCGCCCAGCAGGCCAGCCAGGCGCCGACTCGCTTCATTGAGGTCGCGGCGCCGCTGGATCTGCTCCTGAAACTCGCCCAGCACCGCCTGGGCAACCCAGCGCGTAGGGCCGTTCACCGCCCAGGGGCCGAGCAGCTTCGCCAGGCTTTCCAGCAGGCGTGGCTCGGCGAAGGCGAAGCCGAGCCGCGCGCCAGCCAGGCCGAAGAATTTGCCGAAGGAGCGCAGCACGATCAGCCCCGGACGGCTGGCGCAACTGGGCGTCAGGCTGTGCTCGGGCGTGCAGTCCATGAAGGCTTCGTCCACCACCAGCCAGCCGCCGCGTTCCTGAAGGCGCGCGTGCCATTCCAGCAGTACGCCAGCCTCGATGCGCTTCCCCGTGGGGTTGTTCGGGTTGACCACCACCAGCACGTCGAAACGCTCCAGGTGATGAGGAACTTCCTGGTCGCTGACTTCGCGCAGGATGTGCCCGGCGGCACGCCAGGATTCGGCGTGCTCGGCGTAACAGGGCGAGACCACGCCGACCTTGCCCGGCCGGCGCAAACGCGGCAGCAGCTGGATCGCCGCCTGGCTGCCGGGCAGCGCCAGCAGCTTCTCGGCGCCGTAGTAGCGCCGCGCGGCGGCTTCGAGGCCGTCGCTGTCTTCGGGCAGGCGCATCCAGGCTGCCGTCGGCACGCTGGGCAACGCCCAGGGCCAGGGCGAAATGCCGGTGGACAGGTCGAGCCACTCGGAGAGCGGAATTCCGTACTGCTGCGCCGCTTTGCGCAACCGGCCGCCATGTTCGAGCATCAGAGCACTCCCAGAATCAGGATGATCAGCAACCACAACAACACGCCCTGACGCACCAGGGCAAGCGCGCGCCAGATATCCACGGCAGTCGGCGCCGGGCCTTCGCCCAGCTGCGGGCGTTCGTGGAGTTCGCCGTGGTAGCGGGCGGAGCCGCCGAGCGACACGCCCAGAGCCCCCGCGCCGGCCGCCATCACCGGGCCGGCGTTGGGGCTGTCCCATTTTGGCGCCTGCGTGCGCCAGCAGCGCAGGGCCAGCCGGGTGTGGCCCAGCAGCGCGTAAGTCAGCGCCACCAGCCGGGCGGGAATGTAGTTGAGCACATCGTCGATCTTCGCCGCGGCCCAGCCGAACCGTTCGAAGCGCGCATTGCGGTAGCCCCACATGGCATCGAGGGTGTTGCTCAGGCGGTAGAGCACCACGCCCGGAGCACCCGCCACGGCGAACCAGAACAGCGCCGCGAAGACCGCGTCGCTGCCATTCTCCAGCACCGACTCGGTGGCCGCGCGGGCCACCGCGGTTTCGTCCAGCTCGGCAGTTTCGCGGCTGACCACGTAACCCACGCGCAGGCGCGCCTCGTTGAGGTCGCCACTACGCAGCGCCAGCACCACCGGATCGGCGTGTTCGCCCAGACTGCGCAGGCCCAGCGCGGCGTAGAGCGCCAGCACCTGGACGATCCAGCCGACGTAGGGCAAAAGACTCAGCAACAGCGCGATGAGGGTCAGCGGAATGACCGCGATGATCCACGCGGTGACACCATGGCTGCGCCAGCCGAGGCCGGGGGTGTCGCTCTTGGGCGTAATGGTGCTCGCTGATACACCCTCTCCCTGAAGGGAGAGGGAATTGAATGTGCCGGCTGACACCACCGTGTCCGCCTGCTCCGATTGATCCCCTCTCCCTTCGGAGCGGGGCGCGCAGCCAGGGTTAGGGAAAGGGAGCTTTTCGGCGCTGTCGGCCACTCGAGAACGATTGAACCTTCGTTCCAGCCGATCCGCCAACCGCCCGAACGCCACTAGCGGATGCCAGCGTTTCGGCTCGCCTAGCAGGACGTCCAGCGCCACGCCAAGGACGCTCAGCAAGGCCAGGCTCATGCCTTCTCTCCCCAGCGGTTTTCGAACACCAACTCGTCCAGCGAGCGCGGCTGGCGCCAGCCCTCCAGGGCCAGCATCGGTGCGGGATAGAACTCGCTGACCGGCCCCAGACAGATCACTGCCACCGCCTCGGCACCGTCTGGCAGGCCAAGCAGGTCACCGAGCGCGGCAGGGTCGAACAGCGACACCCAGCCCATGCCCAGCCCTTCCGCACGGGAAGCCAGCCAGAGGTTCTGGATGGCGCAGGACAGCGAGGCCAGGTCCATGTTCGGCAGCGTGCGGCGACCGAAGACATGCGCCTCGCGGCCATCCATCAGTGCGGCCACCAGCACCTCGGCACAGTCGAGCACGCCCTCGACCTTCAGCTTCATGAACTCATCGGAGCGCTCACTCAGCGCTTCGGCGGTACGAATGCGTTCCTCTTCCACCAATTGGTGGATCGACTGGCGCACGTCTCTGGACGTCACGCGGATGAAGCGCCAAGGCTGCATCAAGCCGACACTCGGCGCCTGGTGGGCAGCTTCCAGCAGGCGCGCGAGCAATTCGGGCGGCACCTCGCCACCGCTGAAATGACGCATGTCGCGGCGCTCGGCGATAGCGCGGTAGAGCGCCGCGCGTTCCTCGGGGCTATAGGCGTGGTCGGTCATGGTCTGAAGAATGCGGCCGCGGCATCCGGATCGGATGGCAGGTAGAAGTGGATGTAGGACGCCGTGAGACGGCCACGTCGGAACACGGCTTCGGCCACCGGCTTGTCGTTCGGGCAGACGCCACGGGCCAGCGGTACTTCAGTGCTGTCGAGCAACGAATGGTGGAAGGTGTGTCCGCGCAGGGTACCTTCGGGCAGCGTCACGGCCTGCAACGCCAGCGCGGCCAATCGCTTCTGCATGCGCGCCTCACCCGGCAGCAGGCCCAGCAGCTCCGCACGCTCGCCAGCTACGTCGGTCAGGGCATCGAGCAGGTAGAGCATGCCGCCGCACTCGGCGAGGATCGGCTTGCCCATCTCGTGGTGGGCGTGAATCGCCTGGGCCATGGCGCGGTTGTCGGCCAGCGCTTGCAGGTGCAGCTCCGGGTAGCCGCCGGGCAGATAGAGGCTGTCCACCTCCGGCAGTAATTCGTCACGCAGCGGCGAAAAGAACACCAGTTCGGCGCCCAGCTCGCGCAACAGATCGAGGTTGGCCTGATAGAGGAAGGCAAAGGCGTTGTCTCGCGCCACGCCAATGCGCACGCCGTCGAGGCGGGAAGACTCGCTACGCGGTTCGGGCGCGGCGAAGCTCACCGGCGCCGGCAACTCGGTGCTGGCACTGGCGGCCAGGGCATCAGCGGCGGCGTCCAGGCGTGCGTCGAGGTCGGCCAGTTCGTCGGCCTGCACCAGCCCGAGATGACGGCTGGGCAACTCGACCTCGGTGTCGCGCGGCAGCGCGCCATACCAGCGAATCCATTCCGGCAGGCTGTCACGCACCAGGTCGCGGTGGCGCTGGCTGCCGATGCGGTTGGCGAGCACGCCGGAGAACGGCAGGTCGCTCTGGTAGGTGGCCATGCCGACGGCCATCGCGCCGAAGGTCTGGGCCATGGACTGGCCATTGATCACCGCCATCACCGGCACGTTGAAGCGCCGCGCAAGATCGGCGGCCGAGGGCGAGCCATCGAACAGGCCCATCACGCCTTCGATGAGAATCAGGTCGGCCTCACCGGCCGCCTCCCAGAGCAACCGGCGGCTTTCGCCCTCGCCGACCATCCACAGGTCCAACTGATAGACCGGCGCGCCGCTAGCGCGGGCGAGGATCATCGGGTCGAGGAAGTCCGGGCCGCACTTGAACACCCGCACCTTGCGCCCGAGGCGCGTGTGCAGGCGCGCCAGGGCAGCGGTCACGGTGGTCTTGCCCTGCCCGGAGGCGGGAGCGGCGATCAGCAGTGCAGGGCATTGGCGAGAGGTCATCGGGCGCGCTCCGCCACAACGGGATGCATCAGAACTCCACCCCTTTCTGCGCCTTGATGCCAGCCTTGAAGGCATGTTTCACCAGGCCCATCTCGGTCACGGTATCGGCGGCATCTACCATCTCCGGTAGCACGCCACGGCCGGTGGCGACCACATGCTGCATCGGCGGGCGGGCGGCAATGTCGGCGAGCACAGTGTCCAGCTCCAGATAGCCGTGCTTGAGGGCGATGTTCACCTCGTCCAGCACCACCAGGCCGACTTGCGGGTCGCTCAGCAGTTGGCATGCCACATCCCAGGCAGCCTGTGCCTTGGCGATGTCGCGCTGGCGGTCCTGGGTTTCCCAGGTAAAGCCTTCGCCCATGACATGGAAGCTGACTTCCTCGGGGAAGCGGCGGAAGAACGCCTCCTCCCCGGTGGTCGCAGCCCCCTTGATGAACTGCACCACCCCGACCTTCATGCCGTGGCCCAGCGCGCGGGCGACCATGCCGAAGGCCGAGCTGCTCTTGCCCTTGCCGTTGCCGCTGTTGACCAGGAACACACCGCGTTCACCCTGGGCCTGGGCGATCTTCTCGTCGATCACCGATTTCTTGCGCTGCATGCGCGAACGGTGGCGTTCGTCCTTTTCAGGGGATTCAGTCATGGGGTTTGCCTCTAGAAAGGGAGCGCGCAGGCGCCAGCTCGCTGGCCGGGCGGCAGCGAGCGGAGAATGGGATGGGCAGGAACGAACCGCCGGCATGCGTCGGCGCCATGCGGTAAAAGCCGCTCGGCGCGAAAGCCGTCGGCTTGGGAAACAGGGAATTCACCTGAAGGATTCTCCGCCGCTCTCACCCGCGCGGCACTGACCAGTCGGGGCAGGCGGAGGACGGCAACGCGCGGCGCACATGGCCTGCGTCGACAGCGCCTCCCGCGATGCCATGCGATGCAGCAGGCCGGTCTCCGGGCTTGCGAGTGGAAGCGCCTGGCGTTTCCGAAAGAACCGCGCCTTCCCATGCCAGTGGCACAGTGGCGGATGCGGTTCGAAGCTCGCTTACCGTTGCGGGGGCAGCGCCGGAATGCTCGATTGCGCATCGAATTCACCGGCTTCCCTGTTTCACCCTCGACTTGCGCCGCGGGCACCTGAAGCAGGCGCGCAGCTTAGTGGCTGGCGGGCTGGGGCGTCAATTGAACAGACTGTCGCCGGGGCCCGCCTGCAGAACCGCCAGGGCTCTAAAAAGGGTCACACAAGTCAAGTGGTCAGGCCGCTCAACTTCGCTAGAATGCGAATCATGACGACGACTGCCCAACCCGGCCAGCTTCAGCTCGACACCTCCGCGACCCCGTCCCTGATGCACATCAGCGGCGACTGGACACTCGCGCACTTCGCCACGCTGCAAGCCCAGGTCGCCGCCCAGCGCAACGCCGAGTCCCCCGCCGAGCTGGATTTCGCCGGCCTTGGCGCGCTGGATACCGCCGGCGCCGCGCTGCTCGCCGAGATCATCGGCGGCGCGCGCATGAGCCAGCTCGACCAGATTGCCCGCAACCTCCCCGCCGAGCGCCAGGCGCTGCTGCGCACGGTGGGCAGCGCCATTACCCAGTGCCGGCTGGACGAGAAGGGCCCGGCACCGGGCAACGCGCTGGTCGATGTGCTGGAGCGCATCGGCGTCGCTACCCTGACGTTCAAGGACCACCTGATCGGCGTACTCGGCTTCATCGGCCTGACCCTGCAGACCCTGGTGCGCAACCTGTTCCGGCCGCGTCGCTGGCGACTGACCGCACTAGCCGCGCATATGGAAGAAACCGGCCTGGACGCCGTGCCCATCGTCGCCCTGCTCACCTTCATGGTCGGCGCGGTGGTGGCCTTCCTCGGCGCCACGGTCCTGCAGAAATTCGGCGCACAGATCTATACCGTCGACCTGGTGGGCTTCTCCTTCCTGCGTGAATTCGGCGTGCTGCTCACCGCGATCCTGCTCGCTGGCCGCACCGCCAGCGCCTTCACCGCGCAGATCGGCTCGATGAAGGCCAACCAGGAGATCGACGCCATCCAGGCCCTGGGCCTCGACCCCGTGGAGCTGCTGGTGCTGCCGCGCGTGCTGGCGCTGCTGCTGACCCTGCCGATGCTGACCTTCCTGGCGATGATTTCCGGCATCTTCGGCGGCGGCGTGGTCTGCGCGCTGAGTCTGGACATCTCGCCACGCATGTTCCTCTACATGCTGCAGAACGACATCGCCGTGCAGCACTTCCTGGTCGGCATCGTCAAAGCCCCGGTATTCGCCTTCATCATCGCCGTGATCGGCTGCCTGGAAGGCTTCCGCGTCAGCGGCAGCGCGCAGTCGGTGGGCGAGCACACGACTTCCAGCGTGGTCCAGTCGATCTTCGTGGTAATCCTGCTGGATGCGATGTTCGCGCTGTTCTTCATGGAGATGGGCTGGTGAGCGAACCGATCATCGTCGTCCGCGACCTGGCCAACCGCTTCGGCACCCACGCCGTGCACGAGCATCTCGACCTCGATGTGATGAAGGGCGAGATACTCGGCGTGGTCGGCGGCTCAGGCACCGGCAAGTCAGTACTGCTGCGCAGCATCATCGGCCTGCGCCAGCCCAGCGAAGGCAGCGTCCACGTGTTCGGGCAGAACCTGCCAGCGCTGCCGCCGCTGGAGCGCTCGAAGCTCGAACGGCGCTTTGGCGTGCTGTTCCAGAACGGCGCGCTGTTCTCCTCGCTGACCGTGAGCGAGAACATCTGCCTGCCACTGATCGAGCACGCCGGCCTGTCGCGCAGCGACGCCGAGTTCATGGCCAAGGTGAAGATTTCCCTCGCCGGCCTGCCGCCGGACGCAGGGGCCAAGTATCCCGCCGAACTGTCCGGCGGGATGGTCAAGCGCGCCGCCCTGGCCCGCGCCCTGGCGCTGGACCCGGACATCCTGTTCCTCGACGAACCCACCGCCGGCCTCGACCCCATCGGCGCGGCGGCCTTCGACCAACTCATCCTGACCCTGCGCGACGCCTTCGGTCTCACCGTGTTCCTGGTCACCCACGACCTGGACACCCTCTACACCATCTGCGACCGCGTCGCCGTGCTCTCGCAGAAGCGGGTGCTGGTGGTCGGGCCGCTGGACCAGGTCGCCCAGACCGACGACGCCTGGGTACAGGATTATTTCCACGGCCCACGCGGCCGTGCCGCGCTGCAGGCCACCGAACACCTGCAGGAGGAAAGCTGAATGGAAACCCGTGCCCATCACGTGCTGATCGGCCTGTTCACCCTCGTGGTGTCTATCGGTGCGCTGCTCTTCGCGCTCTGGCTGGCACAATCGAGCAACGACCAGCGCTACAAGATCTACGACGTGATCTTCAGCGAGGCGGTGACCGGCCTGTCCGAAGGCGGCACCGTGCAGTACAGCGGCATCCGCGTCGGCGACGTGGTCTCGCTGCGCCTGGACCCGAACGACCCACGCAAGGTTCGCGCGCGCATCCGCGTCTACGACAGCACGCCGATTCGCGAGGACACGCGCGCCAAGCTGGCGCTCACCGGCGTCACCGGCCAGGCCATCATCCAGCTCTCCAGCGCCGGCCAGGACAGCCCGCCACTGGAGGCCAAGGATGGCGAAATCCCGGTGATCAAGACCATCCCGTCGCCCTTCGCCAAGCTGCTGGCCAACGGCGAGGACATCGCCACCAACATCAACAACCTGATCAACAACGTGAACCGCATGTTCTCCCAGGAGAACGTCGACCGCATCAGCCGCACCCTGGACCACATCGACCAGGCCACCGGCGTGGTCGCCGAACAGCGCGACGACATCCGTCGGACCTTCAAGGAACTGGCCGCCGCCAGCGAGCAGGCGCGCGTCACCCTGGCCAATGCCAGCCAGTTGCTCGACCGCGCGAACCAGACCCTGGGCGGCAAGGGCCAGACGATTCTCGACGACACCCAGAAGACCCTTGCGTCCCTGCGCGCCAGCAGCGAACGGGTAGAGCAATTGCTGAACAGCAACTACGACTCGGTGAACGGCGGCCTCAATGGCCTGGGCGAGATCGGCCCGGCGATCCGTGAACTGCGCTCCACTCTGGAAGACCTGCGCGGCGTCACCCGTCGCCTGCAGGAGAACCCCACCGGCTACCTGCTCGGCCGCGAGCGCAACAAGGAGTTCCAGCCATGACCGCCCTTCCCCGCCTCCTCGGCGTCGCCACTCTGGTTGGTCTGCTGGGCGCCTGCTCGATCCTGCCGAAAGCGGAAAGCCCGGACTTCTACCTGCTGCCGGCCACCCAGCAACCCGCGCGCGGCAGCGCGGCGGTGAACTGGTCGCTGCGGGTCAGCGCGCCTACCGCCAGCCTGGCGCTGGACAGCAACCGCATCGCCGTGGTCCCGCAGGGCAACCAGCTGAGCAGCTACCAGGGGGCACGCTGGAGCAACCGTGCGCCGGGCCTGTTGCGTGACCGCCTGCTCGACGCCTTCACCGCCAACGGCAGCATCCGCGCCCTGAGTAGCGACGAAACCAGCCTGCAAGCCGACCTCGACCTGACGGGCGAGCTACGCGCCTTCCAGAGCGAGTACCAGAACGGCAAACCGGTGATCCACATCCGCTACGACGCCCGCCTGGTACGCACCCTCGGCCAGCGCATCGTCGCCTCGCGCAGCTTCGAGGTCAGCCAGCCGGTGGACGGCAAACAGGTGCCCGAAGTGGTCAGCGCCTTCGGCAAGGCCGCCGATCAGCTTTCCGCGCAGGTAGTGCAATGGACTTTGCAGCAGGGGCAATTGAATCGCCCACAGGATGGCAGCGCCCGGTAGCCTGAAGACAACCGCATCACGTCCGGCCCAGGCAGGTTGTGCGCTTGTCGTGTAATGGCTCAAGCTTGCAGGATTTCACCGGCACGGAAGTTCGCATATGGACATGAACGTCTGGCTCCGCAGATTGCTGGGACGCCCAGCAGGGACAACCGACACCAATGTGGTCCTTCTTCAGGACCGCCCCCTGGAAGCCTGGCCCGCGGAGCGCCAGAGCCTCTACGGTTTTCTCACCCGCTTCGCGGACCAGCCTGACGGTCTTCCCGACGACGCAACGACGCTGCCGGATGAAGCTCCCACGGCAGAAGGAGAATTGCGCTGGGGCGCCGGTGCCTTGGATGGCGTATTTGGCCACCATGGCAATACCGGGCAATCGGGGGAGGTAGAGCAACTGCTGGGCGAACTGCGCGCGGCTTGCGACAGCCCCGACTCTCCTGCCACGAACACGCTGTACGAACACCTTTGCCGCGCCTCTCCCTTGGAATTTCTCGACGCATTGATCGAGCGCCTGCCCGATTACCCTGGTATCAGCAGAGACAAACTGGAGTCGCTGTCGCTCTGGCTGGCAACCGAAGCCCCCGACCGCGCCCCGGTGAAATTCGCCATGGCGATGCTGGGAGTTCTGGGAAACAGGAGTCATGTCGACATCCTAACCACACTCGGCCTGCATGAAGAGTTCACCTTGTACGCAGCCGTGGCGCTGGGGAACCTGCTGCCCTCGACGGAGGCGGAACAGCAACAGTGGCAGCTTGCCCGCAAGGTGCATGCCTGGGGACGCATCCATCTGGTAGAGCGCTTGGCAGGAACGCACAACTTGCAGATCAGAGACTGGCTACTGCGAGAGGGGTATCGCAACGGTGTGATGTACGAATACCTCGCCTATAGCTGCGCGGTCGGTGGGCAGTTGGCCGCCGCGCTCTCGGTACCTACCGTCGGACTGGATGACGAGTTGCTGAACTCTGCCGGGGAAATCCTCTCCGCATTGCTGTGCGGGGGCCCTGCCCGTGATATTCGCGACTACTCCGACGGTGCCTGGGCTTGTGACAGCTATCTCCTGCAAGTGACCAATCGCCGGAGCGACTCTCTGCAATCACTGGAAACCACCGGACAGATTCTCGAGTTTCTGAAAGGCGATGAAGATTGGGACACCCTGGCACAGTCCGGCTGGACACCCCAGGCGCGCCAACGCCTGACTGCCCGAGCGCAGGACTTCATCAACGACCCCGCCTGGCCAAGAGTAGTACTGGCGGCGCTCCAACAGGGCGACCGACAGCAGGCCTGGCAGGGAATATCCGCTGCACGACGGCTTGATCTGGACATCTGGGAGCCGCTCTTCCTGCGTCAGGCCGAAGGACGCGACGAGCACTGGTACCAATTGATGCAAACGGATGACAACGAGCGCATGCAGCGAGTACTGGACCTGGCGAGACAGCAACTGGATCTGGCCGCCATTGCCAGTGGTCCGGGCAAGACCCTTGGGCTGGGCCCGGCGTACCGTCAGCACAGTGAACTCGACGTCATACTGCAGGACCTCGACCGCTTCCCCGGCGAAGGCTGGGACCTGATTCGCACGGGTCTTCAAAGCCCGACAGTGCGCAACCGCAATATGGCGCTCAAGGCAATCTCGGCCTGGCCGCGGGAAATCTGGCCGGGCGACGCACTGCCTACGCTTCGCAAATGCCAGCAGTCAGACCCTGACGAAGATGTCCGGCAGCGCTGCGGGGAACTGCTGAAAGACCAGCATTGACTCCTGAGAGATGGCGGCCCAGGCCTGGCGCCGCCATCACGCGGATCAACGACAGTGGTAAGGACTTTCACCTTCCAGTTCCTGGTCCGACTCCACGTCCCTGATGGTGACGATGGCCTTCGGGTAGACCGAGCACAGTGAGTTGCGCACGGTGTAGATGCCGCTGCCGTGGGCGAGGAACTTGCCATTGCTCAGGGCCTTGCCGGACTCGTCGTGAGCGCTGACTTCGTAGTTGCCGGTCATGGTGATGCAGCCGGCCAGCGCCAGCAGCGAGAAAATGGGAACGAGGACTTTCATTGATTCTCCTTTGACGCGAGGCGCCCCTCCAGCCATGGCATAGGGGTGCGCAGCTGTCGATCCTTGACGTGTTCGCGAGAGCGGGAAATTGCCAGCCGACCTGGCCCGGCAGATGCGAATACGACCTGAAACGGTCGTCGCAGTTCAGCCTGCGCTCCCCGCAAGAGCGCTGGCTGACGGAGTTTCAGATGAGAGGCTGCCTCAGCGCTTGCCCATCGAGCGACGCGAACCGCGCGGGTGCGGCGGGCGGAACTCGGCCTTGTCGTGAGCCTTGCGGTGCTGATAGGCGGACGCGGCCTGCTTCTGTGCAGCAAGCGCAGCCTTGGCCAGCTCGGCCAGGGAAAGTTTGGGTTGTTCCTGCGCGTTGTCGGCGCTGTCGTCGCGGGGTGGTTGCTGGGAGGACGTCATGGGTAGACCGGTTCTGAAAGTGTCGAAACGGCGCACATGATAGCCGATGTCGCCCTCTTCCGGCTGCCTGCCCGCACGAGTGGTGCAGGCAGAGCGTTCAGTTCGGCAGGAGATGCCATCAGCTCGGTGGGAAGAGCGTGTCCGGGCGGGTCACGTACTCGGTCGCTTCCGCCTCGGTCATCACCCAGATCTGGCTGATCCGGCTATCCAGGCCCATCTTGATGCCGACGAACTTCCCGGTGATCTTCGGCAGCATGCCGTAAACCATGAAGCGATTGGTCTCGTCGCGGATACGGATGGACACCGACAGCGGATAGCTGATGGTCTTTTCATACAGGCCGATGGTGATGACCCGGCGTAACAGGCTCGGTTTCGGTCGTTTCAGGGTGATCACCGGATACACCGCACTGTCGACGAAGCCCACCATCATCCCCGAGGGAATCACCCGGTCAGCCAGCGCCGGGCTGCTCAGCCCCAGCATCAGGGCCAGTGCGCCGAGCAACCGGAACGTCCAGCGTTGCATCGAAGCGCGTGAAAGTACTGCTGAAGTCATCGGATTTCCCGCCCTGGTTTTCCTGTTTTCGTTATCGCCCGGTTGAAGACTCCGGATCTGAGCGTGGAGCGTAGCGGTTCGCCGAGCCGCTGTCCGCACATTGATTCACAGCCTCCGGAGATTCCCAGGGCGAGATGGCGGATTGTCACGCGACATTCCCGTGCAGCCCGGCGTCAAGCGGCCGCTCGGCAGATTGCGAGAGGAGTTTCCGCGCTCTATCGTGACGACTCCGCTGCCATATCGAGAATCCTTCATGAGCGCCCTTCGCGAAGCCCTCGCCCGCTTTCCCCGCCTCGACCTGGCCGGCAGCCCGACGCCGCTGGAAAAGCTGGAACGCCTGTCCACATCCCTGGGCCGCGAACTTTATGTGAAGCGTGACGACACCACACCCTTCGCCCTGGGCGGCAACAAGGTGCGCAAGCTGGAATTCCTCGCCGCCGATGCACTGAAGGCCGGCGCCGATACGCTGGTCACCGCTGGCGCGATCCAGTCCAACCATGTGCGCCAGACCGCCGCCGTTGCGGCGAAGCTCGGCCTGCGCTGCGTGGCGTTGCTGGAAAACCCCATCGGCACCGAGGATCGCAATTACCTGAGCAACGGCAACCGCCTGCTGCTGGACCTGTTCGGCACCGACATCGAACTCGTGCCCAACCTCGATAGCGCGGACGAGCTGCTGGCACACACCGGTGAACGCTTGCTCAGCGAGGGTCGCAAGCCTTACATCGTACCCATTGGCGGCTCCAACGCGCTGGGCGCCCTGGGCTACGTACGCGCCGGGCTGGAGCTGGCCGAGCAGGTTCGGGCCAGCGGCCAGGAGTTCTCCGCCGTGGTACTCGCCTCGGGAAGCGCCGGCACCCATGCAGGCCTTGCGATCGCACTGGCCGATGCGCTGCCGCAGCTGGACGTGATCGGCGTGACCGTTTCGCGCACCGATGCGGCACAGAGGCCAAAGGTGGAAGGACTGGTTGAGCGCACGCTGCAACTGCTCAGCCACGAAGCGCAGGAGGTGCCGACCGTGCACTTGTGGGACCAGTACTTTGGCCCGCGCTACGGCGAAGCCAATGCCGGGACGCTCGATGCGATCCGCCTGCTGGCGAGCCAGGAGGGCCTACTGCTGGACCCCGTGTATACCGGCAAGGCCATGGCGGGATTGCTCGACGGCATCCGCCGGGATCGCTTCGTAAAACCCGGACCTCTCCTCTTCCTGCACACCGGCGGTTCGCCGGCATTGTTCGCCTATCATTCGGCGACTTGACCTACATGCCAACCAGAACTAGGCATGTAATTTTTTATTATTTTATTGCATAACGATTCCGACCCTATAGTCGCCACGCGTTGACTAACCTGCTTAAAACACCAAAAACGGGGACCACCATGACCTTCTCCGCACTGCGACGCCATTTCCTGCTTGCCAGCCTGACCCTCACCCTCGGCGCCGGCCTCTTCGGCCAGGCCCAGGCCGCCGACGACCTGCTCGCCCAGATCAAGGAAAAAGGCCAGGTGCGCGTGGGCCTGGAAGGCACCTACCCACCCTTCAGCTTCCAGGACGAAAACGGCAAGCTCGCCGGTTTCGAAGTCGACTTCTCCGAGCTGATCGCCAAGGAACTGGGCGTCACCGCCAAGCTGCAGCCGACCAAGTGGGACGGCATCCTCGCCGCGCTGGAGTCCAAGCGCCTGGACCTGGTGATCAACCAGGTGACCATCTCCGAAGAGCGCAAGAAGAAGTACGACTTCTCCGAGGCCTATACCGTTTCAGGCATCCAGGCGCTGGTGCGCAAGGGTGACGAAGGCAAATACGACGCGCCGGAAAAACTCGCGGGCGTGAAAGTCGGCGTGGGCCTGGGCACCAACTACGAGCAATGGCTGCGCGAACACGTGCCGCAAGCTGACGTGCGTACTTACGAGGACGACCCGACCAAATTCCAGGACCTGCGCAGCGGCCGCATCGACGTGATTCTGGTCGACCGTCTGGCCGCCTTCGACATGGTCAACAAGACCAAGGGCGCCATGGCCCTCACTGGCGCGCCCTTCGCCCGCCAGGAAGCCGGCATCGCCCTGCGCAAGGGCAACCCGGAATTGCTCGCAGCGCTGAACAAGGCTATCGAGAAATTCCGCGCCGACGGCACGCTGAAGAAACTCTCGGAGAAATGGTTCCAGGCTGACGTCACCCAATGATCGAAGAAAGCCTGCAGCTTGCGCTGGATTCCGCGCCCTTCCTGCTCAAGGGCGCGATCTTCACGGTAGTCCTCAGCGTAGGCGGCATGTTCTTCGGACTACTGCTCGGATTCGTACTGGCACTGATGCGCCTTTACGGATTCACTGCCGTGCGCTGGCTGGCGCGCATCTACGTGTCGTTCTTCCGCGGCACGCCGTTGCTGGTCCAGCTCTTCATGATCTATTACGGCCTGCCACAGGCCGGCATCGAACTTGACCCGCTGCCGGCGGCTCTGATCGGCTTCTCGCTGAACATGGCCGCCTATGTCTGCGAAATCCTCCGTGCCGCCATCGGCTCCATCGACAAGGGCCAATGGGAGGCCGCCGCCAGCATCGGCATGACCCGCGCCGAGACTCTGCGCCGGGTCATCCTGCCGCAGGCTGCCCGCACCGCCCTGCCGCCGCTCGGTAACAGCTTCATCTCGCTGGTCAAGGACACCGCCCTGGCCGCGACCATCCAGGTCCCGGAACTGTTCCGCCAGGCCCAGTTGATCACCGCGCGCACCTTCGAGGTCTTCACCATGTACCTCGCCGCGGCGCTGATCTACTGGATCCTCGCGAGCATCCTGTCGCACCTGCAGAACCGCCTGGAAGATCGGGTCAACCGCCACGACCGGGAGCAAGACGCATGATCGAAGTCCGCCAGCTGACCAAGCAGTTCCGCGGCCAGGAGGTGCTCAAGGGCATCGACCTGACCGTCCAGCCCGGCGAAGTGGTCGCAATCATCGGCCCCAGTGGCTCGGGCAAGACCACCCTGCTGCGCTGCCTGAACCTGCTGGAGGTGCCCAACGGCGGGACCATCAAGGTCGGCGACATCCTCATCGACGCCTCGCGGCCGCTCAGCGGTCAGCAGGGGCTGATCCGCAAGCTGCGGCAGCACGTGGGTTTCGTCTTCCAGAACTTCAACCTGTTCCCCCACCGCACCGCGCTGGAAAACGTGGTGGAAGGCCCGATCATCGTGAAAAAGGAGCCGCGCGCCCAAGCCATCGAGCGCGCCCGCCAGTTGCTGGCGAAGGTCGGGCTGGCCGGCAAGGAAGACTCCTATCCTAAGCGCCTCTCCGGCGGGCAGCAGCAGCGCGTCGCCATCGCCCGTGCCCTGGCCATGCAGCCGGACGTGATTCTCTTCGACGAACCGACTTCGGCACTGGACCCGGAACTGGTCGGAGAGGTCCTGGCGACCATCCGCGGCCTGGCCCAGGAAAAGCGCACCATGGTCATCGTCACCCATGAGATGAGCTTCGCCCGCGACGTCGCCAACCGGGCGATCTTCATCGACAAAGGCGTGATCGTCGAACAGGGCGATGCCAAAGCGCTGTTCGCCCACCCGAAGGAAGAGCGCACCCGCCAGTTCCTCAGCAAATTCCTCGATCAGGGCGACAGGCGCGCCGCCGAATAGAATCGAATTAATCGATCTATATCTGCCGATATTTGCGCTTTTTTATCGATCATCTGCGAGAGAAGATAGTCCCATGAACCGCGCGGACTGGCCCACCGGCCAGCCGCGCCCCACGAGGACTAAGTCATGATCGAACGCAGACCCTTCCAGCAACTCGGCGGTGCCAACCACGGCTGGCTCAACGCCAAGCACCACTTCTCCTTCGCCGAGTACTACGACGCCGAGCGGATGGACTGGGGCAACCTCCGCGTCTGGAACGATGACGAAATCGCCGCGGGCACCGGCTTCCCACCGCACCCGCACCGCGAGATGGAAATCATCACCTACGTCCGCCAGGGCGCGATCACCCACCAGGACAGCCTGGGCAACAAGGGCCGCACCGAAGCGGGTGACGTACAGGTGATGAGCGCGGGCTCGGGCATCGTGCACTCCGAGTACAACCTGGAGAAGGATGTCACCAAGATCTTCCAGATCTGGATCATCCCTTCGGTACGCGGCGGCACACCGTCCTGGGGCGCCAAGCCCTTCCCGAAGGGCGATCGCGCCGGGCGCTTCGTAACCCTGGCCAGCGGCTATGAAAACGACGCCGACGCCCTGCGCATCCGCGCCGAAGGCCGCCTGGTCGCCGCCACCCTGAAGGCAGGCCAGACTGCCGAGTACGAGCTTGGCGGCAATCGCCGGGGCTACCTGGTTCCGGCGGTGGGCAAGGTCGAGGTCAACGGTATCGAGCTACTGGCCCGTGACGGCGCCGCAATCGCCGATGAGGCCGTGGTGAAGGTCACCGCACTCGAAGACAGCGAAGTGATTCTGGTGGATGTTGCCTGACCCAGGCCGCAGTAACGAAAAAAGGCACGCCTCACGGCGTGCCTTTTTTTGGCCCAAGGTTTTTCAACGCTTGCGACAAAGGCTCATGCCATCGCCAATCGGCACCAGCGAATAGTCCACTCGCTCATCCACCTTCAAGGCCAGGTTGAGTTGCTGGATCGCGCGGGTATCCGCACTCTCCGGGTTGGCCTCCAACACTCGTCCACTCCACAGTACGTTGTCGAAGACCACCAGCCCGCCCACACGCAGCAGAGCCAGCGCGTGCTCCAGGTAGGTGAGGTAATTCGCCTTGTCGGCGTCGATGAAGACCAGGTCGAAAGCGCCTTGCTGATCGCCTGCAACCAGGGCTTCCAGGGTGGCCAGTGCAGGTCCGAGCCGCAGCTCGATGCGCGAGTCGACGCCAGCGTCGTGCCAGTAGCTGCGCGCGATGTCGTTGTACTCACCCGGCAGGTCGCAGCAGAGGATATGGCCGCAGTCGGGCAGCGCCTCGGCCATGCACAGGGCGCTATAGCCAGTGAAGGTGCCGATCTCGAGGATTCGTTTCGCGCCGGTCAGCCCGACCAGCAGCGCGAGGAACTGCCCCTGCTCCGGAGCGACCTGCCAGCGAGACATCGGTAACCTGGCCGTCTCGGCGCGCAATCGTGCCTTCACTGGCGAATCGCGCAGGGAAACGTCGAGCAGGTACTGATAAAGCGAGTCGTCGAGGTTCAGCGTGCGGGTGGTCATGGGCCCTCCTAAGTATCAGGGATGGAGGGCGAGACTCTGCACGGCGAGGACGCGCTTGGCTTCCAGGAAGGCTTTCTGCCAATAGGCACTATCAAGGCTGTCCAGGCGCACGGTCCCGCCCGTTCTGGGCGCGTGAACGAAGCGCCCTTCCCCGACATAGATACCCGCATGACTGACGCCACGTCCACCGCTGGTAGCGAAGAACACCAGGTCGCCACTCTGCAAGGATTCGCGGCCAACGGTCGGCGCACGCATGGAAATCATCTCGCGAGTGGAACGCGGCAGCATCAGGCCGGTGGCATCGCGATAGACGTAGCCGATCAGGCCGCTGCAATCGAATCCGCTATCCGGCGTATTACCGCCCCAGCGATATGGCGTGCCGACCAGGCCAATGGCACGGATCAGAACATCGTCGGCAGCCTGGGTGTTGTAGACGGGAGCAGCGTTAGCGCGCACTACGGGAGGCGGCGCAGGCGGAGTGCGACTGGCGCAGGCAGCCAGCGAGGCAAGAATAGCGAGGAGAATGATGCGCTGAGGAACGAGCATGTGATGGCATCCCGTCAAGGAGTGCCATCACTTTGTACCAACAGTGACTTGAGCGCAATACTTAAAGTAAAACTTTAAGTTTAGCGCGTCACCGTCTTCGGCTCGTAACCCGGTTCGAGCACGCGCTTGGCTTCCATGTAGCTCAGGCGCCAGTAACTCTCGTCCAGGCTGTCCACGCGCACACCGCCGCCACGGCGGCTGGCAGAGTGGATGAACTGTCCGTCACCGATATAGATGCCGGCATGGCTGACCCGACCGCGACCACGGTTGTTGAAGAAGATCAGGTCGCCCGGCTGCAGGTCTTCTTTCGAGACCAGCGGGACATCCATGTTGATCATCTCCCGCGTGGAACGCGGCAGGCTGATGCCCGCTTCTTCGCGGAACAGATAGCCCACGAAGCCGCTGCAATCGAAGCCGGTCCGCTCCGACTTTCCACCAAAGCGGTACGGCGTACCGATCAGCGAGAAAGCGCGGTCCAGAATGTCGGATACATGGGCAGTCGAACTGCCGTTATCGTTTTTGGCCCCCTCGTCCTGCGACTCATTCTCCAGCACTATCTTGTGCTGATTAACCTGGAAGGCGGCTCGAGTGGCAGGTGCTGAAGCGACCTGGTTCGGCTGCGATTCCGGCGAATGGCTGGCGCAAGCTGCCAGCAGCAGAACGAAACTCATGGGCACGAGGGGTGCTAAGCGTTTAAGCATGGGCACGACCGTGTCTCATTAGCTCCATTTATTAGCGGGCTAATTTGCCCGCTCAATGGGGCCAATGCAAGTTTTTTATCGCGGAATGTGACTCAGCAGGCGCGGCATAATGTCTAAGGCTCGACCCACCATTCTTTCTTCGACCACCGAACTCAGGTCAGTCAGCCCCGGATTCACCTCGGCGGTGAAGCCTCCAGCATCCCGAGTTCGCAGCACGGGCTCGATGATGTACGGGAAGCTCGCGGTGGTCCCGACCAGCAGAACAGCATCGAAACCCTTGCGCAGTTGCGCATAGAGCGTATTGATGGCCTCTTCCGGCAACATCTCCTCGAACAGCACTACCGGCGGGCGCAGCACACCTGCACAGCGCGCGCACTTCGGTGGTAGCGGGCCATCCAGGTGCCCTGCCAGCTCGGCGCTTTCCAACCCACACGACTGGCAGTACAGCGGCGCCAGTTCGCCATGGATCTCGATCAGTCGCTCGGCCGGCGACCCAGCGCGCCGGTGGAAACCATCGATGTTCTGGGTGAGCACCCAGCATTCCGGCTTGAGCCTCTGCAATTCAGCAATGGCCTCATGACCAGCGTTGGGCTGCGCGCCCAGGCAGGCCTTGCCCAGTTCCGCCAGGTACTTCCAGCACAGCGCCGGGTCCTTCTGCAGCATCGGCCCGGAGATCGCCACTTCGATGGGCACACCTTCTGCCGTCCGGCCGTTGTACAGGCCGCCCAGGCCGCGATAGGTAGGCATCCCGGAGTCGGCGGAGAGCCCGGCACCGGTAATCACCAGGATGCGTTCTGCGCGAGCCAGCGCCGCGCCAGTACGTTCGATCGCCGAGTCCATGCGCCCTCCTCCGCGGCGGGACCGCGTATCAGTGGTTGACCGTGAAAGCCAGCATCATGGAAATCTGGCACAGCGGACGGCCGCTTTGTTCCTGCCATTGATTAAAGGCAGCCTGCACCAACGCCAGATCCTTCTGGCTGGTGGGCGCCTTGTCGACTATCTCCTGAGCCTTGAGCGCGGCAACCACATCGTCGCCGAGGACGAACGTATCCTTGCCGGCCATGCGCAGGAAACGCGGCGCAGACATGCCGCCCAACTGACTACCACGCTTGGCCAGCAGCTTCCAGAGACCGACGATGTCACTGGACGGCCAACTGGCCAGGAGTTTGCCGAAACTGCCGTATTCACGAGCAATGTCCAGGACGAACTGGGCGTTGCGCGGCACGCTCTTGAGCTTGCCCAGGTGACGAATCAGCCGGGCGTCCTGCATCAGGTTTTCCAAGCGCTCGCCGCCCATCAGCACGACCTTCTCCGGGTCGAAACCAAAGAAGACCTCCTCGAAGGCCGGCCACTTGGCGTCCACCAGGCTGTGCTTGAGCCCGGCGCGGAAGATGCGCAGGCTGATCAGCGACAGGTAGCGATCATCACCGACCTCCACCAGTTCCGCCGGCGACCTGGCCTGGGGCAAGCGTGCTTCCAGCGCCTCGACCGAGCCAAAGCGGTTCAGACAGTATTCGTACAACCACTGGTAGTCGCGCATCGGGCGTCCTTGCGGGCTTTCGTTCTTTACGGGGATCAGAGGTTCATCACGTCGAGGAAGCGCGGGGTGGCACTCTCGTCGATGCGCAGGCTGTTGAAGTCGAACAGGTTGCGGTCCGCCAATTGCGACGGCACCACGTTCTGCAGGGCGCGGAACATGATCTCGGTGCGGCCCGGCGACTTGCGCTCCCAATCCAGCAGCATCTCCTTGACCACCTGGCGCTGCAGGTTCTCCTGCGAACCACACAGGTTGCACGGGATGATGGGGAATTCCTTGAGCACCGAGTAGGCTTCGATGTCCTTCTCGTTGCAGTACGCCAACGGGCGGATCACCACGTTGCGGCCGTCGTCGGAGAGCAGCTTGGGCGGCATGGCCTTGAGGGTGCCGCCGTAGAACATATTAAGGAAGAAGGTTTCCAGGATGTCGTCGCGGTGGTGCCCCAGCGCCATCTTGGTTGCACCGATCTCATCGGCGTAGGTGTAGAGGGTGCCACGGCGCAGGCGCGAGCACAGCGAGCAGGTAGTCTTGCCCTCCGGGATCTTCTCCTTCACCACCGAGTAGGTGTCCTTCTCGATGATGTGGTACTGCACCCCGACGGACTCCAGGTACGCCGGTAACACGTGCTCGGGGAAGCCGGGCTGCTTCTGGTCCATGTTCACCGCGACTATCTCGAACTGGATCGGGGCGACCTTCTGCAGGTACAGCAGGATGTCCAGCAGGGTGTAGCTGTCCTTGCCGCCGGACAGGCAGACCATCACCTTGTCGCCGTCCTCGATCATGTTGAAGTCGGTGACCGCTTCGCCAACCTGGCGGCGCAGGCGTTTCTGCAGTTTGTTCTGATTGACCGAAAGGGTGCTGGCCATGGTGCTCTGGAATCCAAAGGGCAAGACGAAAAGCCGGTCATTTTACGCGCAAAGCGACGCGTACCCCAGCCCCTCTATCGGGCTGCTGCTAATCTGACAGCATGACGCACGATCTCGATCCTTCCCTCGAACTGACGGACCAGCTCCTGCAGTTGCTACGGGAAGCGCCTGAAGGAATCTCCGAATTCCAGCTGATCCAGCAATTGAAGGCTCGGCACTCCACCCGCGTGCCCAACCTGCCGCTGACCGACAAGCTGGTGTTGTTCCGCACCCATTTCATGGTGTTCAACGCGCTGTATCGACTGCGTGACCAGCTCTGGGGAGAAGGTGCCGCGCACCTGGAGATCGGTCCGCTGCAGATTCGCCTCTCTCCTTATATGCAGGGTGTGCAGGCTCTCGGCGAACAGGACGCGCTGCGCGCCTATTACCTCGATGAAAAACACCTGAAGGAAACCACCGAGCGCGATGTGGAGAAGTTGCTGGAAAGCTTCTGGACGCGCATGCAGGGCAACGAGGAAAAAGCCGCGGCATTGGCACTCTTCGAGCTGGAAGACGGCCCGGTGGATTACGCGCTGATCAAGCTGCGCTACCGCCAACTGGTGAGCCAGCACCACCCTGATCGCGGCGGCAGCACCACTCGGTTGCAGTCGATCAACAAGGCGATGGAAATTCTGGAGCGCTATTACAGCCGCCCGTGAAACTTCCATTTGCTCTAAACCCACGGACGACGTGGCTTGCAGCCATTCCTATACTGCGACTTAAGGTCGCATAGGTCGGCCGGGCACCGGATGACGCTGGCTACGCGTACCTGGCGCCTCGCTGGGGGGCGACCTTCTATAAGAAGAGGAGAATGCTGACATGATCCATCATGTGTGGGGGCTCTTCACCCATCCCGATCAGGAATGGCAGGACATCCGTGGCGAGGAAGAATCCATCAGCCACATGTACCTGACCCACGTCCTGATCCTCGCTGCCATCCCGGTCATTTCCGCCTACATCGGCACCACGCAGGTCGGCTGGGTATTGGGTAATGCGGGACCGGTCAAGCTGACGGCCGCCAGCGCGATCCAGCTGACCATCATGACTTACATCGCCATGCTCGCCGGCGTCGCCGTGATGGGCGCCTTCATCCACTGGATGGCTCGTACGTACGACGCGTCGCCATCACTGACCCAATGCATCGTCTTTGCTGCGTACACCGCAACTCCGCTGTTCATCGGCGGCCTGGCGGCTCTCTATCCGCACCTGTGGCTGGGCATGATCATCGGCACCGCCGCGATCTGCTACACGGTCTACCTGCTCTATGTCGGCATCCCGACCTTCATGAACATTCCCAAGGATGAAGGTTTCCTGTTCTCCAGCTCCGTGCTGGCGGTAGGACTGGTGGTGCTGGTGGCGATGATGGCCCTGTCGGTCATCCTCTGGGGCAGCGGCGTCGGCCCGGAATACACCTGATCTCACACTCTGCAGAAGAAACCGGGCCCTTGTGGCCCGGTTTCTTTTGGGCTCCTCGCAGGAGCGAGCCGCCGACTTCACCTCCTGAACGGGTTCGCGAGCAAACTCGCTCCTGCAGAGAGCGGCACTTGCCTGAAACTCGTCCGGCTTGCCTGAAGCTGCACCCCGGACGAGCGGCCGCGAGAAATCCTCCACCGGCGCGCCGACTGCGGCATAATCTTGCCCCGTCGGAGAACCACTGTATGCCTGAACAGCTCAACGCTCGCGTCGAAGCCTGCTACCAGCAGGCCGAAGCCTTCTTCCAGCGGCGCTTTCCCCGCCCGGAAGTGAGCTTCCGGCTACGCGGCCAGAAGGCCGGCGTCGCCCACCTGGATGAAAACCTGCTGCGATTCAACCCGCAGCTGTACCGGGAAAACCACGAACACTTCCTGCAGCAGACCGTGGCCCATGAAGTGGCGCACCTGATCGCCCACCAGATGTTCGGTCCGCGCATTCGCCCCCACGGCGAGGAGTGGCAACTGATCATGCGCGGCATCTACGGCTTGCCGCCGGACCGCTGCCACACCTACGAGATCAAGCGTCGCCGCTCCACCCGCTACCTGTATCGCTGTCACTGTGGAGAGGGAAACGAATTCCCCTTCTCCTCCCAGCGTCACAACCTGGTCGCCCAGGGCCGCCGCTACTATTGCCGGCGGTGCCGCGCCACCCTGGTATTCACCGGCGAAACCCGCCGCGAGTGATGCTGCTCAGACGATGACCTTGGCCGCCTTCAGCGCAGCAACCTGTTCGTCGGTGTAACCCAGTTCCGCCATCACCTGCGCCGTGTGCGCTCCCAGCGCAGCGCCGATATGGCGTGGCTCGGGCAGGCCGGCGGAGAAACGGATCGGGCAGGCCACCTGCCGTTGCGCCCCGCCCTTGCCGTTGGGCACCTGCGTGACCACACCCCGTTCACGCAACTGCGGATGCTCCACCGCCTCGGCCAGGGACAACATCGGCTCGACACAGGCGTCCAGCGCGGCAAAGCGCTCCTGCCAGTGAGCGAAGTCCTGCTTCTCGAACTCGATGGCGATTTCACGCTTGAGCGCCTGCTGCTCTTCCGGCTTGGGCGACAGCCCGCGCGCGGCCAGCTCCGGGCGGCCGATGGCGGCGCAGAACTGTTGCATGAACTGCGGTTCCAGGCTGCCTACCGAGAACCAGCGGCCATCGCGGGTGCGGTAGTAGTCGTAGAAGCTGCCACCGTTGAGCGCGAGGCCTTCCATCTCCGGCTCCACTCCCGCCGCGAGATAGCCGGCGCCAGCCATGCCGTGCAGGCTGAAGGCACAGTCGGTCATGCTCACGTCGACCTGCTGCCCCTCACCCGTCTGTAGCCGATGGATGACTGCCGCCAGCAGGCCCATCACACCATGCAGCGAACCACCGCCAATGTCCGCCAGTTGCACGCCCAGCGGCAATGGGCCGGTCTCGCGGCGGCCGGTATAGCTGGCCACGCCGGCCAGGGCCAAGTAGTTGATGTCATGCCCGGCGCGGTCGCGCAGCGGCCCGGTCTGGCCGTAGCCGGTGATCGATACGTAGATCAGCTTCGGGTTGATCGCCTTGAGCGCCTCGTAACCGACGCCGAGCTTGTCCATCACGCCGGGGCGGAACTGCTCCAGCACGATGTCGTATTCCTGCACCAGTTGCTTCACCACCTCCACCGCCTCGGCCTGCTTGAGATCCAGAGCAATGCAGCGTTTGTTGCGGTTGAGGTAGGCGTGGCTGGCGGAGGTGCCGTCCACGTGCGGCGGCAGCACGCGCACCAGGTCCATGCGCGTGGGCGACTCCACGCGCAACACCTGGGCGCCCATGTCGGCCAGCAGCAACGAGGCGAACGGCCCCGGCAGCAGGGTGGAGAAGTCGAGGATCTTCAGGGAGGCGAGCGGGCCGTTCATGGGCACTCCTGTTTCGCTCAATCGATGCGTGGGCGCCGCGCCTCAGAGCTTCATGCCGCGGCTGATGATCTCTTTCATGATCTCCGAAGTACCGGCAAAGATGCGCTGGATGCGCGCATTCGCGTACATCTTGCAGATCGGATACTCCCACATGTAACCCCAGCCGCCGTGCAGTTGCACGCCTTCATCGACCACCTTGCAGAGCAGCTCGGTGGTGAACAGCTTGGCTTCGGCGGCCACTTCGGGGGTGAGCTTCTTCTGGTTGTGGTCCATCACGCAGCGGTCGGTGAAAACCTGCGCCACGTCAATCTGCGTACGCATCTCGGCGAGCTTGAAGCGGGTGTTCTGGAAATGCGCAATCGGACGGTCGAACGCCTTGCGCTCCTTCACGTAGTCGACGGTCGCGTTCAGCGCGGCCTCGGCGCCAGCCACCGCGCCACAGGCGTTGGTCAGTCGCTCCTGCGCCAGCATGTTCATCAGGTAGAAGAAGCCGCCCTTGGCGTCGCCCAGCAGGTTTTCCTTGGGCACCTTCACGTCGTTGAAGAACAGCTCGGCGGTATCCTGGCTCTTCATGCCCAGCTTCTTCAGATTGCGCCCGCGCTCGAAGCCCTGCATGCCGCGCTCGACCACGAACAGGCCCATGGCGTGCTTGTTCGCCGGGTCGGTCTTGGCCGCGACTATCACCAGGTCCGCCAGCAGGCCGTTGGAGATGAACACCTTGGAGCCGTTTAGGACGTAGTGATCGCCCTTGTCCACCGCCGTGGTGCGCATGCCAGCGAGATCAGAGCCGGCGGAAGGCTCGGTCATCGCCACCGCGAGGATGCTCTCGCCACGGATGATCCCGGGCAGCCAGCGGGCCTTCTGCTCAGCGTTGCCATACTCGGCGATGTAGGGGCCGCACAGCGCCGAGTGCAGCGGGATCATGAAACCCGGCTCGTTGATGGCGGCCAGTTCCTCGCACATGATCTGTTCGTAGCGGAAATCCTTCAGAGCGGTTCCGCCGTACTCCTCTTCTGCCCAGGGCAACAGGAAGCCCATCTCCCCCGCCTTGCGCCAGACGCAGCGGTCCACCACGCCGGCTTCTTCCCATTCGTCCTGGTGGGGCACCACTTCCTTGTCGAGGAAGGAACGGAATGCATCGCGGAACAGGTTGTGTTCGGTCTCGAAGTGATTGCGCAGCATGATCGACTCCCGGTGGGTTGAGTGCCCGCAGGGTAGGTGCTGGCCACGCGCGGCCTCAATGACGCGAGCGCTCAGGGTCGATTGACGCAATCGCCCAGCAGATGCGAGTGTGAAACTTCCCAAAGCTGCACCGGAGAGCGCCCGCATGCAGATTCGCCCTTTCCAGGCGGAAGACTTCCCGCCGTACGAAAGCTGGTTCGCCGACCCCGTGCTCTTTGCGCAGCTTGGCCCGATGGACCGTGACTGGCTGGAACAGCTGCTGACCGCTCCGGACAGAGTCCTGTACAGCATCCTGCGTGGCGATGTGCTGGTGGCAGTAGTGGGTATTTGCCTGCCGAGCCCCGAGCACCCGTACTATTTCGTCACTGATCTCGCCGTGCGCCCGGAGTTGCGCGGCTCAGGCGTAGGGCGCGCAGTGATGGCGCTGGTGATGAGCCGAGCGGAACTGCAGAGCAGCCCCTTGTGGCGCGCCAGCGTGAGGCCAGACAACCAGGGGGCGCTGGCCTTCCTCATCAAGCTGGGCTGGACGCGGCTGGAAATGGGCAATCCGTTCGATGAACTGCTCGAATTCGAATTCCGCCAGCGCCCGGCGAGGCCCGGCTTTCGCTGAGGCAAACCGTGCAGGAGCGAGCCTGCTCGCGAACGAGGCTTCAGACTGCTCTGGCATGCAGCAGGTTCGCGAGCAATAACGATGGCGTCCCCCTCGATCCTACAGAAAAGCTTTCCGACTCCCATAAAAAAACCCCCGCCGAGGCGGGGGTTCACACAAAGGAGTCAAACGGTATTGCTGTAGTTCTTAGAACACGTACTGCAGACGGGTCACGACACCGTTGCCGTCGTCGTCGCCGTTGGCATTGCGGATGCCGTCGGTGCTGACGTGGACGTAGTCCAGGGAGACCTTCACGGCTTCGTTGGCGTACCAGTTCACACCGATGGTGTTGGTGCTGGCCTTGGTGTCGCCCACGTCGCGGGTAGCGGTAGCCACAACCACGTTCGGGTCATCGACCTTGATGTGGTCGTAACGGTAGAAGACTTCCCAGGCACCGATTTCCTTGTTGGACGGCTTGATGGTGTCGAACTTGGCGCCATCGAGCTTGTACACGCGGGATTCACCGGTGATGGTGTAAGCCAGTTGGCCGTAGTAGCCGTCAGCCTTGATGTCTTCGTAAGCGTCGGCATCAGCCTTCAGCTTGCGCTTCAGGTACTCGGCCTGAGCGGAGAACGGGCCGAAGGCGTAGGCGAATTCAGCACCCCAGGTGGAGTCGTCCTTGTAGGAACCGGCCGGGCTCAGGGTGGCGCCGCCGAAGGTAGCGCGGTTGCCGTTGTCGCCAGCATCGTTACCGCCGTTGGTGGCGATACCACGCATGCCCAGACGCGGACGGATGCGGGAGTCGAAGGCTACGTCGTCCAGGTCGCGGTAGGCGTAGTCCACACCAATGTGCAGCACGTTGCCGTCGGTGTTCAGCGGAGCGAACACGCCACGGAAGTTGAACTGCTTGACGCTGTCGCCGTCGGTGTCGTCGGCATCCTTGGCGTATACGCCGGCGTCCAGGTAAGCCATGTTGGCGACGACGCCGCCAACCTGGGCACCCATGCCGTCCTGGTGGGTGTTGATCCAATCAGCCAGTTCGTAGGCAGTGGTACGCTCGGTGGCGGTGACCCACTTGGAGCTGGTGGCTTTTTCCAGACCGAAGTCCGGGTCGAAGCGGCCGAACTTCAGGGTAACCGGGCTGAAGCCGGTGTAGCTGAAGGAAGCCTCGTCGAAGTAACCGTTGTCAGCGTTACCGGAGTTGTGGGACATGTCGTAGTTGATCTGGTATTTCCAGTCTTTGTAGACAGTGCCGCCCAGTTCCAGGTAGGCACGGCGGAAGTAGGCGCCGTCACCGTTGTTGCCGTTCTTGGTGTAGAAACCATCGAAGCGGCTGTAATCCGCTTGCAGACGGCCACCGAGCTTGAAGCTGAATTCCTTGTCGGTGGTGCCAACTTCAAGACCGCCTTTGGTCTTGATCACGATATCGGCGCCATCGGTGGTGACTGTGCCTGCGAAAGCCTGGGCGGAAACGGCCAGTGCCAGGGCAGTGGCGGCGTAACCGGCGAAGTGCTTACGGATCATCGAAGATTCCCCTTAATGGTATTTGCGTTGAACACGCCGAGTGCCTGGCTGCTGCGCGCCCCCCAAGGACTCGCACAGGCCGTTCTGGCGGCCCCCGTTTGTGTTGCTGGGAATCTTGGCGAGGGGTTATTTCAGATCGGTTGCTCGTAGATAAAACTTTTATTACAAAGGAACTTTTGATTTCCTTATGGCATAAAGGCTCAGGACCACGCCCGACTAGGCTTTCAGCCGTTTCTGTCGGCCTCTTTGGCGGTATGCTCCGACCTCACTTCTGAAAGACAGCGCCCTCAGGCTTACCCATGCATGAACTGCAACCCTTGATCCAGCAGCACGGCCTGACGCTGCTGTTCTTCAACGTCCTGCTGGAACAACTCGGCTTGCCGATTCCCGCCTATCCGGCATTGATCGTCGCCGGAGCACTTGCCCTGCAGGGAAGCGGCGTTCCATTGGGGCAGGCGCTGGCCGTGGCCGTGTGCGCCTGCCTGATTGCCGATTTGATCTGGTTCAGCGCCGGGCGACGCTATGGCGGCTTCATGCTGCGCAGCGTGTGCAAGGTTTCGCTGTCGCCTGACAGTTGCATCCGCCAGAGCCAGAGCCTGTACCTCCGCATCGGGCCGCGGGCGCTGCTGATCTCGCGATTCCTCCCCGGTGCCAGCGCGCTGACCACCACCATGGCCGGCATGACCCGCACGCCGCTGCCACGCTTCCTCGCCTACGACTGTGCCGGCGCCGCGCTCTGGGCGGGCTCGGCGCTGATGCTCGGGAGCATCTTCAGCGATGCCGTGGATCGTGTCCTGGGTTGGCTCACCGAGTACGCGAGCCTTGGCGTAGCGGTGCTGCTGGGCGCCTTCGCACTGTTCATCGCCTGGAAGCTCTGGCAGCGCTTCAGCCTGCTCAAGCGCACCGCGCGGATTCCACGCATCAGCGTCGATGAGCTGCGCGCACGCCTGGACGCAGGCCAGCCACCGCTGATCCTCGATGTGCGCGCGCAATTCGATGACGAGGCGATTCCCGGCTCCATCGCCTTCAGCCTGGACGGGAAGCTGGACGAGTTGCGCGACAGCCTGGAGGACAAGGACGTGGTGATCTACTGCGCCTGCCCACACGAGCTTTCCGCAGCGATGCTGGCGGAGCGGCTGCAGGCTTTTGGGCATCCGCGTACCTGGGCCCTGTCGGGGGGATTGGATGCGTGGCGGGCGCAACAGGCTTGATGCGCCTGATCGTCACACCGAAAGGGACAGCAATCCTGCGTGCATACCCATTCGTCCTGAGTCTCGTAGCAAAACCACGCCATTCCCCCGAAGGAAACTTTCGATCCCCATGAAGCACGACAGCTTTCGGTCGCTCTATTACGCACTCATCCAGCACAGCGGAGAGGGACGCTACGAAGAACTTCTAAAGCGATCCCTCGAGGAGCTTCACGCGCTCATGAGCACACTTGAGCCGCTGAAGAGACTGAACAGCTCAAGGCCCGGCACCGTGGATCAGGAAAAGCTTCAGGAACTGTTCGCCCTGTCCGTCATCAACGAACACTTGCTGTGCGCTTCGGACTTTTCGCTTAGCGAATACCAGCAGTTCTTCCGAGCTTTGGGTTTTGTGCCGTTCGATCCGCCCGCCCAATTCAACCCTGCACTTTGCGAAGTAATGTCGGTGGATAACTCCACCGCCGAGCAGAGTATTGCCCTGGGCCATTGCCATTGGCCAGGATTGAAATTCGGAGAGCTGATCTTCTCCCGCTGCGCTGTCGACATTTCCTGTCCTCAGTCCCTCCAGATCATCAACGGTTTTGCCGACTGCAGCACGTTGTACTTCACGAACCACCGCAATCACCGTCCCGTGCACGATCTTTCCCACGGCTGGGGAAACAACTCACGCTGGAGAACTGCTTTCCATCGCACGTATGAAATCGGGAATCTCACACTCTACAACGTGGACGGGAGCATCGATCTGGCGGACCCCGAAGCGGCAGAAACACTGAAGGATCTGGAGCTTCAACGACTTGCGCTGGTTGAAGCTCAAGAGCTCTTGATCCATCGCTGCCAGGTCGGCGCGAGCAGGCAAATGCATGACTACTTCCCCTACGACTGGACGATGGCCATCGCCGGCAATCCCCAGTGGCCGCTGAGGCCAGAAAACATCATGTCGATTGAGCAGGCTCTGGCCGACAGCCTGGTCAACGAACAACCTCTTGCGGAATAGGCACATCACGGCCCCAGAAAGCGTCCGCTTTCCAAAGACAGGCAGGACACCAGCATCAGCGCCGTGCGCTGTCCCGGCGAAGCTCGGCGAGATGGTCAGCCAGGCGCTCCGAGTCCGGGCGAGGCGGTTCTGGCAGCAGGCGCAGGGTCGCCTGGGTCAGGCGCATCTGCCGCAGGTAGCGCCGGCAGTGGCGGCACAGCAGCAGGTGCCGGCGCAACGCGATCTTCTCGCGCCAGCCCAACTGTTCGTCCAGCAGGTCGCTGGAGCGCGCCACCAGTTCCTTGCAGGTCAGCATTCCCCGGTCTCCTCGAAGTGCTCCACGGTGGCGAACACCTTCAGCCGCGCACGGTGCAGCAGCACCCTGGCATTGGAGAGCGAAACCTCCAGCAGATTACAGATCTCCTCCAATTCCAGGCCCTGGCGCTCACGCAGCAGCAACACGCTGCGCTGCAATTCGGAGAGGCTGAGCAGGGTCTTTTCCAGGCATTGGCGCAGCTCGTCCTCGGCCAGCAGGGCCTCGGGCGAGTCCTCGTGCCACGCCAACGGCGCCGGGCTCCAGTGGCCGTCGGCGGCGAAGCGGGAATCGTCGATGCTGCCGTGGGGCGCAGGCAGCTCGTCCAGCGAAACGTCGCGACGAACCTTGCGCAGGCGGGATTTGGCGGTGTTGGCAGTGATGGTCAGCAGCCAGGTCTTGAGGCTGGAGCGGCCCTGGAAACCATCGAGGTTGCGCACAGCGGCAAGCCAGGCGTCCTGCACCACCTCGTCGGCATGGGCGCTGCCGAGAATGGCGATGGCGACGGCGCGCATCGCACCCTGGTAGGTCGCGACCAGGGTGCGGAAGGCCTGCTGGTCACCGGCCAGCAGGCGCGACAACAGCTCGTTGTCGTCGGCGGGCACGATCAGCGCTTGCGCAGGATCACGCTGCCGATGGAGTAACCGGCGCCGAAGGAGCTCAGCACGCCGATGGAACCGGCGGGCAGGTCGTCCTGGTACTTGTGCAGGGCGATCACCGAGCCAGCCGAGCTGGTATTGGCGTAGGTGTCGAGGATCACCGGCGCCTCGTGCGGCTCGGCGTCGCGGCCGATCAGCTTGCGGGTGATCAGCAGGTTCATGTTCAGGTTGGCCTGGTGCAGCCAGAAGCGCTTCACGTCGCTGACCGGGATGTCGTTCTGCGCCAGGTGCTCGCCAATCAGCTCGGCCACCATCGGGCAGACGTCCTTGAACACCTTGCGGCCTTCCTGCACGAACAACTTGTCGCGAGTGCCGATGCCCTCTTCCGCCGCGCGGTTGAGGAAGCCGAAGTTGTTGCGGATGTTGTTGGAGAACTGGGTCAGCAGCTTGGTGCTGACTACGTCGAACTGGTGCTTGGAAGTCGCCTGGTCGGCGCGCTCGATGATCACGGCGGTAGCGGCGTCACCGAAAATGAAGTGGCTGTCGCGGTCGCGGAAATTCAGGTGGCCGGTGCAGATTTCCGGGTTGACCATCAGAATCGCGCGGGCCTGGCCCAGCTGCACGCTGTTCACCGCGGCCTGGATGCCGAAGGTGGCCGAGGAGCAGGCGACGTTCATGTCGTAGCCGAAGCCCTGGATGCCCAGGGCAGCCTGTACTTCGATGGCCACAGCCGGGTAGGCGCGCTGCAGGTTGGAGCAGGCGACGATCACGCCGTCGATGTCCTCGGGCTTGCGGCCGGCGCGTTCCAGCGCCTGTTTGGCAGCGGCAGCGGCCATCTCGCAGAGGATGCCCCAGTCGTCGTTGGAGCGCTCCGGGATGCGCGATGCCATGCGCTGCGGGTCGAGGATGCCTTCCTTGTTCACCACGAAGCGGCTCTTGATGCCCGAAGCCTTCTCGATGAACGCCGAGCTGGACTCGGAGAGGGCTTCCACTTCGCCCTTGGCAATGGCGTCAGCGTGCTGGTCGTTGTAACTGCGGACGTAGCTGTTGAAGGATTCCACCAGTTCATCGTTGGAGATGCTGAACGGCGGGGTATACAGGCCGGTTCCGCTGATCACGACTTTATGCACGGTCAATCCTCTTCAATTCTCAAAGCCGCCGGGCCGGGCGGCTGGGTTAGGCAGCAAGGTGCCCGCGCATTGGCCGGCACCGAATATTCATGGGCTTGCGCGCCCTGCGCGAAGCCTCTGGGATGGCAATCCCTGCAACCGGGCAGTTTGCCACTCCCTTGCCGGGGCGGCACCTTTGCCCGCCCGGCGGTTTGCGGTTTCACCTCAGGTGCAACCGCTGGTCGCTGATTATGCTGCAAAATTCGCCGAAAAGCCGCCGTGCGAGGACGGCATTTACGCAAGATTACAGACGCAAATCACGCCATGCCTGCCTTGAAGCAAGGGATTGATTTTTTCCACCGGCACCATAGGCACGGCGTTAGCGCGCCAGAGCGCGCGGATCCTTATCCTGCGAATCATTCCCGACATTGCCAAGGAGACTTCAGGATGAATGCTGCGAACCGCCCGGAAATGGACGAACAGACCCTGGAATTCGCCAACCAGGTGATCGACCTCGCCCGCCAGGGCGACACCGAGCGCCTGGCCAGCCTGCTGGGCCAGGGCCTGCCGGCCAACCTGCGCAACCACAAGGGCGACAGCCTGCTGATGCTGGCCAGCTACTATGGCCACCACGACACCGTGGCCGTGCTGCTGGAGCACGGCGCCGACCCGGACCTGCGCAACAATGCGGGCCAGACACCGCTGGCCGGCGCCGCCTTCAAGGGCGACCTGGAGATGGTCCGCCTGCTGCTCGGCCGCGGCGCCCAGGTGGACGGCGCCTCGCCCGACGGCAAGACCGCGCTGATGATGGCCGCGATGTTCAACCGCCCGGAAATCGTCCGCTGCCTGCTGGAGCACGGCGCGAACCGCGATGCTCGCGACGCCAGCGGCCTGACTCCGCTGGCCGCGGCAAGAATGATGGGTGCAACCGACACCCTGGCGCTGCTCGAAGCCGCCTGAGTCAGTCGATGCGCACGTGCTCGGCGAGGAAGTCGAGCACCGCGCGTACCCGCGCGGGCAAGTGCCCCGGCTTGCCCAGATAGAGCGCATGCATGGGCTTGCGATCGCCGGGGTTGAAGTCCGCCAGCACCTCCACCAGCCGTCCGGCAGCGATATCCCCACGCACCTGGAACTCCGCCAGCCGCGCCAGCCCTAATCCCGCCAAAGCCAGGTGGCGCACGCTGTCGCCGTCACTGGCCAAAAGGTTGCCGTTGGGCTCGGGATCGTCCGCCTGCTTGCCGAGGAATGGCCAGTCCGGCTCGACGCGCCGGTAGCTGAAGCCCAGGCAGTTGTATGCGCGCAGCTCACGCGGATGCTGTGGCGTACCGTGTCGCGCCAGGTACTCGGGTGCGGCGACAATCTTGTGCCCGGACTCCCCCAGTGAACGCGCCACCAGCCGCGAATCCCGCAGCGGTCCGCTGCGTACGGCGACGTCTGCACGCACTTCCAGCAGGTCCACCACTTCATCGGTCAGTTGCAGGTCCAGACTGACGCCGGGGTAGCGCTCGAAGAACAGCGGGAGCGCCGGAATGAGGAATTGCCGCCCCACCGGCAGGTTGCAACTGATGCGTACCCGGCCCTGGGGCTCGGCGCTGGCCGAGGCTTCGCGCTCAGCTTCGTCCAGGTCGGCGAGGATGCGCAGGCTGCGCTCGTAGAAGGCCGCGCCCTCGGCCGTGAGCTGCTGGCGTCGGGTTGAACGGTTGAACAGCCGCGCGCCGAGGCGATCCTCCAGGCGCGCCACCAGCTTGCTCACTGCCGAGGGTGTCATCCCGCACTGCTGCGCGGCGGCGGTGAAACCGCCGGTTTCCACCACGCGGATGAAGACTTCCATTTCGCCGAAGCGGTTGACGTCAGGGCGCGCCATGTTGAATTCAATTCACAGGTGATTTGCTCAAAGGCAGTCTATATCAGCAATACGCGCGGAGATAAGGTGGCGCCCATTCTACGAATCACTAGGGAGAGCCATCGTGCCCATTGCCTTGTATGCCTTGACCGCCGGTGCCTTTGGCATCGGCGTTACCGAATTCGTGATCATGGGATTGCTGCTGGAGGTCGGCCAGGACTTCGGCGTGTCGATCTCCGCTGCCGGCCTGCTGATTTCCGGCTACGCCCTCGGCGTGGTGCTCGGCGCACCGCTGCTCACCGCCCTAACCGCGCGCTGGCCGCAGCGCCGCACGCTGCTGGGGCTGATGGTGATCTTCACCCTCGGCAACCTCGCCTGTGCCCTGGCACCGGACTACGCCACGCTGATGGCCGCGCGGGTGCTGACCTCCTTCGCCCACGGCACCTTCTTCGGCGTCGGCTCGGTGGTCGCCACCAGCCTGGTGCCGGCCGAACGCCGCGCCTCGGCCATCGCCCTGATGTTCACCGGCCTGACCGTCGCCACCATCCTTGGCGTCCCGCTGGGCACCTGGCTCGGCCAACTGTACGGCTGGCGTGCGGCCTTCTGGGTGGTGACCGGCATCGGTGTGCTGGCCCTGGCGATCCTGGCGATCTATCTGCCGCGCAACGGCGCTCCGCCGGCGGCCGGCAACCTGCGCGACGACTTCCGCGTGCTGAAGCGCCCGGCCGTGCTGCTTGGCCTGCTGACCACCGTGCTCGGCTTCGGCGGCGTGTTCACCGTGTTCAGCTACGTGTCGCCGCTGCTGACTCGACTCGCCGGCTTCTCCGAAAGCGCCGTGTCGCCAGTGCTGCTGGTATTCGGCGGCGGGCTGGTGCTGGGCAACCTGCTCGGCGGCAAGCTGGCCGACCGCAAGCTGGTGCCCGCCCTGCTTGGCAGCCTGGTGGCGCTGGCGGTGGTCATGGGGTTGATGAGTTTTGCGCTGCAGAACCAGATCGCCGTGGTCGTCTTCATTGCCCTGCTCGGCGCCGCCGGCTTCGCCACCGTGCCACCGCTGCAGATGTGGGTGCTGGAGAAAGCCCATGGTGCCGGCCAGAGCGTGGCAGCCAGTTTCAACATCGCTGCGTTCAACCTCGGCAACGCGCTGGGTGCCTGGCTCGGCGGCATGACCATCGACCACGGCCCCGGCCTCGCCGCACTGCCCTGGGTCGGCGCCCTGCTGCCGGTGGCGGCCATCGCCACAGCGCTGATCTGCCTGCGCCTGGAGCGCGGCCCGGCGCTGCCGGCGGGCACCGTCCAGCAGGCACGGTGAACGATCGGCGAAGCCGCACTGTCGAGGAAAGGGGCGCGCACTGTCGCGCCCCTTTTCTTTTCCCACAGACGGAGGGCTCGCCCACCCATGCTGGTTTCGCTTCAGGCACTGCGGGCACTGGCCGCCTGGCTGGTGGTATTCCATCACTTCATGCAGGTGTTCTTCGATTTCCGCGCCGACAGCCTCGGCGGCAGATTGCTCTCCACCCGTGGCCAGGTCGGCGTCGACATCTTCTTCGTCCTCAGCGGCTTCGTGATCCACCTTTCCAGCGCCGGCCGACCGATGTCGCCGGTGACCTTCCTGGTCCAGCGCCTGGCCCGCGTCGCCCCGGCCTACTGGCTATACACGGCGATCACCGCGTTGATCATCTATGCCTTCGCCGACGTGATGCCGGTCTACGGCGTCGGCGGCAAGTCGCTGCTGCTGTCCATGCTGTTCATCCCCAGCGAGAACCCCGGCGGCTTCGGCAAGTATCCGGTGCTACCGGTGGGCTGGACGTTGAACTTCGAGATGCTCTTCTACGGCCTGTTCGCCCTCTCCTTCCTGGTTGCCGAACGCTGGCGTCCCTGGCTGGTGACCGCACTGGTGCTGCTGGTGGCGCAGGTACTGGCGCGCGAGCCATGGGTCAGCAACTTCTACCGCAACCCGATCATCTTCGAGTTCCTCCTCGGCCTGGGCCTCGCGGCGCTGTACCGGCGCGGCTGGCTGGACTGGCCGCGACCGCTGGCGCTGGCGACAGCCGCGATGGCAGTGGCGACCATCGCGCTGTTCCCTGCCGACCATCCCTGGCGCCTGCTGACCTGGGGCCTGCCCGCCGCCGCGCTGCTCGCCGCCTGCGTGGCGCTGGAACCGCTGTTCGAGCGCAACCGGGTGCTGCATGCGCTGGGCGACTGGTCCTATTCGGTCTACCTGCTGCACGTGATCGTGCTCTGGCTGGCCGCGTACTGGCTGCATGAACGGCTGGGCCTGACGCCCTACCAGACGCTGGGCATCAGCGTGCCAGCCATCCTGTTGCTGTCCTGGCTGAGCTACGAATGGGTTGAACGGAAGATGGCCCGCCAGGTGCGCACGGCCTATGCGCGCCTGGCCGAGCCGCTGGCCGCCAGGCGCACTCAGACCGGATCGCTGTAGACCAGGCGGTTGCGCCCCTCAGCCTTGCCGCGATACAGGCGACGGTCGGTGCAGCGGTACAGTTCGTCCGCATCCAGCCCGTCGCCCGGCCATTCGGCGAGGCCGAAGGTGGCTGAGATCGGGATACGCTGGCCGTGGTACATCAGCGGCGCCTCGTCGATATCCCGGCGCAGGGACTCCACCAGCGGCTTGGCGTCGAAGCGGTCGGTGAAGGGCAGCAACAGGCCGAATTCCTCGCCGCCCAGCCGGCCGATCAGGTCGGTGGCGCGCAGGCGGTGGCGCAGGCGATTGCACAGATGCTGCAGGGCCTTGTCGCCGGCATCGTGGCCCCACTGGTCGTTGATGTTCTTGAAATGGTCGACGTCCAGCACCACCAACACAAGCCGCGTCTCGTAGCGCGCCGCCTCCTGGATGCAACGGCGCAACGTGCGCTGAAAACTCTCGCGGCTGGCCACCCCAGTCAGCGCGTCGGTCAGCGCCAGGTTCCGCAGCTGCTTGTAGGCGGCCGCACGCCGCTCCTCGTACACGTGCATGAAGGCGATCACCAGGACGCCACAGAAGATGCCATTGCCGATGTCAATCAACCCCGGGGCATCGAGGCGCAGGTGATTGGCGTGCAGGTACATGACCGTGGCGATCAGCATGAACGGAACGGCAAGCAGGAAGCCGCGCCACTTGCCCAGCAGCAGGTAAGCCATCACGGGCATCAGGTAGACCCAGACGAAGGCCGATGCCGAAGCGTTGGGCATGACGATGATGTAGAGGATGAAGCAGAAGGTCGGCAGCAGGTAGGCGATGATCCAGGGCACCAGGCGCGTTACCCGCTTGAGCCGCTGCGTGGCCCACAGTAGCAGGCCGCAGGTGGCCAGTTCGGCACCGGCCAGCCAGTAGTTGCCGGCGAAGAACTGGAGAATCGAGAACAATCCCAGCGTCGCGCCGGTACAGGTAAAGATCAACCGCATCAGCAGACGATGGTCTGCCTCCTCCAGGCCGGTCGGTCCGGCGCTGGACTCGAACAGATGGTCAGGATCGCTGTTGCGGTGCATCGCCCTGCTCCTTGGCTCAACCGCCCGGCGGGTCGGCCTCGATGGCGGCGGCCGAGCGCTCCAGCCCGGCTCACGTTTGCTGAAGACTACTCCAAATTCCTACAGCGCGTTGCCAAGCCGACGGAAACCAGCCGGATGGGCTAGCCTAGGCTGCATTGTCCATGGAGGAAATCTATGCGTTCGATTCTTGCCGTCCTGTCCGTGCTCGCGCTTTCCGGTTGTGCCTCGTACCAGAACGACGAGGTCCATCCCGTCCCCACCGACCGCCTGCTGGCCTACCAGCAACCCGGCAAGGACAGCGTCAAGGTCGACGTCACCCGCGACGTCGGCTATCTCGGTGGCGGCTGCTACGTCGCCATCACCATCGACCACGAAATAGCCGCGCGCATCGGCAAGGGCGAGTCGGCCAGCTTCCACGTGCCGGCGGGCAAGCACGTGGTCGGCATCATCGGCGACAAGGACGGCGAAGGCCTGTGCAGCAAGGCCATGCTGCGCCGCGAACTGCTGGTGCCGCTCGAGCCGGGCGGCAACAACGCCTTCCGCATCGTCAGCGACAACCGCACCGGTTTCGACATCAAGCCCGCCGTCGAATAACCGCCTGGCGCGCCTCAGCCGTTCAGACGGGCAACGAGGCGCGCCTGCAGCTTCTCCAGTTCAGCCGCCTCGGCCTTGTTCGCCGCGTGGATACCCAGGCCTTCACCGGCATAGCGCGGGACGATGTGCACGTGGATATGGAACACCGTCTGCCCGGCGGGCGCGCCGTTGAACTGGGCGACCTGCACGCCATCGGGATTGAGCTCTTCGACGATCACGCCGGTCAGGCGCTGCACCACCCGCATCACCTTGGACAAGGCGTCAGGGTCGACTTCGAGGATGTTGCGCGCCGGCGAATTCTTCGGAATCACCAGCGCATGGCCGTAGGACTGCGGGAACAGGTCGAGGAAGGCGAGCACGTCGTCGTCCTCGTACAGCTTGTAGCAGGGGGCTTCGCCGCGAATGATCTGGGCGAAGATGTTCTGCGGGTCGTAGGTGCCGTGCAGGCTCATGGTGGGTTCCTTCTCCGTTGACTATGGGGCCGCACCTTACCTTTTTGTCGCGCGCGGGTCATGACCGGCCGCTTCCGGAGGTCTATCCTCAGGCCTTCCGCTGCTTTTCCCAGTGACCTGACCGGAGTATGCATGTCAGACCTTTCCGCGTTCCCCATCACCCGTAAATGGCCCGCCGAACACCCTGACCGCCTGCAGCTGTACTCGCTGCCCACGCCCAATGGCGTGAAGGTGTCGATCATGCTGGAAGAGCTCGGCCTGCCCTACGAGCCGCACCTGGTCAGCTTCGAGCGCAACGACCAGATGAGCCCGGAATTCCTTTCGCTGAACCCGAACAACAAGATTCCGGCGATCCTCGACCCCAACGGGCCGGACGGCCAGCCGCTGGCGCTGTTCGAGTCCGGCGCGATCCTGGTCTACCTCGCCGACAAGACCGACTCGCTGATCGCCCCCGGCGCCAGCGGTCGCTACGAGACGCTGCAGTGGCTGATGTTCCAGATGGGCGGGATTGGCCCGATGTTCGGCCAGATCGGCTTCTTCAACAAATTCGCCGGCAAGGACTACGAGGACAAGCGCCCGCTGCAGCGCTACGTCGACGAAGCCAAGCGCCTGCTGGCCGTGCTCGACCAGCGCCTGGAAGGCCGCGACTGGATCATGGGCGAGCGCTACACCATCGCCGACATCGCCACCTTCCCGTGGATCCGCAACCTGGTCGGTTTCTACGAGGCGGGTGGTCTGGTCGGTTTCGAGAACTTCCAGAACGTGAAGCGCGCGCTGGAGCGCTTCCTGGCGCGGCCTGCGGTGCAGCGCGGGCTGAACATTCCGAAACGGGATTAACGGTTCACTTCCTGTAGGAGCGAGCTTGCTCGCTCCTACAGGAAGCCTGAGCGTCAGGCCTCGACCTGGCTCCACTGCTTCGACAAGCGCTTGTCCGACACCGGAATCTTCGTCCCCAGCTGCTGGGCGAACAGCGAGACGCGGTATTCCTCCAGCATCCAGCGATAGAGCACCAGCTCCGGGTCGCGCTTGCCCTCCTGGGCATGCTTGGCCAGGCGCGCCGAGTACTGCTCCCAGTAGCCGGCCATCTCACCGCTCCACACGCGGTCGCGCTGGACCTGACCGGCGACCTTGTCCAGACGCTGTTCCACAGCCTTCAGATAGCGCGGGATTTCCTTCAGCCATTCCAGCGGCGTGTCACGCACGAAGCCGGGGTAGACCAGCCTGGCCAGTTGCCCCTTCACATCGTTGAGCGGCACCGTCATGGCCAGATCGACCTTGCCCTTGAAGCGCTTCTGCAAGCCATGCCAGAGCTTGAGGATTTCCAGGGTCAGGCGAGCGATGCGCTCGGCGTGTTCGGTCCAGGCGCCGCGCTTCTTCTCGGCCAGTGACGCGAGCCCGGCGCCATCGCGCGGCAGGTTGGCTTCACCGTCGAGAATGGCGCTGTCCAGGCTGGCCAGCAGGATGTCCTCCACCAGCGACTCGACCCGGCCCAGCTCGCGGTAGAGCAGGCCCATGTCGGTCTGCCCCGGCAGCTTGCTGCGCAGGAACTTGGCCGGCTCGGCGAGCTGTTGCAGGAGCAGGCGTTGCAGGGCGCGGCGGTGCTGGTAGTCGGCCTCGGCCTGAGTCGGGAAGCGGTTTTCCTTGACCACGCCAGCCTCTTCCACCAGCGCCGGATAGACCGTCATCGACAGCCCGGCGACCTTCTGCTGGACCTTTTCCGCCACCCCGGCGAAGCCCTTGGCTTCCACTGGTTTTTGCGGCTTGTCGGCCTGCGGAATCGCCAGCGCCGCCTGGCTGGCCTCGGCGAAGCGCGCGGTGAGCTCCGCCAGATCACGACCTTCGCCAAGGAACTTGCCACGGGCGTCGACCACTTCGATGTTCATGCGCAGGTGACTTTCCACCTGGGTCTCGGCTTCCGCCCAGGCCTCTTCCGGCACGCGGCTGCCGGTCATGCGCTGCAGCTCGCGGCCGAGGGATTCGGACAGCGCGCCCTCGGCGAAGACCATCTTGCCCAGCGCTGCGCGGACGAAGTCCGGCACCGGCACGAAGTTCTTGCGGATGGCCTTGGGCAGGCTGCGCACCAGCTCGATGCACTTGGCTTCCAGCAGGCCCGGCACCAGCCATTCCAGGCGTTCGGCAGGCAGTTGCGGCAACAGTGGCGCCGGCACGCGCAGGGTCACGCCGTCACGCACGTGGCCCGGTTCGAAATGGTAGGTGAGCGGCAACTGCAACTCACCCAGCTGCAGGCGATCCGGGTAAAGACCAGCAGTGACTTCACTGGCATCGCGGGCGAGGACATCTTCCTCGCGCATGATCAGCAGGTCCGGTTTTGCCTTGTGCTCGCGCTCGTACCATTTCTCGAAGCTGGCGGACTGGTAGATATCCGCCGGCAGTCGTTCGTCGTAGTAGGCGAACAGGGTTTCCTCGTCGGCGAGGATGTCGCGCCGGCGCGCCTTGGCTTCCAGCTCGTCGAGCTTCTCCAGCAACTGGCGGTTGGCCGACAGGCACTTGGCGCGGCTGTTGATCTCGCCGCGCACCAGCGCCTCGCGGATGAACATCTCGCGGGACACCGGCGCATCGATCGGGCCGTAGTGCACGGCGCGGCGGCCGATGATGATCAGGCCGTACAGGGTGACCTGCTCGTAGGCCACCACCTGGCCGCGGCGCTTCTCCCAGTGCGGTTCCAGGTAGTTCTTCTTCACCAGGTGCCCGGCCAGCGGTTCCAGCCAGTCCGGCTCGATTTTCGCGACCATGCGGGCGAACAGCTTGGTGGTCTCCACCAGCTCGGCGGCCATGATCCACTGCGGCTTCTTGCGGCCGATGACGCTGGAGGGATGAATCCAGAAGCGCCGCTGGCGCGCGCCGAGGTAGTCGCCCTCCTCCGCCTTCTGGCCGATCTGGCTGAGCAGGCCGGAGAGGATCGCCTTGTGCACGGCGGCGTAGTCGATGTCGCGGGCCTTCGGCTCATCCGCCTTGGCGACCGGCTGGCGGCCACGGTTGTCGTGCGGCTTGGCCTGCTCGCGGACGGGTTCGCTCTTGCGCTGGGCACCGTCCGACTTCGAGCCGAAAGGCAGCTGCAATTCGCGGCAGATCAGCGTCAGCTGGCGGTGCGCATCGCGCCACTCGCGCAGGCGCAGGTAGTTCAGGAAATTCTTCCGGCACCAGTTGCGCAGCGGGTTGGAGCCCAGCGCCTGGCGCTGCTCCTCGAAGCCGCGCCAGAGGTTGATCAGGGCGGCGAAGTCCGAGTCCGGGTCCTTCCACTGTGCGTGGGCCTGGTCGGCGGCCTGCTGGCGATCCATCGGCCGCTCGCGCGGGTCCTGCACCGACAGCGCGCTGGCCACGGTGAGGACTTCCGGCAGGCTGCCCAGTTGTGCGGCCTCCAGCAGCATGCGGCCCAGGCGCGGATCGATGGGCAGGCGCGCGAGCTGGCGGCCCAGCGGTGTGAGCTGGCCCTCGCGGTTCACTGCCGAGAGTTCCTGCAGCAGGGTGAAGCCGTCGTTGATCGCCTTGCCATCCGGCGGCTCGATGAAGGGGAAGGCCTCGATGTCGCCCAGTCGCAGATGGAGCATCTGCAGGATCACCGCCGCCAGGTTGGTGCGCAGGATTTCCGGATCGGTGAAGGCCGGGCGGCCGTTGAAGTCTTCCTCGCTGTACAGGCGCACGCAGATGCCCGGCTCGACCCGGCCGCAACGGCCCTTGCGCTGGTTGGCGCTGGCCTGCGAGACGGCTTCGATGGGCAAGCGCTGGACCTTGGCGCGGTAGCTGTAGCGGCTGATGCGCGCGGTGCCGCTATCGATCACGTAGCGGATGCCCGGCACGGTCAGCGAGGTCTCGGCGACGTTGGTGGCGAGCACGATCTTGCGCCCCGGCATGGGCGCGAAAATCTTCTGCTGCTCGGCCGGCGTCAGGCGCGCATACAGCGGCAACACCTCGGTATGGCGCAGGTTGGCCTTGCGCAGCATGTCGGCGGCGTCGCGGATCTCGCGCTCGCCGGGGAGGAACACCAGCACATCGCCGGGGCGCTTGCCGATCTCGCGTTCGTGGGCGGCGATCTCGTCCAGCGCACGAAGGATGCCCTGGTCCACGGACAGGTCGTCGAACAGCGCCTCGCCGTCCTCGTCCACTTCCGCGGCGAGCGGTCGGTACCAGGTGTCCACCGGGTAAGTGCGGCCCGAGACCTCGACGATGGGTGCATCGCCGAAATGCTTGGAGAAGCGTTCGAGGTCGATGGTCGCCGAGGTGATGATCAGCTTCAGGTCGGGACGGCGCGGCAGCAGCGTCTTCAGGAAGCCGAGCAGGAAGTCGATGTTCAGGCTGCGTTCGTGGGCTTCGTCGACGATAATCGTGTCGTAGCGTTCCAGGTAGCGGTCGTGCTGGGTCTCGGCCAGCAGGATGCCGTCGGTCATCAGCTTGATCAGCGTGCTTTCGTCGCTCTGGTCCTCGAAGCGCACCTGGTAGCCGACCAGCGAGCCCAGTGGCGTGCCGATTTCCTCGGCGACGCGGGTCGCCACGCTGCGCGCGGCCAGCCGGCGCGGCTGGGTGTGGCCGATCAGGCCGTGGGTGCCGCGGCCCAGCTCCAGGCAGATCTTCGGCAGCTGGGTGGTCTTGCCCGAACCGGTTTCGCCGGCGATCACCACCACCTGGCTCTTTTCCAGCGCGGCCTTGATCTCGTCGCGCTTGGCGGCGATGGGCAGGCTGTCGTCGTAGCGAATCTTCGGAATGCTCGCACGGCGCGCCTCGACCTTGGCGCAGGAGGCCTGGAAACGCTCGGCCCACTGGGCGAGCTTGGCGTCGTCCGGGTGCTTGCGCAGTTCGTGGAGCTGCCGGCGCAGGCGATGGCGGTCGCGGATCAGCGCATGGTCCATGCGCTGCAGGAGCTGTTCGGGAGTCGGCGTGGTTTCTGGGGTCATCGGCTTCGCTGGCGTATGCGCGGGAAGCGGCGCAGCGCAAACGAGCGAGGCCGGTCCCGGAAAGTGGGCTGTCATGGCGACAATCCGTGGATTGTCGCAGAGGACCGGCAAGGGCCGCCACGCCGAATGCGTAGCGGCCCGGATTGGCGGGGCATCGCGCCCCGCCGGGAGTCAGGCCTGCTGGTGCTCGCGCAGCTTGGCCAGGGCGATGGCCAGTGCCGCGCCGCCGAGGGTCTTGATCAGCGTGGGATGCTGGGCATAGAAGTTGCCGATGCTTTCGACTACGCCGGGGTTGGCCTTTTCCGCCTGGGCAGCCATCACCTCCACCTCCGACGCGCTCAACTGTCCGGCCTGTTCCGGCGTCAGCTGCGTCGCGCCTGGCTGCAGCACCTTGCCCAGGCCGCCGCTCATCATCTGGGCGAGCAGTGCCGGGCCAGCGGCGGCCAGCAACTGATTCAGCATGCCCGCACGCTGCACATCGCTGGACTGGCCGAACAACTGGCTCACCGTGTTGGCGAAAGGCGGCGTCTGATCGGAATGGAACATGGCGGTGAGGCTCTGCCCCAGTGCGCCGGCGGGCGCATTTTCAAGGTGCTCGTCCAGATTGCCACCGACGGCACCAACCACTTGCTGCAACAACGAATCCATCAAACTCATGGCGAATTTCCTCAGCTCTTTTTGGCGAACAGCAAGTGGTAGAGGACGAGCAGGGCAACGGCGCCGATGACCGCGCCAATGAAGCCCGTGGACTCGCCGGGTTGGTAGAAGTGCAAGGCCTGCCCCGCGAAGGTCGCCAGCAGCGCGCCGGCAATACCCAGGGCGGCGGTGATGAAGAGCCCCAGGGAATTGCTCCCAGGCGCCAACCACCGCGCTACAAGCCCCGCAACGAAGCCGATACAGATTGTCCAGATGAGGTGCATGGCGCTAGAACTCCGTGACAGTGGAAACGCCGGCCGAGGCTACGAGCGGCAGTGCCATGGAGATATCGGTGATTTCCGAAAGTACCGCGGGGAATGTTGACTCTCTCCAACGCGGAGGCGCCGGTGGAGGGTCCTTGAGGGGGACAGGCTTGCGATCGGCCGGGCAGCCGGTTGTTCGGGCTGCCACTGAATGCGCTACCGGCTTGGCACGCTCAGCGGAACGCAAGCTCCCTTCCATGGGCGCTTCCGATTCGAAACCACTGCGACGCCGCCAACGCGCGGCTCCGCTCAGATGCGGAACTGCCCCACGAGCTGGCGCAGGCGCTCGCCCAGGCCGTTCAGCTCGGTCGCCGTACGCGCGCCCTTGGCTGCGTCGTCCGCCACGCTTTCCACGCCGCCGGCGATCTGGTGCACGCTGCGGTTGATCTCCTCGGCCACCGCGGTCTGCTCCTCGGCGGCGCTGGCGATCTGCGCGTTCATCGAGTTGATGGTGCCGATCAGTTGGGCGATGGCATCCAGCGACTGGCCAGCCTGGTTGGCCTGGCCACGGGTGCGCTCGGCCATGTCGCTGGCGCGCTGCATGGCGCTCACCGAGCCCTCCGTGGTGCCGCGCAGGCGGTCGATCATCTGCTGGATTTCCCCGGTGCTCTGCTGGGTGCGGCTGGCCAGGGCGCGGACTTCGTCGGCGACCACGGCAAAGCCACGCCCGGCCTCACCGGCGCGGGCCGCTTCGATGGCGGCGTTGAGCGCCAGCAGGTTGGTCTGTTCGGCGATGGAGCGGATGACTTCGAGCACACCAACGATGCCCTGCACGTCCTGGCGCAAGGTGTCGAGGGAGTCGCTGCTGCTGCGCACCTCGCCGGCCAGGTCGTTGATCTGCGCCACGCAGAGGTCCACCTCGCGCTTGGCGGCCTGGCCCTCGCGGTCGGTCTGCTGCGCCGCATCGGCGGCCTGCTGTGCGCTGCGCGCGACTTCCTGGGCAGCCGCGGTCATCTCGTTGATGGCGGTGGCAACCTGGTCGGTCTCGTGACGCTGGCCGTCCATCGCGCGCTCGGAGCGCTGCGCCTGCTGGGCCACATCACCCACCAGACCCGACAGCTGGTTCGTGGTGCCGGCGACCTGTTGCACCAGTACATGGATCTTCTCGACGAAACGGTTGAACGAGCCGGCCAGTTCACCCAGTTCGTCATGGCGGCCAAGGTTCAGGCGATGGGTCAGGTTACCGTCGCCGGCGGCCATGTCGTCGAGGTTATCGCGCACCTGGACGATGGGCTGGACGATGGTGCGGCTGAACAGCCCGGCGAGCAGGCCGATCACCACCAGCAGCGCCAGCGCGGCGCCGCCCATGAGCAGCAGCAGGTTGTCGATCTTGGCGTCGAAGGTGGCACCGGCTTCCTTCACTTCGCGCTCGACGTCGTCGAGGTTGAGCGAAGTACCGAACACCAGGTTCCACTTGGGCAGGTAATGCGCGTAGCCGATCTTCGGCACGATGGTATTGCCGCCCGGCAGGGTGAAGCTGTAGCGCACGTAGTGCTGGCCGCTCTGCCCCGCCGCCACCAGTTCGCGGATGGCGTAGACGCCATTGGGGTCGCGGTAACCGCTGAAGTCTTCGCCCAGGCGCTCGTCGCTGGTGCCCTGGAAGACGCGGATGGAGCGGGTGTCGTAACCCCAGAAGTAGCCGCCCTTGCCGTATTCGAGGCGCTTGAGGATCGCAATGCCCTGCGCGCGCGCCTGGGCATCGCCGTCAGCGGCAGCCTGGTAAACCGGGCCGACGGCCGCCAGGGCGACGTCGACGAAGTTCTTCAGCTGCGCTTCGCGGTCCTGGGTGAGGTTCTCGCGAATCTGCGCTTCCTGCTGCGTCGCCAGTTGCTTCAGTGCGACGGTGGCGATGGCGCACAACAGCAGAGTGAGGATCAGGATCGGCACGATGGCCAGGAGCAGGACCTTGGCGCGCAAACGGAGGGCAGTATTCAAGGCGTTCACCTCAGGCGGATAAGGGACATGGCTTCCTTGCCCCATCAAAAAACCCGCCTTGCGGCGGGTTTCTTGTTTATCGGCTCAAGCCTTGAGTTTCTTGAGCTCCTCGTCGCGCAATTCGCGGCGCAGGATCTTGCCGACGTTGGTGGTCGGCAGGCTGTCGCGGAATTCCACGGACTTGGGACGCTTGTAGCCGGTGAGGTTGTCGTGCATGTGCTGCATGACCTGCTCCTTGGTCAGCGTGACGCCCGGCTTGGACACCACGAAGACCTTGATCGCCTCGCCGGACTTCTCGTCCGGGATACCGATGGCGGCGCACTGCAGCACGCCCGGCAGGGTGGCGAGCACGTCTTCCAGCTCGTTGGGGTACACGTTGAAACCCGACACCAGGATCATGTCCTTCTTGCGGTCGACGATACGCATGTAGCCGTCTTCCTGGATGATCGCGATGTCGCCGGTACGCAGCCAGCCATCCTTGTCGAGGATCTCGTCGGTGGCTTCCTGGCGCTGCCAGTAGCCCTTCATCACCTGCGGGCCCTTGACGCACAGTTCGCCACGCTCGCCCAGCGGCAGGTCCTGGCCGTCATCGCTGATGACTTTGCACTGGGTCGACGGAACCGGGATACCGATGGTGCCGATCTGGATGTTCTGGAACGGGTTCACCGACACCACCGGGCTGGTCTCGGTCATGCCGTAGCCTTCGCAGATGGCGCAGCCGGTGACGTCCTTCCAGCGCTCGGCAGCGGCCTGTTGCAGGGCCATGCCGCCGGAGAGGGTCAGCTTCAGCGCGGAGAAGTCCAGCTTGCGGAAGCCTTCGTTGTTGCACAGGCCGACGAACAGGGTGTTCAGGCCAACGAAGCCGGTGAACTTCCACTGCGACAGCTCCTTGACCATGCTGGCCAGGTCGCGCGGATTGGTCACCAGGATGTTGTGGTTGCCGGTGAGCATCATCGCCATGCAATGGAAGGTGAAGGCGTAGATGTGGTACAGCGGCAGCGGGGTGATGAGGATCTCGCAACCTTCATTGAGGTTGGCGCCCATCAGTGCCTTGCACTGCAGCATGTTGGCGACCAGGTTGCGGTGGGTCAGCATCGCGCCCTTGGCCACGCCGGTGGTGCCACCGGTGTACTGCAGTACGGCAACGTCGTCGTTGTGCGGCGAGACTTCCTTCACCGCCTTGCCACGGCCCTTGGCCAGGACGTCGGTGAGCTTCTGCGCGTTGGGGATGTTGTAGGCCGGCACCATCTTCTTGATGTTGCGAACCACGAAATTGACGATGAAGCGCTTGAGCGGCGGCAGCATGTCACCCACTTCGGTGACGATGACATTGCGGATGCCGGTCTTGGGCAGCACTTCCTCGGCCAGGTGCGCCATGTTCGCCAGGCACACCAGCGCCTTGGCGCCGGAGTCGTTGAACTGGTGCTCCATTTCCCGCGCGGTGTACAGCGGGTTGGTGTTGACCACGACCAGGCCCGCGCGCATGGCGCCGAAGACCACGACCGGGTACTGGAGCACGTTGGGCAGTTGCACGGCGATGCGGTCGCCGGGCTTGAGATCGGTGTTCTGTTGCAGGTAGGCGGCGAAGTCCCCGGAGAGCTTGTACATCTCGCCGTAGGTCAGGGTCTTGCCCAGGTTGCTGAAGGCAGGCTTGTCTGCAAAACGTTGGCAGGATTCTTTGAGTACCGCGAGGATGTTCGGGTACTGGTCAGCGTTGATCTCGGCAGCGATCCCCACTGGGTATTTGTCCTTCCAGAAATTGTCGGTCATGGAAGCCCACTCCTAAGCAACAGCTCATCTTTACCGCGTGCGCGGTTCTTTGTTGTGTTTATGTCGCTTTCCCCCGGCTCGGGGAGCGAAAAGCGGGCCGAGATTATCAGCTTTGGGAAACAGCGACCAGCACCAAACACAGCCTTGTCCGTAAGAAAAATGACCGAAGACAGGCTTTCCGGTCACCAACCACCCTTTCGTCGGAAAAGCCCGTCCCAGAAGGCTCTCAGCCTTGTTGGATTGTCTGACAAAGTAGATTTCAGGGAAATGAAACCGGAAAAAAGAACGGTGACGAGAGCTCAGCCACCCTATGCCTGGAAGGCTGGAACAGCCGTTGCGGATCGGATGGTTTTTCGCGAATTCGTACGCCGGAAGTGATTTGCGGCCACCTGCTGCTGTGAACAAGGTCTCACTCGGGGCGCCCTTGCTGCGCAGTCTTCAGTGATCTACCTCAACACCGGCCCCTTGCGGTTCCCGCAAAGTACTTTTGCACTCTCCTGGAGAACCCTCATGTTTCCCGAATACCGCGAAAAAATTACCCGCCTCAAGGCCGAAGACCCGCACTTTGCAAAGCTCTTCCATAGCCACAACGATCTCGACCAGGAGATCAAGAACATGGAAGCCGGCATCACCCCTGCATCGCACGACACCATCGAGTCGCTGAAGAAGCAGAAGCTGCAGCTCAAGGACGATCTCTACGAGATTCTGCGCAAGAAGGACGGCTGCTGTGGCGGCTGTGGTGGTTGACTAGCGCTGGCCGACAACCAGCCATAAAAAAGGGGGCTGATCCTGGATCAGCCCCCTTTTTCATTTACGCTCGTCTCAGGCGGTTTCGCGCAGCTCGCGGCGCAGGATCTTGCCCACCGGGGTCATCGGCAGGGCGTCCTTGAGCACGATGTGCTTGGGCACCTTGTAGCCGGTGAAGTTTTCCTTGCAGTAGGCCTTGAGCTCCTCGACGGTCACACCGCCTTCGCGGGCGACAACAAACAGCTTCACCGCCTCGCCGGATTTCTCGTCCGGCACGCCGACCGCTGCGCAGTTGGCGACTTTCGGGTGGGCCATGACCACGTCTTCGATCTCGTTGGGGTAGACGTTGAAGCCGGAGACGATGATCAGGTCCTTCTTGCGGTCGACGATGCGGGTGAAGCCGTCCGGGTCGATCACGGCGATGTCGCCAGTGCGCAGCCAGCCGTCGGCGTCCAGCACCTCGGCGGTGGCCTCTTCGCGCTGCCAGTAGCCTTTCATCACCTGCGGGCCCTTCACGCACAGCTCGCCACGCTGGCCCAGGCCGAGGTCGTTGCCGTCGTCGTCGATCACCTTCAGCGCGGTGCCCGGCACCGGGATGCCGACGGTGCCCAGGCGGGCCTGGTCGCCATAGGGGTTGGTGCTGACCACCGGGGAGGTCTCGGTGAGGCCGTAGCCTTCGACCACGGTGCAACCGGTCATGGCCTTCCAGCGCTCGGCGGTGGCGGTAACCAGCGCAGTGCCGCCGGAGTTGGTGACCTTCAGGTTGGAGAAGTCCAGCTCCTTGAATTCGGGGCGGTCCATCAGGGCGACGAACAGGGTGTTCAGGCCCAGCAGCGCAGAGAAGCGCCACTTCTTCAGTTCCTTGATGAAGCCGGGGATGTCGCGCGGGTTGCTGATCAGCACGTTGTGGTTGCCGTTGACCATCATGCACATGCAGTTCGCGGTGAAGGCATAGATGTGGTACAGCGGCAGCGGCGCGATCATCACCTCGTTGCCGACCTGCATCAGCGGCTTGCCGTCCGGCCCGTGCTGCTGCAGACAGGCATGCACCTGCTGCATGTTCGCCACCAGGTTGCCGTGGGTGAGCATGGCGCCCTTGGCCACGCCGGTGGTACCGCCGGTGTACTGCAGCACCGCGATGTCTTCCAGGCCGACCTTGACCGGTTGCAGGCCGTGGCCGCGGCCCTGGCGCAAGGCCGATTTGAAGGAGACGGCCTGGGGCAGGTTGTACTCCGGCACCATCTTCTTCACGTGCTTGACCACGGTGTTGACCAGCAGGCCCTTGAGCGCCGGCTGCAGGTCGCCCATCTGCGCTTCGATCAGGTATTCGATGCCCGTGTCGGGCAGCACTTCCTGCACCAGCTTGCCGAACAGGTTCACGTAGACCAGCGCGCGGGCGCCGGAATCCTTGAACTGGTGGCGCATCTCACGGGCGGTGTAGAGCGGGTTGGTGTTGACCACGATGAGGCCGGCGCGCAGGGCGCCGAACACGGCGATGGGGTATTGCAGGATGTTCGGCATCTGCACGGCGATACGGTCGCCGGGCTTGAGGTCGGTGTGCTTCTGCAGGTACGCGCCGAAGGCGGCGGACAGGCGATCCAGCTCGGCGTAGGTCAGGGTCACGCCCATGTTGCTGAAGGCCGGGCGGTCGGCGAACTTCTTGCAGGAGCGTTCGAAGACTTCCACCACCGACTTGTAGGCGGTCAGGTCAATGTCGCTGGGCACGCCGGCCGGGCGTTTGTCGTTCCAGAAATCAGGTTGCATTTATTCTTGTCCTCGTACCTGAACGAAACCGAACCGTCATTGCGGTCATTCGACGGAAGCTAGCAGTTCCTTTGGTCATCGCAAAGACTCCAGGCGGCGTCATAGACTGCGTGAATCTTGCTCCACCATCCCGGCACGGCGCGGGATAGAGCCGGCGGCCGCCTGGGACGGGACTTGCACGACAATGGCCGGGAGCTATCGGCAATCCATACAGAAGATGTCCCGGCGTGGCAGAATCGCCCCGTCTGGCCCGCTCCATGGCCCCATTCCAATAAGAATCGACGAACAAGAAGCAGGATGGACCCCATGCCCTACGCCGCCTACTGGCTCGCTGCCAGCGACGAGACACTGCTCTACACCCGCCACTGGGCGCCGGAAGGCCCGTCCCGCGGGGCCCTGATGCTGTCCCACGGCATGGCCGAGCATGCCGGCCGCTACGAGCGCCTGGCCCTGGCGCTGAACGCCGCCGGCTATCACCTCTATGCCATCGACCAGCGCGGCCACGGCCGCACCGCCGAGAACGGCGAGCTGGGCCATTACGCCGACCGCGGCGGCTGGGGCAAGGTGATCGGCGACCTGCACACGCTCAACCAGCATGTGCGCGAGGAACACCCGGACCTGCCGATCATCCTGCTCGGCCACAGCATGGGCAGTTACATTGGCAGCGCCTACCTGCTGCAGCACAGCGCCAGCGTGAATGCGGCGGTGCTGTCCGGCTCCAATTACCAGCCGGTCGCACTGTACAAAAGCGCTCGCGCCATCGCCCGCTTCGAGCGCTGGCGCCAGGGCCCGCTGGGGCAAAGCGCGCTGATCGACGTCCTGTCCTTCGGCTCGTTCAACAAGGCCTTCAAGCCAAACCGTACAGCCTTCGACTGGCTCAGCCGCGACCCCGTCGAAGTCGACAAGTATGTCGCCGACCCGCTCTGCGGCTTCCGCTGCAGCAACCAGCTGTGGGTGGATCTGCTCGGCGGCCTGGCGGATATAACACCCGTGGAGCATCTGTCGCGCATCCGCAACGACCTGCCCGTGCTGGTGATCGGCGGCGAGCGCGACCCGGTCAGCCAGGGCAAGCGCCTGCGCGATCTCGCCCAGGCGATGACCCGCGCCGGGGTTCGTGACGTCCAACTGAAGATTTATCCCGACGCTCGCCACGAGTTGTTCAACGAGAGCAACCGCGACGAGGTCATCCACAACCTGATCGACTGGCTGGGCGTGCAGTGCCCGGTCCCGCAGGTCGAGAAATCCGAGGAGCCCCTATGACTTCCGTGCAGAACGTCCCCTATGAAGAACTCGAAGTCGGCCAGAAGGCCAACTTCAAGCGCAGCGTCGGCGAGCGCGACATCCAGCTGTTCGCCGAGGTCTCCGGCGACCGCAACCCGGTGCACCTGGACGCCGAATACGCCGCCACCACCCAGTTCAAGGAGCGCATCGCCCACGGCATGCTCACCGGCGCGCTGATCAGCGCGGCGATCGCCACCACCCTGCCCGGTCCGGGCACCATCTACCTCGGCCAGAACCTGACCTTCACCCGCCCGGTGAAGCTCGGTGACGAACTGACGGTGGAACTGGAAGTGCTGGAAAAGCTGCCGAAGAACCGCGTGCGCATCGGCACCGTGGTACTCAACCAGGACGGCAAGGCCGTGGTGAAAGGCGAGGCCGAAGTGATGGCGCCGACCGAGAAACTCGACATCGAACTGCCCGCCCTGCCGCCGATCACCATCGGCTGATGCAAATTCCGGGGCCGGCCATCCGGCCCCGGAAACTTGTATACAGTTTCCCCCTCGACTACCCTGCCCCCGTCACCTCACATCCATCCGGGATAACCGAAGGCTTCGTGCCCGAAACCCCTCACCGGGAATCGGAGCCGCCATGGACCTTCGACTGCTATTGCTGTCCCTTTGCACCTTCGCCGCGGGCCTCGCCGAGGCCATCCTCACCGGCATCCTGCCCTCTCTCGCCGACGACCTGCACGTCTCCCTCAGCCTCGCCGGCCAGCTCACCAGCCTGTTTTCCCTGAGTTTCGCCATCGCCGCCCCCTTGCTTGGCTGGCTGACCCGTGGCGCCGATTGCCGGCGGCTGTTGTTCATCACCCTGCTGGTGTTTGCCGCGTTCAATGCTGGCGCCGCGCTGAGTCCCGGCTACGTCTCGCTGCTGCTGATGCGTATCGGCATGGCCGCGTGCTGTGGGTTGCTGATCATGCAAGCCAGCCTGCTGGCGGTGGAGCTGGCGCCGCCGGGCCAGCGCGGGCGCGCCATTGGCCTGATCTTCATGGGCATCAGCGGCTCGCTGGTGTTCGGCGTACCAGCCGGCGTACTGGTCAACGACTGGTTCGGCTGGCGCTGGATTTTCGCCGCCATCGCCCTTTACTCGCTGCCACTGGCCGCCCTGCTGCTGCTCGCCCTGCCCCGCCGCACGCTGGAGAGCCCGGCCAATGGCGCGGCGTACAGGCGCCAGCTGAGCAGCCCGGCGCTGAACCTCGCGCAACTGGTGTCGATTCTTCTGTTGGGCGGTCACTTCACCCTGTTCGCCTACATCACGCCCTGGTTCCAGCAGGTCGCCGGGATCACTGATAGCCAGAGCATTGCGCTGACCCTGTTACTGATCGGCCTTGCGGCCATCGGTGGCGGTTATCTGGGTGGCTGGCTGAGCGACCGGCTCGGCCAGCGCCGCGCGCTGATCGTGGTGCCGGTGCTGTTCGCCCTGGCGATGACGGCGATCCCGCTGAGCCTCGGGCATCCGTGGCTGCTGCTCGGGGCATTGATGGTCTGGAGCACCATCAGCTGGATGATTTCGCCAGCGGTGCAGAGCTACCTGCTGGCCAGCGACCCGGCCAGCGGCAGCGCCGGCGTGGCACTGAACACCTCGGCCATGCACCTGGGCGTTGCCCTCGGCGCGGCGCTGGGCGGCGCAGTGATCAGCCTGGCCGGCATCGCCTGGACGCCCTGGGTCGGCGTCAGCCTGGTGGCCGCGTCGGTGCTGTGCGCGGCACTCTCCTGCTGGTTCGGGCGCGAACCGCAGGCAGCGGGGCTCAGCGCTCCTTCACGGTGACGCTGGCGGTCATCCCGGCGCTCAGGTGCACGCCCTCGGGCACCTTGTCCAGGCGGATGCGCACCGGGATGCGCTGGGCCAGGCGCACCCAGTTGAAGGTCGGCTCGACGTTGGCCAGCAATTGGCTGTCGGGAATCGCGTTGCGGTCGGTGATGCCACTGCTGATGCTTTCCACGGTGCCGTCGATGGCGATGTCGCCGCTCATCAGCACTACCTGCGCCGGCTGGCCGACACCGATGCCGGGCAGCTTGGTTTCTTCGAAGTAGGCGGTGACGTAGAAGGATTTCTGATCCACCAGCGCCATCACCGGCTGGCCGGCCTGGGCGTAGTTGCCCTGGGCCAGGCGCAGGTTGGTGACCTGGCCATCACGGGGGGCGCGCATCTCGCTGCGGGTCAGGTTGAGCTGCGCCAGCCGCACCTGGGCCTGGGCCTCGTCGAACTCGCTCTTGGCGATGGCGGCGTTGATCTGCGCGGTTTCCTTGTCCTCGGCACTGATGGCAGCGATGCCCAGCTTGTTGCGCCGCGAGGCTTCGCTCAGGCGCAGGCGATATTGCTGCTGGCGCGTCTCGGCCACGGCCTTGGCCTGCTCCAGGTTGGCGGCGTAGCGCTCGTGGTCGATGCGCATGATCAGGTCGCCGGCCTTGACCTGCTGGTTGTCCTGCACGGCGAGGTCGGTGACCCAGCCGGAAACGTCCGGGGCGATCACCACCACATCCGCGCGCACCCGCGCATCGCGGGTCCAGGGCGAGAGCATGTAGTAGCGCCATAGCCAGGTACCGGCCATGACGGCGGCAATGACCAGAATGATGGTGACAGCTACGCGAAGGTATCCGCGCATACAGCTTCTCCTCTCAAGGCGCCGTACTCAGCACCCAGGTAATGGCACAAAGAATCAGCACGAACAACGCGCAGTCGAACAGCGCCTCGTGCCAGATCCAACGCCCGAAGGGGGTGGCCTGCAACAGCAGGCGCAACAGCGCAGTCAGGCCCAGGGCCATCAGTGCATAGATGAACAGCGGGCTGATGTAGACGCCGCCCCAGCCGATCTCATGCAGTCCCATTGGCGTCCTCCAGACGGCACCACTGGCGCCAGGTATGACGCAATTGGGCGAGCGCCGCACGGGCCAGGCGGTTGGGTTCGTTGTCGCCTTCAAGATCGTGAGCCAGGGCCTCCTCCAGCGGCGGGCAAAGGCTTTCCAGGCGCTGCTCGCGCCCCGCACCCGGGCCCTTTTCCAACACACTCCCCAGGGCGCCGAGGAACTGGTCGCGACGCTTGCGCAATTGCCCCTGGGCACCGTTGAGACAGGCGCGCATGTGGATCAGCTCATTGCCCAGGTCCAGCGCCAGCAAGCCATCCTGCCAGCGCTTCTGCTCTTCCCTGGGCAACAGGGTGTAGTGCCGCGCCAGGCGGATCAGACGGTCGGCCATGCGCCCGCCGAACCAGTTCTCGGCTTCCGCCAGCGGCCGTCGGGTCAGGCGCCCGAGGTCCTCGCAGGTGGCCTGGATCAAGCGGCGATTGAGCCAGTCCGCCGGCAAGGTCAGCAGGCGGAACACCAGCACCGCAAAGCCCACTCCGATGACGATGCCCTGGGCGGAATTGAGCAGGTTGGCCAGGTCGTACTTCATCACGTTGCTCGGCGCCACCAGGGTGATGAAGTGGATCGAAAAGGATGTCGCCGTGCCCGCCAGCGCCGGCGTGGCCATGCCCAGCAAGGCGAAGAACAGCGGCACGCCCAGTGCCAGGCAGAGCAGCGGAAAGCCGTTCCACTGCGGCAACAGCCACTGGCTGACGACGGCCGCCGCGGGGATCGCGTAAAGGATGCCGCGCAGGAAGCCCAGGCCGATGGTGACGGCGTTGTCGCGGTTGGCGAACAGGCTGCAGATCACCGCCGCCAGCAGCATGCCGCCGGTCGCCGCCGGCCAGGCCGTGGCCATCCAGAATGCCGACATGCCCAGCAGCGCCAGCGCACTGCGCAAGCCGTAGAACAGCGCCATCAGCCCGTCGCGGTGCCAGGACAGGGTGCCGGTTGCAACGTCGTCGACCCGACCGTCGGCCACCGCACGCATGGTCATTTCCGAGTTCAGCGCCTTGAGCAGCAGCAAGGAGCAGCGAGTCAGGCAGTAACGCAGGTCGTTGGAGTAGTTTTCATCCAGCCCGGCCTCCTGCAGGCGTTCCTGCAGCGAGCGCATGGTGTCGACCTGCGGGTTTTCCAGGGTGGCACGCAACTCCTCGAACCAGGGTTGCAGCCGCGCACGGTCCTCGGCGTCCAGCACGCTGCGCTGCCGGGCCACGCCCCGTGCGGTGCGCAGCAGGCTGAGCAGGTCGCGGGAAAGAATCCGTAGCGCACGCGAACGCATCCGCCCGCGGTAGCCTTCGAACCAGGCGTGGTCGCGTTGCACATCGACCTCGACGATCTTGCCCAGTGCCTGCAGCAGGCCCTTGATCTGCCGCGCGTCCGCATCGATCTCGCTGCGCGCGGCCTGCATGCCGGTGAGCCAGGTAGCGTGGGCCTGCTTGTCCAGGTTGGCCTCGACGCGGCGCGGCCAGAGGATGGCGCTGATCGCCGACGCGCAGAGGATCCCCAGGCAGATTTCCGTGCTGCGCGCCACCGCCTGGTCGAACACTTCCAGGGGATGGCTGATCGCCGGCAGGCAGATGATCGCCACGGTGTAGCCCGACAGCACGAAGGCATAGGACACATGGTTGCGCAGGCTGGTGGAGGCGGCAGTGCAGAGCCCGAGCCAGAGCGAGATGGCCAGCAGGAACAGCCAGGGCGTCTGCGCAAACAATGCCATCATCACCACCGACATGGCGGTGCCGACAAGGGTACCGATCAGGCGGAACAGCCCTTTGGCCACCACCATGCCCGACAGCGGCTGGGAGACGATGAACACGGTCATCAGCGCCCACTGCGGCTGTTCAAGGTCGAAGCGGAAGGCGCACCAGAGCGCCAGGCCACCGGCCAGGAGGGTCTTGATCGCGAATTTCAGCGCCAGCGTATCCGGCGCGAGGAATGCCTGCAGCGTAGGTCGCACGCGGTCTCTCGAAAGGGTCCGGGTCTATCGCTTAAAGATAGCCGGCAAAGAGGATGACGGAATCGTTGCTGATCATATTATTAGCAAGCTAACAATATGTCATCCCGACTTTCGTCGAGGCAAAAAAAACGGGCGACCTAAGTCGCCCGAAGTGCCTTGCGTGCTCTGTGTATCTGTAAGGATCAGCTCTTCTTGTGGCTGTCCTTCCAGATGAAAATTCCGACCCCACCGAAGAAAACAACCATCAGTCCGACGGTAAGGATGCCTGCTAGAACCACTTCGTCGATGAACATGATGCTGGCCTCCTGTTGCCTCACATCGTCTGGGGATGTGTGCAGATTACCGGCGGCCGGGCGGGGCCAATTGACCTGGATCAATGGTCGACAAGGCGCTTTCCGGGGAGGCCCGGAGCACTGACGCAGGTCAAGTTTCGGAGGGGACAGGGTGCGGCGGGAAGCCGCGCAGGGCGGGGGTTTGCGGGTGAAGCGGGGGATTGGCGGCGAAAAAACTCAGCGCTTCTTCGGCTTGCTCTTGCCCTTCTTGCGCGACTTGCCCAGCGGCAGCGCCTGCTCGAAGGCCTTGCGTACATCCTGCAGGCGCTTTTCGTGCACGTCGTGAATGCGCTTGTCGCGCTCGGCGGTGAAGTCGATCAGCTTGTCGTCGTTGCTCATGGCAGGGCATGCACCAGGCGGAAAGTCAGATTCAGGCGCGGCGCGACCGGACGGCGCGTCTTGGCGACCTGATGTTGCCAATAATGCTGTGTCGCGCCGGACATGACCAGCAGCGAACCGTCGGACAGTGCGATGGAATGTTCGATTGTGTTTCGTCCCTTGCGCCGCAGGTCGAAGCGCCGCGTGCCTCCCAGATTCAACGAGGCCACCACTGGATTACGCCCGAGTTCGGGCTCGTCGTCGCTGTGCCAGCCCATGGAATCCTGGCCGTCGCGGTAGTAGTTGAGCAGCACACCATTGAAGCGCTGCCCGGCCGCCGCCTCCACAGCGGCACGAATCTCCGCCAGTAGCGGCGTCCAGGGAAGCGGCGCATGAGTCAGGCCGGAGTAGGTATAGAAGGCATCGGGATCGCCGTACCAATTGACCAGGCGCGGCACCGGGTAGTCGCGGCCGTGCAGATGGACGAGCGGTTGCTCCCAGGGCGTCTCGGCCAGCAACTGCGCCAGCCAGCGGGCAGCACGCGGCGGCGGGCACCAGTCGGGGGTCAGGCGCAGCTCTGCATCGGGCAGCAGGATGGGGGCGTCGTCGAACAGCATGGAAGGCTCGGGGATTCAGCAATGGGCAGAGTCTACTCCCCCGGGAAGTCAGACCTCGACATCGATCCACAGTCCCTTGCGCGGCGCGGCCTGCACGCCTTCACCCAACTCTTCGACTTCTTCCAGCTCCTCCAGCGCCTCGCCCTCGGGCGTGCCATCGGCCTGCTCGCGACGCTTGCGTCGGCGCTGGTACTCGTCCTTGAGCGCCTGCTCGTCCGGCCGGCGCTCCAGCTCCACGCCAGCGTTGCCGGCACTGGGCGCAGGTGGGGTCACCGGGGTGACATCCGGTCGCGGCCTGGGCACGTCCTGCTGGGCAGTGACGGGGGCAAAATGGGTCGGTACAAGTGGCAGCATCGGGATGCTCCTGCGCCGAAGCTCGGTGGGAAGTCCTCTGGTCAGGCTATCGGCGCAAGCGCTAGAGACTTGAGCCCGCCTCGCTACACTTTCTTCGATTCGCGATGAATCTGCCGTGAAACCCGGCACCTGCCGGCGGCACCAGCGACATTTCGGACGACCGGAGGCGTCGATCGCCATCGCTGAACGCTGCGCGTTCCGGTACCATAGCCGGCTTTTTTTGGGAGGTGTCCATGGCGCAGTATCAACCCGGTCAACGCTGGATCAGTGACAGTGAAGCGGAACTTGGGCTGGGGACCATCCTCGCTCTGGACGGCCGCATGCTCACGGTGCTCTATCCGGCTACCGGTGATACCCGCCAGTACGCCGAGCGCAATGCGCCGCTGACCCGCGTGCGCTTCGCACCGGGCGACGAGATCACCCATTTCGAAGGCTGGAAGATGACCGTCCGCGAAGTGGACGAGATCGACGGCCTGCTGATCTACCACGGCCTGACCGCGCAGAACGAGCAGCACACCGTCCCGGAAACCCAGCTGTCGAACTTCATCCAGTTCCGCCTGGCCAGCGACCGCCTGTTCGCCGGGCAGATCGACCCGATGTCCTGGTTCGGCCTGCGCTATCACACCCTGGAACACCGCACCCGCCTGCTGCAATCCTCGCTCTGGGGCCTGGGCGGCGCCCGCGCGCAACCCATCGCCCACCAGTTGCACATCGCCCGCGAAGTCGCCGACCGCATGGCGCCGCGCGTTCTGCTGGCCGACGAAGTGGGCCTGGGCAAGACCATCGAAGCGGGCCTGGTGATTCACCGCCAACTGCTCTCCGGCCGCGCCAGCCGCGTGCTGATCCTGGTGCCGGAGAACCTGCAGCACCAGTGGCTGGTGGAAATGCGTCGGCGCTTCAACCTGGAAGTCGCGCTGTTCGACCGCGAGCGTTTCGTCGAGAGCGATGCCAGCAATCCCTTCGAGGACACCCAGTTGGCCCTGGTGGCGCTGGAATGGCTGCGCGAGGACGAGAAGGCCCAGGACGCGCTGTTCGCCGCCGAATGGGACCTGCTGGTGGTCGACGAGGCCCACCACCTCGTGTGGCACCCGGAACAGGCCAGCCCGGAATATCAGTTGGTCGAGCAACTCTCCCAGGTCATCCCCGGCGTGCTGCTGCTCACCGCGACCCCGGAACAGCTCGGCCTGGACAGCCACTTCGCCCGCCTGCGCCTGCTCGACCCGGACCGTTTCCACGACCTGGAAGCCTTCCGCAGCGAAAGCAGCCAGTACCGCCCGGTGGCCGAAGCGGTGCAGGAGCTGGTCGACCAGGGCACCCTCTCCCCTGCCGCGCGCCAGGCCATCCACGGCTTCCTCGGCAGCGAGGGTGACGAACTGCTGGCCAGCGTCGAGGGCGGCAACGAAGAATCCCGTGCCCGCCTGGTGCGCGAGCTGCTCGACCGCCACGGCACCGGCCGCGTGCTGTTCCGCAACACCCGTGCCGCCGTGCAGGGCTTCCCGGAACGCCAGCTGCATCCTTACGTACTGACCAACCCGATCGAGTACATGGAACTGCCGCTGGGCGAGCACCCGGACCTCTACCCGGAAGTCAGCTTCCAGGCCCAGGCCGACGACGGCGACGAGAACAACCGCTGGTGGCGCTTCGACCCGCGCGTCGAGTGGCTGATCGACACCCTGAAGATGCTCAAGCAGTACAAGGTGCTGGTGATCTGCGCCCACGCCGAGACCGCCATGGACCTGGGCGACGCCCTGCGCCTGAAGTCCGGCATCCCGGCCACCGTGTTCCACGAAGGCATGAGCATCCTCGAACGCGACCGTGCCGCCGCCTACTTCGCCGATGAAGAGTTCGGCGCCCAGGTGCTGGTCTGCTCGGAAATCGGCAGCGAAGGCCGCAACTTCCAATTCGCCCATCACCTCGTGCTGTTCGACCTGCCGGCCCACCCGGACCAGCTGGAACAGCGCATCGGCCGCCTGGACCGGATCGGCCAGAAGCACACCATCCAGATCCACGTCCCGCACCTGGAAAACAGCCCGCAGGAACGTCTGTTCCAGTGGTACCACCAGGCGCTGAACGCCTTCCTCAACACCTGCCCCACCGGCAACGCCCTGCAGCACCGCTTCGGCCCGCGCCTGGTGGAACTGCTGGACGGCGGCGACGATGACGCCTTCGAGGCCCTGCTGGCCGAAGGCACCGCTGCTCGCGAGGCGCTGGAAGCCGAGATGCACAACGGCCGTGACCGCCTGCTGGAGCTCAACTCCGGTGGCGCCGGCGAAGGCGAGGCGCTGGTGGCGGAGATCGAGGAACAGGACGACCAGTTCGCCCTGCCGATCTACATGGAGCGCCTGTTCGACACCTATGGCATCGACAGCGAGGACCATTCCGAGAACGCCCTGATCCTGCGTCCGAGCGAGAAGATGCTCGACGCCAGCTTCCCGCTGGGCGACGACGAAGGCGTGACCGTCACCTACGACCGCGGCCAGGCCCTGGCCCGCGAAGACATGCAGTTCCTCACCTGGGAACACCCCATGGTGCAGGGCGGCATGGACCTGGTGCTGTCCGGCTCGCTGGGCAATACCTCGGTGGCGCTGATCAAGAACAAGGCACTCAAGCCCGGCACCGTGCTGCTGGAACTGCTGTTCGTCAGCGAGGCCGTGGCACCGCGCAAGCTGCAGCTCGGCCGCTTCCTGCCGCCAGTGGCGCTGCGCTGCCTGATGGACGCCAACGGCAACGACCTGTCCTCGCGCGTGTCCTTCGACACCCTGAACGACCAATTGGAAAGCGTGCCGCGCGCCAGCGCCAACAAGTTCGTGCAGGCCCAGCGCGACGTGCTGGCGAAGCAATTCTCCGTGGCCGAGACCAAGATCACCCCGCGCCATGCCGAGCGCGTGGAGCTGGCTCGCCAGCAGTTGAAAGCGACCCTGGACGAAGAGCTGGCGCGCCTGACCGCGCTCAAGGCCGTCAACCCCAGCGTGCGTGACAGCGAGCTGGATGCCCTGCGCAAGCAGCGTGACGACAGCCTGGCGATGCTGGACAAGGCCTCGCTGCGCCTGGAGGCGATCCGCGTGCTGGTCGCGGGCTGATCGCGGCAACGCTGAAATGAAGAAGCCGCCACCGGACAACCGGTGGCGGCTTTTTTCATGGGCACCTGTCCATGCCGGCCTGTGTCAGAGCGGGCTCCGTCCGCGATGTCGAATCGGCGGCTCCGTGGGCAAGACAGGCGCATGGACGACACGATCGCGGACAGAGTCCGCTCCCACGCCCCGCACCACCGAAACACCGCGTTACGCCGCTCTATTCCCGGCACATTCGGGCACACCGACTACCATTGACGCTGCGCAAGGGATTCTCGCCCATGGGGGGATAGAGTTTCCCTACCAAGCCACTCATTGAGGGAACACATCATGTACGAGCGCATTCTGGTAGCGGTGGACGGCAGCCCGGTTTCCGACCGAGCCCTGGTCGAAGCGGCCAAGCTGGCCCAACTGAGCGGCGGCGAGCTGCGCGTTATCACCATCGTCGACAGCCCGCTGCGCCATCTGCCCGACTACGCGGTGTACTACAACCCGGAGCCGCTGCGCGAAGCCGCGCTGAAGGCCGCCGATGACATCCTCGGCAAGGCGAAGGAGAAGATCGCTGAGTTCCCGGTGAAAACCAGCTTCGAGCGGGTCTGCCAGGAGCGCGCCAGCGAGGAAATCGCCGAGCGCATCGAGATCGAGGCCGAAGCCTCCAAGGCCGATGTCATCGTCATGGGCACCCACGGCCGTCGTGGCGTACGCCGCCTGATGCTGGGCAGCGTGGCCGAAGGCCTGCTGCGCGTCAGCAACCGCCCGGTGCTGCTGGTTCGCGAGAAGTAACAGCCCCGGCAAACAAAAGGCCCTGCGGCTTTTGCCGCAGGGCCTTTTTCATGGCCGCCGTTCAGGTCGGCGCTTCAGTCATTGCGAAGCGGTCATGGCGCGTTTGCAGGTGTGGAAGATGTCCAGGTCTGGTTGGTACAGGCTGGTCTGCACACCGTAAAGCCCGAGCACCGAATGGAACAGGTTGTCATGGCTCAGCTCGTCGCCGCCGGCTTTCTTCTCCAGGCAGCCGCGATCGACACCCATGCCACCCAGCGCTCCGTTGCCGAACCACATCACCATCGGTACGTGGGTCTGTGCTTTCGGCGCGATGGCATAGGGCGCGGCGTGCAGATATACGCCGTTCTCGCCCAGCGACTCACCGTGGTCGGAGACGTAGAGCATCGAGGTATCGAAGCGTCCCTCGTTGTGCTTGAGCAGCTCCACGACCTTGGACAGGAAGTAGTCGGTGTAGAGGATGGTGTTGTCGTAGACGTTCACCAGCTCTTCCTTGCTGCAGCTGCCCAACTGGTTGGTATGGCAGACCGGGGTGAAGCGCTCCATGGTCTTCGGATAGCGGTCGTAGTACTCCGGGCCATGGCTGCCGTCGGCGTGCAGGACGATGATCGCGTTGTCCTTCAGGCCGTCTATGTAGGCCTGCAGGTCCTGCAGCATGGCTTCGTCAAGGCAGCGATTGCCGTCGCAGAACGGGCCCGGCTGATTCTTCGAGATATCGCGGCTGGGCACGCGCAGACAGGTGCCCTTGCAATCGCTGTTGTTGTCCAGCCAGAGCACCGACACGCCGACTCGCTGGAGGATGTCCAGCAGCCCCTGGTTGGTCTTGCCTTTCTTGTCGCTGTAGTCCTCGCGAGGGAACTTCGAGAACATGCAGGGCACGGAAACCGCCGTCGACGTGCCGCAGGAACTGACGTTGGTGAAGTTGAGGATATCGAGCTTCTTCAACTCCGGGTTGGTCTCGCGCTCATAGCCGTTGAGTGAGAAATGGTCCGCACGGGCGGTTTCGCCAACCACGAAGATCATCAGCGATTTCTTGCCGTCGGCATTCACCTTGCGCGGCATCACCGCGTCCTCGCCGATGGGCTGCACCACCAGGTTTTCCTTGATGCCCAGGCGCTGCTTGGTGAACTTGCTCACCGCATAGATGTAGTTGGTCGGGTTGATGAAGTGCGTCAGCTTCTCTTCCTGGCGGAATACCGGGGCGTAGGTGGAATAGAACGAACCGACGCAGACGGCGACCACCACCAGGCAACCGAAGATGACCAGCACCTTGTTCAGCAGCCCGCGGAAGAATGAGCTGTAGCGTACCGGCGTCAACCAGATGATCACCGCCGGTAGCACGCCCAGCAGAAGCAGATAGCCGACCATGCGCGCACTGAACAGCGCGGCAGCCTCGCCGGGGTTGGTCTCGATGACGTTCTGCACCATCACGGTATCGATCACGACACCGTAGGAGTTCATGAAGTACGCCGCCGCCGCCGAAACCAGCGCCACCAGGGTCAACGCAGGCTTGAGCAAGGGGCGGAAAGACACCAGGGTCAGCAACAGCGTGAAGGCGGCCCAGAGGAACAAGGCGAACGAGGCGAAGAACGCCACGCCCCACAGGCCCTCCATGGGCACCAGGCTGTTCAGGGCCCGCCAAGTGGCGAAGTTGTAGAACAACACCAGTGCCAGCGAGAACAGCAGGACCAGCCTTGCAGAGCTGACCTGGGGGAAGAGGCGGCGCTTGCCCTCGGACATCGAGCGCACTCCTTACATCGATAGTCGGATAGAAAATGGGATGGCCGATGCTGCCGGCCGGCGGCGCAACTCTAGCGGGCAATTAGTCAAAAAAGTGTCAATTTCGAAACACTGCCCGTCCTTCAGAATCTGGACAATATCAAAGCAGAACCTGGCACTACCGTACGTCGTTTCGTATTAACCAGTTTGTCGGAAAAGACCGTCAGACCTTGCGAGCCGCAGACAGCTTCCTAGACTCACATCAAAGTGATATCAATTCGCCAACTACCTCCCTCGACATCTGGAGCATCCCGCCCATGGACTGGCAGAAGGACGCCTTACCCGATGCTGTGCTGTTGGAGTGCTCTCACAATTCCGGCCTGGTCCTGCTGGCCATCCTCATTGCCTGCGTCGCCAGCTTCGTCGCGCTGAGCATCGCCGCGCGGATGGTCCGCGCGCCGCAACACGCGCACCGTTGGCAGTGGGTCGGCGGCATCTGCCTGGGCAGTGGCATCTGGTCGATGCACTTCGTCGCCATGCTGGCCTTCCACTCCTCGGTGCCGCTGCACTTCACCGGCGGCCTGACACTGATCTCCCTGCTCATCGCCATCGCCATCTGCGTAGTCGCCATGCGCCTGCTCGCCCATGCCGGCCTGAGCCCCCTGCAATACCTGCTGGCCGCCTGCTGCATCGGCGCGAGCATCGCCGGCATGCACTACACCGGCATGGCTGCCATCGAGTCGCCGCCGATGCAGCACTACGACCCGCTGCTGGTCACCCTGTCGGTGCTGATGGCCGTACTGGTAGCTTTCGTCGCGCTGGTGCTGGCACCGGTGCTCAATCGCCAGCCGGCGGGCCGCCAGTGGCTCTACCAGGTTTTCGCCAGCCTGCTGCTGGGTGGCGCCATCGCCAGCATGCACTTCACCGGCATGGCCGCCCTGACCCTGACCCTGCCCACCTGGGTAGCGCCGGTGGCGGACCTGGGGCGCAACAACGCCATCCAGCTCGGCCTGATGGTCGGCCTGCTGGCCCTCGCCGTGGTGCTCGCCGGGCTCTGGGCGGCCTGGATCGAAGACAGCCTGGAAAGCAAGGAAAGCGAGTTGAGCCGGGTCAACGCCCTGCTCAGCCAACTGGACCACGCCAATGCCTCGCTGCAGCAATTGGCTCGCTTCGACGGCCTCACCGGCCTGCATAACCGCAACGCGCTCAACGAGGAATTCACCGCCCGCCTGCAGCGCAATCGGCAGAAGGGCCAGGGCATGGCGGTCATCCTGCTGGACGTCGATCACTTCAAGCGGGTCAACGATTCCCTTGGCCATGCCGCCGGGGACGAGCTGCTGTGCATCGTTTCCGAGCGCCTGCGCAGTGCGCTGCGCAGCACCGACCTGCTGGCGCGCTTTGGCGGCGATGAGTTCTGCATCCTCGCCGACCTGGGTGAGGACCACGAGGCGCGCATCCTCGCCCAACGCCTGATGCAGCGCATGAAGGAGCCGATCAGCACAGCCGGGCGCAACCTGGTGATGACCATGAGCGTGGGCATCAGCCTGTTCCCCAACGACGGCGATCAACCCGAAGAACTGCTCAAGCACGCGGACCTGGCGCTCTATCAGTCCAAGGGCAACGGCCGCAACGCCACGCACTTCTTCAGCCCGCACCTGAAGACCAAGGCGACCCAGGAACTGCAGCTGGAGGAAGAACTGCGCAAGGCGTTGTGGGACGACGAGCTGGTGCTCTACTACCAGCCGATCCTGCGTATCGATCATGGCGAAGTGGAACAGCTCGAAGCGCTGGTGCGCTGGAAGCATCCTACCCACGGCCTGCTGGCGCCGGACCGCTTCATCGGCCTGGCGACCGCCAATGGCCTGATCGGTGCGCTCGACGCCTGGGTACTGCGCCGCGCCTGCGAGGACCTGCGACGCCTGCACGACCTGGGCTACAAGGACCTGCGGGTAGCGGTGAACTGCTGCGCCAGCAACCTCGGCCGCGAAGGGTTGGTCGATGAAGTCCAGCAGACGCTCGAAGACACCGGCCTTGCCGCGCGCTACCTGGAGATGGAGGTCACCGAAAACGCCGTGATGTCCAATATCAGCCAGGCCGTTCCCTTGCTCAACCGCCTGCGCGAGCTGGGTGTGAGCCTTTCCATCGACGATTTCGGCACTGGTTACTCATCGCTGTCCTACCTGCGCCAGCTGCCGCTGGATGCGCTGAAGGTGGACCGCTCCTTCATCCGCGACGTGCCGCAGTCGCGCCGCGACAGCGAGATCGCCCAGGCGATCATCGCCATGGCGCAGAAGCTGCACCTGAAGGTGATCGCCGAGGGCGTGGAGCACGCGCAGCAACTGGCGTTCCTGCGCGACAACCATTGCGAGCTGGCCCAGGGGTACCTGTTCAGCCGCCCGCTGCCCCTCTCCGCACTGGTGGAATTCCTCGAGGCCTACCGCGAAGACAGCGACACGGCCTTGCTGCGCAATCAGGCCTGACTGCGAGGTTCCATCAGAAATCGAACTTCCCCGCACGCCAGCGCGGCAGCCAGCGCAGGGAATCGGCGGTGGTACCGGTAGGGCGGTACTCCGCGCCCAGCCAGCCGTCGTAGCCGACGTCGTCGAGCACCTGCAGCGGTACTTCGAACTCCATCTCGCCCGAGCCCGGTTCGCCGCGCTCGGGGTAGTCGGCGAACTGCACGTGGCCGATCTGGCCCATCAGCGCGTAGATGCAATCCACCAGCTCCAGGCCCATGCGCGCCATGTGGTAGAGGTCCAGCTGCGCACGCAGGTTTTCCCGCGCCACGCGCTCGAGCATGTCCTGCAGGTGCTCCGGGGTATTGAGCAGGAAATCCTTCATGTCATGGCAGTTGATGGCTTCCATCAGCACGTCGGTGCCCGTGCCGGCGAAGGCATCGCAGGTGCTGCGCAGGCGCTCGGCCAGGGTCTGCAGAGCAACCTCGCGCTCCTGCCCCTCGACCAGCCGGCCGGCCAGCACGTTGACGTGCTGCGGCTTGACGATGCGCGCGTAGTCCAGCGCCTTGGCCAGCGCCGCCTCGAACTCCGCCGCGCGCTCCGGCACAGCGGCAATGCCCGGGCCGCCCTGCATCAGGTCGCCGGCCGGCAGGTTGATGAGGATCAGCGGCAGGCCGGCGTCGTCCAGCGCGGCTTTCAGGTCCTGCGCGGGGACGTCGTACGGGAACTGGATCTCCACGCCCTCGAAACCGGCCTTGGCGGCGGCGTCGATACGCTGCAGCAGCGGGACTTCGGTAAACAGCAGGGACAGGTTGGCGCAGAGTTTCATGCGGGGAATTCCTTCGAAAGACGGTATTGCTCGACCAGGGTAGCCGGGTCGCGTTCAAGATTGCCCTGGCTGCCATGCAGGCGCATCAGTTGCGCGGCGAGGCCGCTCATGGGCGTGGCCGAGCCTTCCTCGCGGGAAAGCTTCACGGCAGTGTCCAGGTCCTTGAGCAGCGTGCGCACGTGCCACTTCACCGGCTCGAACTGGCTCTGCGCCATCTGCGGAGCCAGGATCTGCAAGGGTTTGGAATCGGCGAAACCGCCGGCCAGGGCGGGCGCGATCAGGCTGGCATCAACGCCGGACTTCTCCGCCAGCGCCACCACTTCGGCGATCACCAGCGCATTACAGGCGACGATCATCTGGTTGCACACCTTGGTCACCTGCCCGGCACCGACATCGCCCATGCGCGTCAGGCGCTGGCCGAGATGGGCGAGGATCGGCCGCACGCGCTCGATGTCCTCGACGCGCCCGCCCGCCATGATTGCCAGCGTACCGGCTTCGGCGCCCGGCGTACCGCCGGAGACCGGCGCGTCGACCCAGCGCATGCCGGTGCGCGCTTCCAGCTCGGCGGCCATCTCGCGGGTGGCGGCCGGTTCCAGGCTGGAGAAGTCCACCAGCACCTGGCCTGCACGAGCGCCTTCGACGATGCCGCCGACACCGAACACTACTTCGCGCACGGCGGCAGTATCGGCCAGGCAGAGCATCACCACCTCGGCATCCGCGCACAGGTCCGCAGGCCTTTCCACGGCCCTGGCGCCCTCTGCAGCAAGCAGCTCACGCTTGCCAGCGGAGCGATTCCACACGGTCAACGGATAGCCGGCAGCGAGCAGGCGTCGCGACATGGGCACGCCCATCAGGCCGAGGCCGGCGAAGGCAAGGGAGGGAATGGCGGACGACATGGACAATCTCCAGTACAGAGGTGGGAAAAGTACGGGGATCGGCATTCTAACAGGCGCCGGTCACTGCCGGCCGAAGGCGCCGCGACGAAACCGCAGGGCAGCCAAACAGTCGCGCCGCCACTATACTCCCGGAGTTTTTTCCGCCATTGACCCGGAGAACTCTCCCCATGCTCAAACGCACCCTGGCGCTCGCCGCCGGTTTCGCTCTGTCCCTGTCCGCTGTTTTCGCCCACGCCGATACACCGAAGGAACTCAAGGTCTCCGCCATCCCCGACGAAGCCCCGACCGAGCTGCTGCGCAAATTCAAGCCGCTGGGCGCCTACCTTGAAGAGCAACTGGGCATGCCGGTGAAGTTCATCCCGGTGTCCGACTACGCCGGCGTGGTCGAAGCCCTGGCTTCGGATCGCCTGGACATGGCCTGGCTGGGCGGCTTCACCTTCGTCCAGGCGCGCCTGAAGACCGGCAACGCCATCCCGCTGGTGCAGCGCGAGCAGGACCAGCAGTTCACCAGCAAATTCATCACCGCCGACCCGAACGTGAAATCGATCCAGGACCTCAAGGGCAAGACCTTCGCCTTCGGCTCCGTATCGTCCACCTCCGGCAGCCTGATGCCGCGCTACTTCATGCAGAAGGACGGCGTGGTTCCCGAGCAGTTCTTCTCCCGCGTCGCTTATTCCGGCGCCCACGACGCCACCGTTGCCTGGGTCCAGGCCGGCAAGGTCGACGCCGGCGTGCTCAACGCTTCGGTCTGGCAGAAGCTGGTGGACAGCGGCAAGGTCGACACCAACAAGGTGAAGGTCTTCGCCACCACGCCGACCTACTACGACTACAACTGGACCGTGCGCGGCAACCTCGATCCGGCCCTGGCCGAGAAGATCAAGAAAGCCTTCCTCGCCCTCGACCCGAGCAAGCCGCGCGACAAGGAAATCCTCGACCTGCAGGCGGCCAGCCGCTTCATCGAGACCCAGCCTGACAACTACAAGGGCATCGAGGAATCGGCGCGCGCCGCCGGCCTGCTGAAGTGACCCTGAAACTGACCGGCGTGGAGCACATCCACGCCAATGGCCAGCGCTCGCTCGCCGGTATCGACCTCAGTGTCGATACCGGTGAACGGGTGGCGATCATCGGCCCTTCGGGCGCCGGCAAGACCACCCTGCTGCGCATCCTGGCTACCGCCCTGCAACCCTCGGCGGGGCGCTACGAGCTGCTCGACGCCCAACCCTGGACGCTGGGTGCCGGCGCGCGCCAGCGCCTGCGTGCCCGCATCGCGCTGATTCACCAGGCCCCGCCGCTGCCACCGCGCCAGCGCGTGGTCACCGCCGTGCTCGCTGGCCGTCTCGGCCAGTGGCCGTTGTGGAAGAGCCTGGCCAGCCTGCTCTACCCCATCGACAGCGCCGGCGCCCGCAGCGAATTGCAGCGCCTGGACCTGGGCGACAAGCTCTTCGAACGTTGCGACAAGCTTTCCGGCGGCCAGCTGCAACGCGTCGGCATCGCCCGTGCGCTGTACCAGCAGGCTGAAGTGCTGCTGGCGGATGAACCCGTCTCGGCCATGGACCCCGTGCTCGCCGGCCACACCCTCGGCGTGCTTACCCGCGAAGCGCAGGACCGTGGCGTGACCCTGCTGGCCAGCCTCCACGCGGTCGAACTCGCCCTGCAGCACTTCCCGCGCATAGTCGGAATACGCGACGGTCGCATCGCCTTCGACAAGGCAGCACAGCACGTCACCCCCGATGACCTGCGCACCCTCTACGCCAACGAGCAGCTCGGCCAGCAGGGCGTTTCCTCGCCGGAAGGCAGGCCTGTGGTGGTGCAGATCCCGCGATGCTGAACCCTGCTCTGTCGAAGACTTCGCCCCGCGATCCGGCGGCGCTACCGCGCCTGCTGCTCACCCTGCTCGCCCTCGCCCTGCTGTGGCCTGGAGTGCGCCTGTCCGAACTGGATATCGCCGGCCTGTTCAGTGGCGACAACGCGCGGACCATGGCGAACTTCCTCGCAGGCTTCTGGCCGCCGGCCCATGACGAGGAATTCCTCGCCCTGCTCGGCCGCGCCACCCTGGAAACCCTGGCCATCGCCACCGCCGGCATGGCCCTGGCCTGGTTGATCGCCTTCCCCGCCGCCTTGCTGGCAACCCGCGCGCTGTCGATCTCCGCCCTGCCCCGCGGCGGGCTGCCGGCCTGGTGGGCGCGCGCGCTGCGCTGGCCGGTGCGCGGCCTGCTGATCGTACTGCGCAGCGTGCCGGAGATCGTCTGGGCGCTGCTGTTCGTCCGCGCCGTGGGCCTGGGCCCCACCGCTGGCGTGCTGGCCATCGCCATCACCTACGGTGGCATGCTCGGCAAGGTCTACGCGGAAATCTTCGAATCGGTGGACCCGCGACCGACGCGCGCCGTGCTGCTGGGCGGCGGCTCGCGGTTGCAGGCCTTCGCCTACGGCGTGCTGCCCTCGGCGGCGGCGGAACTGATTTCCTACACCGTTTACCGCTGGGAGTGCGCGATCCGCGCCTCGGTAGTGATGGGCTTCGTCGGCGCCGGCGGCCTCGGCCAGCAGATCGACCTGTCGCTGCGCATGTTCGCCGGCGGCGAAGTGGCGAGCATCCTGCTGACCTTCCTGGTGCTGGTGCTGGGCGCCGACCTGCTCAGCCGCTTCCTACGCGGGAGGCTCGAATGACCGGCCTGCTGCGCAGCCTGAGCTGGCTGCTGCTGATCCTGCTCGCCATCGGCGCGTCCTTCGCCTACCTGGAGATGGACAGCGGCGGCCTGTTCGACGCGCGCGGCCTGGGCCAGATGCTCGATTACGGGCGCGATTTCCTCTCGCCGGACCTGAGCGCAACGCACCTCGCGGCAGTCGGGCGCGGCGCCCTGGAGACCCTGGCCATGTCGGCCATCGGCACCCTGCTCGCAGCGCTGCTGGGCATGTTGCTGGCGCTGCCGGCGGCCGGGCGCTTCGGGCGCATTGCGCAGAGTCTCTCGCGGCTGCTGCTCAACGCCCTGCGCGCGGTGCCGGAGCTGGTCTGGGGTGCGCTGATGGTGCTGGCCGCCGGCCTGGGCCCGAACGCTGGCACGCTCGCCCTGGCCCTTCACACCGGCGGAGTGCTCGGTCGGCTGTTCGCCGAGGCGCTGGAGAATACCCCGAGCGCCCCGGCAGAGGCCGTGCGCCTGGGCGGTGGCGGACGCGTCGCTGCATTCGCCTACGGCACCCTGCCGGCCGTCTGGCCGCAACTGGTGGCGTACATGCTCTACCGCTGGGAGAACAACATCCGCATGGCCAGCGTGCTTGGCTTCGTCGGCGCGGGCGGGCTGGGGCAGATGCTGTATTTCAGCCTCAGCCTCTTCCAGCAGGCCCAGGCGGCGACCGTGATCCTCGCCATGCTGTTGCTGGTGCTGTGTGTGGATTCGCTCAGCGCCTGGGCGCGGCAGCGCTGGGTGAGCCACTAGCGCTGGTAGAAGCGAGTGGGACGCCCGGTTCTTGCTCGCGAACCGTCCCACGACCAAGTCACCGGTGAATCCGTTCGCGAGCAAGCTCGCTCCTACCGGTAAACCGCCGGCGCCTGGCGGGACTGAACTGCACGCAATAAAAAGCCCGGCACACAGGCCGGGCTTTTTATTGCGTGCGTGGGTTACGAGTCGCCGTGGATCACCTTGTCCAGGTCGATCGGGTCGCCGGGCTGGGTGCCGAGCTTCTGACGGATGTCCTCGAACATCGCGTCGTATTCCTTGTGGTTGCGCACCATCGAGCCGAATCGCGGGTGCAGGCCATGCTTCTGCGCGATGCGGGTGGCATCGCTGGCGAAATTGAAGGCCTGTTCCTTGGGCATGTCCCATTCTTCGGTGAAGGCATTGCCGTCGATTTCGCCCTTCATGACGAAGTGAACGATGGTGCCTTTTTCCACATCCTTGCGGACTTCATAGTTGATGTGAGCGTCGATCTCCTGCTGCCCCAGCCCCGGCAGGGACTGGAGATGCAGATGGCCCGGTTCGAACATGGCGAATCTCCTTCTATGGAATCCCGACAGTCTAGCCGGCCTTTGCGAATTGGAAATCGCCCTGTGTCAGTGCACGGACTCTTTTCGAACTCTTTCTTGTACCAGCACCCAGGGGGCGATCACTACCGCCCAGAGCTCCGGGTCGCGGTCGAGAAAATCCTGCGCCAGCTTTTCGTCGACCTTGCTCAGCTCACCACTGGCCAGCCAGGCCGATACCTTCGCCCTGTCGTCCTCGGCCACGCCCATCGCGACCTCCACCAGATCGGCAGAACCCGCGACCTTGAGCAGGTTGCCGCGGGCAAAGAAGGGCGCGAGTTCCTGCCAGGAAATCTTCGCGGTTTCGCCAAGCAACTTGGCATAGAGGGTGCTAGCTTCTTCTGTCATGGATCTCACCTGGTAAACGAACGGCGCCATGATAGCGCCGAGACCGCGCCAGGCAAGGTTCGGACGGCGTTTTCCATGGTGACGGAAAACCCATGGGGATAAGTCGGAAGGCGCCGTTTTTCTGTACGTTTGTTTCAATCTTGCGACATGCCCACAATCGGCTGTCCGCCCCCCGCTTTTCAAGCGGTCCGGCGGCACTCTACACTGTACCGGTACAGTTGCCGGTGGGCCTGTCCGGGGCAATCCCGGTCCGGTAGCCCTTCGGCCACCAGGACTACAAAAACGAAAACACAAGAAGAGTGGAGCACTATGAAAAAGGGTACTCAGCGTCTTTCCCAGCTGTTCACCGCCATGGCTCTGGCCGGCGTTGCCAGCTTCTCCATGGCCGCCGACACCATCAAGATCGCTCTGGCCGGCCCGGTGACCGGCGCAGTCGCCCAGTATGGGGAGATGCAGTTCATTGGCGCGAAAATGGCCATTGAGCAGATCAACAAGGCCGGCGGCGTCGACGGCAAGCAACTCGAAGGCGTGGTCTACGACGACGCTTGCGACCCGAAACAAGCCGTGGCCGTTGCCAACAAGATCGTCAACGATGGCGTCAAGTTCGTCGTTGGCCACCTGTGCTCCAGCTCCACTCAACCGGCTTCGGACATCTACGAAGACGAAGGCGTGCTGATGATCACCGCCGCCTCCACCAGCCCGGACATCACTTCCCGCGGCTACAAGCTGATCTTCCGCACCATCGGTCTGGACAGCCTGCAGGGCCCGACCGCCGGCAAGTTCATCGCCGAGCACATCAAGCCCAAGACCGTGGCCGTGATCCACGACAAGCAGCAGTACGGCGAAGGCATCGCCACTGCCGTGAAGAAGACCCTGGAAGGCGCCGGCATCAAGGTCGCCCTGTTCGAAGGCATCAACGCCGGCGACAAGGACTTCTCCGCGATGATCGCCAAGCTCAAGCAGGCCAAGGTCGACTTCGTCTACTACGGCGGCTACCACCCGGAACTGGGCCTGATCCTGCGCCAGGCTGCCGAGAAAGGCCTGAAAGTCGGCTTCATGGGCCCGGAAGGCGTGGGTAACAAGGAAATCTCCGCCATCGCCGGCCCGGCTTCCGAAGGCCTGTACGTGACCCTGCCGAAGTCCTTCGACCAGGATCCGAAGAACCAGGCCCTGGTTGACGCCTTCAAGGCCAAGAACGAAGACCCGAGCGGTCCGTTCGTGTTCCCGGCCTACGCCGCGGTCCAGGTCATCGCCGAAGGCATCAAGAAAGCCGGCAGCGAGGACACCGACAAGGTAGCCGCCGCTCTGCGCGCCAATACCTTCGCGACCCCGACCGGTGACCTGGCCTTCGACGAGAAGGGCGACCTGAAGAACTTCAACTTCGTGGTCTACCAGTGGCACAAGGACGGCACCAAGACCGAAGCCAAGTAAGCCACCCGCCGCCACACAAAGCCCACTGCCCACGCAGTGGGCTTTGTTTATCCGAGTATTCCGGGGGTCCGTCGCGCCACAAGCGCCGCTTCACGCGACGCCCGAGGAGTTAGGTAATGCCTGAGCTCTATCACTACCTGCAACAGCTGATCAACGGCCTCACCGTCGGCAGCACCTATGCCCTGATCGCCATTGGCTACACCATGGTCTACGGCATCATCGGCATGATCAACTTCGCCCATGGCGAGGTGTACATGATTGGCTCGTACGTGGCCTTCATCGTGATCACGGGGCTGGCGATGATGGGAATCGTGAGTCTTCCTGTCGTCATCATCTGCACCTTCGCCGCGGCGATCATCGTCACCAGCGCTTACGGCTACAGCATCGAGCGGATCGCCTATCGGCCCCTGCGCGGAAGCAACCGGCTGATTCCGCTGATCTCCGCGATCGGCATGTCGATCTTCCTGCAGAACGAAGTGCTACTCGCCCAGGACTCCAAGGACAAGGCAATCCCCAACCTGCTGCCGGGCAACTTCGTGATCGGCGCCGACGAAATGACCGGCGTGACCATCTCGTACATGCAGGTGCTGATCTTCATCGTCACCCTGCTGACCATGTACGGCCTGTCCATGTTCATCTCCCGCTCCCGCCTGGGCCGCGCCTGCCGCGCCTGCGCCGAGGACCTGAAGATGGCCAACCTGCTGGGCATCAACACCAACAACATCATCGCCCTGACCTTCGTCATCGGCGCCACCCTGGCCGCCGTGGCCGCGGTGCTGCTGGGCCTGCAATACGGCGTGATCAACCCGCACATCGGCTTCCTCGCCGGCATCAAGGCATTCACTGCCGCGGTGCTGGGCGGCATCGGCAGCATCCCGGGCGCCATGCTCGGCGGCCTGGTGCTGGGCGTGGCCGAAGCCTTTGGCGCCGACGTGTTCGGTGACCAGTACAAGGACGTGGTGGCCTTCACCCTGCTGGTGCTCGTGCTGCTCTTCCGCCCCACTGGCCTGCTCGGTCGCCCGGAGGTGGAAAAGGTATGACTCGGAAACTCAAGACCGCCTTCTTCAGCGCCCTGCTGGTGATGGCCGTGGCCTACCCGGTGCTGGGCCTGAAGCTCAGCGTGATCGGCATCGGCCTGCAACTGGAGAACGTCAGCCCCACCCGGTTGTGGACCATCGCCGCCTGTGCCGTGCTGATGTTCGTCTGGCAGCTGGTGCGTGACCGCTTCGCCTTCGGCGGCAGCGTCAAGCAAGCCCTGTCGCATCCGCATACCCGTCTGGCCGAACGCCTGACCCACGCCTCCGTGCAACGCAAGATCATCATGGGCCTGATCGTCGTCGCCCTCGCCTGGCCGTTCTTCGGCTCGCGCGGCGCGGTGGACATCGCCACCCTGATCCTGATCTACGTGCTGCTGGGCCTGGGCCTGAACATCGTGGTGGGCCTGGCTGGCCTGCTCGACCTCGGCTACGTCGGCTTCTATGCCGTGGGCGCCTACAGCTACGCGCTGCTGTCGCACTACTACGGCCTGGGCTTCTGGGTGTGCCTGCCGATTGCCGGCCTGATGGCTGCGTTCTTCGGCTTCATCCTCGGCTTCCCGGTGTTGAGATTGCGCGGGGACTACCTGGCGATCGTGACCCTGGGCTTCGGCGAGATCATCCGCATCCTGCTGCGCAACATGACCGAGTTGACCGGCGGCCCCAACGGCATCAGCAACATCGACAAGCCGACCCTGTTCGGCCTGACCTTCGAGCGCCGCGCCCCCGAGGGCATGCAGACCTTCCACGAGTTCTTCGGCATCGCCTACAACTCGAACTACAAGGTCGTGTTCCTCTACCTGGTCGCGTTGCTGCTGGTGCTGCTGGTGCTGTTCGTCATCAACCGCCTGCTGCGCATGCCCCTGGGGCGCGCCTGGGAAGCCCTGCGCGAAGACGAGATCGCTTGCCGTGCGCTGGGCCTCAACCCGACGCTGATCAAGCTCTCCGCCTTCACCCTCGGCGCCTGCTTCGCCGGTTTTGCCGGCAGCTTCTTCGCCGCGCGCCAGGGCCTGGTCACCCCGGAGTCGTTCACCTTTATCGAATCGGCCATCATCCTCGCCATCGTGGTGCTGGGTGGCATGGGTTCCCAGCTCGGCGTCATCCTGGCCGCCGTAGTGATGATCCTGCTGCCCGAACTGATGCGTGAGTTCAGCGAGTACCGCATGCTGATGTTCGGCGCCCTCATGGTGCTGATGATGATCTGGCGTCCGCAGGGGCTTCTGCCCATGCAGCGCCCGCACCTGGAGTTGCGCAAATGAGCCGACCGATTCTTGAAGTATCCGGCCTCACCATGCGCTTCGGCGGGCTGCTGGCCGTCAACAACGTGGCCCTGAAGGTCCAGGAAAAACAGGTGATCTCGATGATCGGCCCCAACGGCGCCGGCAAGACCACCGTGTTCAACTGCCTGACCGGCTTCTACGCCCCCACCGGTGGCGAGATCCTGCTGCGCGGCGAGCCCATCCAGGGCCTGCCGGGCCACAAGATCGCCCACAAGGGCGTGGTGCGGACCTTCCAGAACGTACGCCTGTTCAAGGAAATGACCGCGGTAGAGAACCTGCTGGTGGCGCAACACCGGCACATCAATACCAACTTCCTCGCCGGCCTGCTCAAGACCCCGGCCTTCCGTCGCGCGGAAGCCGAGGCCCTGGACTACGCCTCGCACTGGCTGGAAATCGTCAATCTCAAGGACATCGCCAACCGCCCGGCGGGCACCCTCGCCTACGGCCAGCAGCGCCGCCTGGAGATCGCCCGCTGCATGATGACCCGACCGCAGCTGTTGATGCTGGACGAACCGGCGGCCGGCCTGAACCCGCGGGAAACCGAGGACCTCAAGGCGCTGATCGCCATGTTGCGCTCCGAGCACGGCGTCACCGTCCTGCTCATCGAGCACGACATGAAGCTGGTGATGAGCATTTCCGACCATATCTACGTGATCAACCAGGGCACTCCCCTGGCGGACGGCACCCCGGAGGAAATCCGCGGCAACCCGGATGTGATCAAAGCCTATCTGGGGGAGTCCTGAGTCATGCTGAAGTTCGACAAGGTTTCCACCTTCTACGGCAAGATCCAGGCGCTGCACGACGTCAGCATGGAAGTCCAGCAGGGCGAGATCGTCACCCTGATCGGTGCCAACGGCGCCGGCAAGTCGACCCTGCTGATGACCCTGTGCGGTTCGCCGCGCGCCTCCTCGGGCAGCATCACCTACATGGGCGAGGAGCTGGTCGGCAAGGAATCCTCCGTGATCATGCGCAAGAGCATCGCCGTCGTGCCGGAAGGCCGCCGCGTGTTCGCCCGCCTGACCGTGGAAGAGAACCTCGTCATGGGCGGTTTCTTTACCAGCAAGGGTGACTACCAGGAGCAGATGGACAAGGTCCTGGCCCTGTTCCCGCGCCTGAAGGAACGCTTCAACCAGCGCGGCGGCACCATGTCCGGCGGCGAACAGCAGATGCTCGCCATCGGCCGTGCGCTGATGAGCAAGCCCAAGCTGCTGCTGCTCGACGAGCCGTCCCTGGGCCTGGCGCCGATCATCATCCAGCAGATCTTCGACATCGTCGAACAGCTGCGCCAGGAAGGTGTCACCGTCTTCCTCGTCGAGCAGAACGCCAACCAGGCGCTCAAGCTCGCTGACCGCGGCTACGTGCTGGAGAATGGTCGCATCGTCATGCAGGACACCGGCGCCAACCTGCTGGTGAACCCCAAGGTGCGCGACGCGTACCTCGGCGGCTGATCCTCGCGCTGCCAGGAAAACGGCCCTTCGGGGCCGTTTTTTATGGCGGCCTGAATGGAGCCTGTCGGAGCGAGTTTGCTCGCGAATCACCCCCAACGACGGCGCCGAAGGGGAATCCATTCGCGAGCAAGCTCGCTCCTGCCACTCCCCTGCCGATTCAGCCACCCTCGCCTCACTAACCTGGACGAGCCGAGCTGCAGAAACGAAAACGCCGCCCACTGGGCGGCGTTTTCGTTGACTGGCGATCAGGTGCCGTAGCTCAGCACCTGTGCGCGCTGGCGCAATTGGGAGACCACGTCGTCCTCCATCCGGCCCTCGGAGATCAGCAGGTCGCGGCGGATGGTCTGCACCGCTTCTGCACTCTGGTCATGGTCGGCCAGGTGCTGGCCCTCGATGACTCGCCGCAGTACCACGTCTCCTTCGTCGTTGGTGAGGGTCAGAATTCGGCCGCCGTCGGGGCGTGCCGGGCCCAGGGAGGGAGCGTAGGGAGCGAAGGTCTCGGTCAGCAGGGCGCTTAGCCGGTCCATGTCGTATCTCCTTGTTGCGAAATGAAAAAACACAGGAAGAAGACCGCACGTTCGGCGATAAAGTTCGCGAGTTTCAGTACCGTTGGTCATGACGGCATGTTTCGCAGCCCGTTCATGCGGGCATGAAAAAGCCCGCCGATTGGCGGGCTTTTCCGGACAACGAGCCGCGTTTTAGAGCGGCTTGCCACGGTTGCCGTGGGCGCTGACGAAGGCCTGAACCTTGGCCAGCTCGTTCGGCAGAACGGTGCAACGCTCTTCGCGCTGGAACAGGTCGGTCAGGTGCGCCGGCAGCGCCGGGACGGCCTCGATGCCGGCCTTCTCCACCGCTTCCGGGAACTTGACCGGATGCGCGGTGCCCAGGGTGACCATGGGCACCGCCAGGCTGCGGCGGCACTCGCGAGCGGCGCGCACGCCGATGGCGGTGTGCGGGTCCAGCAACTCGCCGGACTCGGCGTAGACCTGGGCGATGGTCTCGCAGGTTTCCTCGTCGCTCACCGCCAGCGAATCGAACAGGCGGCGGGCTTCGGTCCAGCGGTCATCCTCGACGGCCAGCTTGCCGGTGGCCTTGAAGTTGTCCATCAGCTCGGCGACAGCCTTGCCGTTGCGGCCGTGCAGGTCGAACAGCAGGCGCTCGAAGTTGGACGAGACCATGATGTCCATGGACGGCGACAGCGACGCGTGCAGGGTGTCCTTGTCGTAGCGGTTGCCGGACATGAAGCGGTGCAGGATGTCGTTGCGGTTGGTCGCGACGATCAGTTGGCTGACCGGCAGGCCCATGTTGCGCGCCAGGTAGCCGGCGAAGATGTCGCCGAAGTTGCCGGTGGGCACCGAGAAGGCCACGGAACGTGCCGGCGCACCGAGCTGCAGGGCGGCGTGGAAGTAGTAGACGATCTGGGCCATGATCCGCGCCCAGTTGATCGAGTTCACCGCCACCAGGCGAGTGCCTTTCAGGAAGCCCTGGTCGGCGAAGCTGGCCTTGACCATTTCCTGGCAGTCGTCGAAGTTGCCTTCGATGGCGATGTTGTGGATGTTCTCGCCGAGGATGGTGGTCATCTGCCGGCGCTGCACCTCGGACACACGGTTGTGCGGGTGCATGATGAAGATATCGACGTTCTCGCAGGCCTTGCAGCCCTCGATGGCGGCCGAGCCGGTGTCGCCGGAGGTGGCGCCCATGATCACCACGCGCTCGCCGCGCTTGGTCAGCACGTGGTCGAGCAGGCGGCCGAGCAGTTGCAGGGCGAAGTCCTTGAAGGCCAGGGTCGGGCCGTGGAACAGCTCCAGCACCCACTCGTTGCCGTTGAGCTGGCGCAGCGGCGCCACGGCGTTGTGGGCGAAGACGCCGTAGGTCTCCTCGAGGATCTTCTTGAAGTCGGCATCGGAAATGCTGCCGGCAACGAACGGGCGCATCACGCGGAAAGCCAGCTCGTGGTAAGGCAGGCCGGCCCAGGAGGCAATCTCCTCGACGGTGAAGCGCGGCAGGTTTTCCGGCACGTAGAGGCCGCCGTCGCTGGCCAGGCCAGCCAGCAGCACGTCTTCGAAGTTCAGCGCAGGCGCCTGGCCGCGGGTACTGATGTAACGCATGTTGTGAAACCTTCGGGTTGGCGGCGGCGCGCAGGCGCCGCCGCAGTCGATTCAGTTCAGTTGTTCGACGCGGATGCGTACGACATTGCCGACGACGTCATCCAGCGCTTCCAGCGCGGCGATGGCTTCGATGATGCGGGACTCGAGCACGCGGTGGGTAACCAGGATCATCGGCACCAGACCGTCATGCTCTTCGACTTCCATCTGCATGATCGATTCGATGTTGATGCCGCGCTCGGAGAGGATGGTCGCCACCTGGGCCAGTACGCCCGGATGGTCCTTGGCCTGGATGCGCAGGTAGTAGGCGCTTTCGCAGGCGTCGATCGGCAGGATCGGGTGGTCGGAGAGCGAGTCCGGCTGGAAGGCCAGGTGCGGCACGCGGTTCTCCGGGTCGGCGGTCATGGCGCGAACCACGTCCACCAGGTCGGCGACCACCGAGGAAGCGGTGGGCTCCATGCCAGCGCCGGCGCCGTAGAACAGCGTCGAACCGGCGGCATCGCCGTTGACCATGACCGCGTTCATCACGCCATTCACATTGGCGATCAGGCGGTCGGCCGGGATCAGGGTCGGGTGTACGCGCAGCTCGATACCCTTGTCGGTACGGCGGGCGACGCCCAGGTGCTTGATGCGGTAGCCCAGCGCCTCGGCGTAGTTCACGTCGGCGGTGGTCAGTTGGGTGATGCCTTCGGTGTAGGCCTTGTCGAACTGCAGCGGGATGCCGAAGGCGATGGACGCCAGGATGGTCAGCTTGTGCGCGGCGTCGATGCCTTCGACGTCGAAGGTCGGATCGGCTTCGGCATAACCCAGCGCCTGGGCTTCCTTCAGCACGTCGGCGAAGGCACGGCCTTTCTCGCGCATCTCGGTGAGGATGAAGTTGCCGGTGCCGTTGATGATGCCGGCCAGCCAGTTGATGCGGTTGGCGGCCAGGCCCTCGCGGATCGCCTTGATCACCGGGATGCCACCGGCCACGGCGGCTTCGAAGGCAACGATGACGCCCTTCTCGCGGGCCTTGGCAAAGATCTCGTTGCCGTGCACGGCGATCAGCGCCTTGTTGGCGGTGACCACGTGCTTGCCGTTCTCGATGGCCTTGAGCACCAGTTCATGGGCCAGGGTGTAGCCACCGATCAGCTCGATGACGACGTCGATTTCCGGGTTGTTTGCCACGTCGAAGATATCGGCGGTAATGGGGGTACTGCCGGTTTCACACTTCGGATTGGGGCGACGGGCGGCAATCTGCGCAACCTCGATACCACGCCCGGCACGGCGGGCAATCTCCTCGGCGTTGCGTTTGAGTACATTGAAGGTACCGCCACCGACGGTCCCCAACCCACAGATTCCCACTTTCACCGGTTTCACGCTGAAACTCCCCATGATTACAGCATCGGGGTACCTGAGACGCCGATGCCCGCAACGAGGCGGGCACGGCAGCAGGCACCAAGTCAGAACAGGCGAGGCGCCTGTTCCCTAGTCAAAAGGAACCGAACATTACGAAGCGGTTCCGCATTAGTCAATCAGAGCGCAAGCCGCGGCTTACTTGGCTTCCAGCGCCAGCTTGGCGATCTGGCCAGCCGGCTGGTAGCCCGGCAGCATGGTGCCATCAGCGAGGATGATCGCCGGGGTGCCCTGCACACCGACCATCTGGCCCAGGGCGAACTGCGCATCCACCGGGTTATCGCACTTGGCGGCCTTCACTTCCTTCTCGTGGAACATGTCGCTCATGGCCGACTGGCGGTCCTTCGAACACCACACGGCCTGCAGCTGCGCATCGCCTGGCGAGTTCGGCCCCTGGCGCGGGAAGGCCAGGTAGCGCACCTCGATACCGCGCTTCTGCAGTTCCGGCACTTCGGCGTGCAGCTTCTGGCAGTACGGGCAGGTGGTGTCGGTGAAGACGGTGATGTGCGCCTTGGTCTCGCCCTTGGCCGGGAACACGACCATGTCCTTGGCGGCGATGGCGTTGATGGTCTTGGCCACGCCGGCGCTCTCGGCCTTCTCGGTCAGGTTGGTCGGCTTGCCGTCCTTCACCTGGTAGATATTGCCCTGGACGACGAACTGGCCGTCGGCGCTGGCGTAAAGAATACGGCCGCCCTTGAGTTGCACCTGGTAGATGCCATCCAGGGGACCCTTGGAGATATTCTCGATGGGCAGGTCAGGCTGCAGGGATTGCAGGGTGGTGCGGATCGCCTGGTCCGGTTCGGCGGCCAGGGCGAGGGTGCTGGCGAGGCCGATAGCCATACCAGCCAGAAGTCGAGACAAACGCATGGAAAACTCCTGATGTCAGTCGGCGAAGACTATCACACCGGGCCGGCAAGACCGAGCCAAAGGCTGTAGCGGGAAGCTTCGGCGGTCTTATCGGCTTCCGTGGCTTTTCTGTAGGAGCGAGCTTGCTCGCGAACCTTACTGGCCCGTACCGCTTCCGGCTGTTCGCGAGCAAGCTCGCTCCTACAAGATCACCCTGGACACTGGCGTGAGGCCGCACAGTTCGAAGGATGTCTAGCAGCGCTGGAGAAGCTCATCCACGGGGGTGATGCTGGGCGTGCAGGTCCTGCAGACGTGCACGGGCAATGTGCGTGTAGATCTGCGTGGTCGACAGATCGCTATGCCCCAGCAGCATCTGTACCACGCGCAGGTCAGCGCCGTGATTGAGCAGATGGGTGGCAAACGCGTGGCGCAAGGTGTGCGGCGACAGGCTCTTGCCGATGCCGGCCACCCTCGCGTGCAGCTTGATACGGTGCCAGAAGGTCTGCCGGGTCATCTGCTCGCCACGCAGGCTGGGGAACAGCACGTCGCTGGGCCGTCCGGCCAGCAGATCACCGCGGGCCTCGCGGACATAGCGCTCAATCCAGCGGATCGCCTCTTCACCCAGCGGCACCAGGCGCTCCTTGCTGCCTTTGCCGAGCACACGCACCACCCCCTGGCGCAAGTTCACCTGCTCCAGGGTCAGGCCAACCAGCTCACTGACCCGCAGGCCGCAGGCATACAGCACCTCGAGCATGGTGCGATCACGCAGCCCGAGCGGATCATCGGTCTCCGGCGCCGCCAGCAATGCCTCCACATCCGCCTCCGACAGCGATTTGGGCAGCGGCTTGCCCAGTTGCGGCAGGTCCACCAGCAGCGTCGGGTCTTCGGCGATCAGGCCCTCGCGCAGGTAGTAGCGGTAGAAGCCACGCAGGCCCGACAGGAAGCGTGCCGTGGAGCGCGCCTTGTAGCCCTCGCCCAGGCGCCAGGCCAGATGATCGAGGATCACGTCGCGACCAGCCGCCTCCAGCACCACGCCGCGCTGGTCCAGCCAGCCGTTGAACAGGGCGAGATCGCTCCCATACGCACTGCGGGTGTTGTCGGAGAGCCCCTTCTCCAGCCAGAGGGCATCGAGAAAGCGGTCGATCAGGGGATGAGCAATCGGAGTCATTTCAAGCCAGTACAAAGGAAAAAGCGGCGCCGGTAGTCTTTCATAGACACCATCCCCCTCACCACTGCTGCACAGCCTCGGACGGTCCATGGACGAACACAGCACCTATTACGCCTTCGCCGGTATCGGCATCGCCGCCCTCCTCAGCCAATGGCTGGCCTGGCGCCTGCGTCTGCCGGCGATTCTCTTCCTGCTGTTGAGCGGCATCCTGGTTGGCCCGATCCTGCACGTGCTGTCGCCCGAAGCGTTGTTCGGCCCGCTGTTGTTCCCTGTGGTCTCCCTCGCGGTAGCCCTGGTGCTGTTCGAGGGCAGCCTGACCCTGCACCTGGACGAGTGGAAGGAAATCGGCACCGTGGTACGCCGCATGGTGACCATCGGCGCCCTGGTCACCTGGGGCGTGATTGCCCTGGCCACTCACTACCTGCTGGACTTCACCTGGGAGATGGCGCTGCTGTTCGGCACGCTCACCCTGGTGACCGGCCCCACCGTGATCGTGCCGATGCTGCGTGTGGTCCGCCCCAACGCCACCATCGCCAACATCCTGCGCTGGGAGGGCATCGTCATCGACCCCATCGGCGCCATCCTCGCCGTGGTGGTCTACACCTTCATCGCCGCGAGCGACGCAGGCTCCGGGTGGACGGACAGCCTGCTGACCTTCATCAGCGTGATCGGTTGCGGCATTCTCTTCGGCCTGCTCGGCGGCCAGGCGCTGGGCGTAGCGCTGCGTCGCCACTGGCTGCCGGACTACCTGCACAACCTGGCATCGCTGTCGGTCGTCCTTGGCGTGTTCGTCCTGTCCAACACCGTGATGTCCGAGTCAGGATTGCTCGCCGTCACCGTGATGGGCCTGCGCATGGCCAACATGCAGGGCGTCGACGTGCGGCACATCCTGCACTTCAAGGAGAACCTCAGTGTCCTGCTGATTTCCGGCCTGTTCGTGCTGCTTGCCGCGCGGCTGGACCTGCCCGCCCTGCTCGGCCTCGGGCCGATCGCGCTGCTGGTGCTGGTGCTGATCCAGTTCGTCGCACGGCCGCTGAACGTGCTGATCGCCACGGCCGGGTCAACACTGAACTGGCGGGAACGGGCGCTGCTGAGTTGGATTGCACCAAGGGGAATCGTCGCCGCGGCGGTCTCGGCGATCTTCGCCATCCGCCTGCAGGAAGCCGGCCATGCCCAGGCCGGCGTGCTGGTGCCACTGACCTTCCTGGTGATCATCGGCACGGTGATCCTGCAAAGCGCCACCGCACGACCGCTGGCCCGTCTGCTGAAAGTTGCCGAGCCGGTGCCCACCGGCTTCCTCATCATCGGCGCCAACCCGGTGGCCCGCGCCATCGGCACCGGCCTGCAGAACGCCGGCGTGGAGGTACTGCTCACCGACTCGAGCTGGGAGAACACCCGCGCCGCGCGCATGGACAACCTGCCCACCTACTTCGGCAACCCGGCCTCGCAGCACGCCGAGGCGCACCTGGACCTGATCGGCCTGGGGCATCTGCTGGCCTTGTCGCCCAATGCCGAACTCAATGCGCTGATGTGCATGAGCTTCCGCCACGAGTTCAACCCGCGCCAGCGCTTCATCCTGCCCAGCAGCCAGGACAGCAGGCGCAGCGAGAAGCATCGGGTCAGCGACCGCCATCGCGGCCGACCGCTGGGGCAATCGACGATCACTTATCCACAGATGGCAGGCCTTATCGCTCGCGGCGCGGAAATCCGCTCGACGCTACTGAGCGAGAACTTTGGCTGGGAGGACTATCAGGCGCTGCACGAAGGCCGTGCGCTTCTGCTGTTCGCCAAGGACCCGAATGGCCGCCTGCACATTGCCAGCCCCGAGCGTCCGCTGACGCCCGACACGGGGTGGACGGTGATTTCGCTGATCGAGGAAGTAGCTGAAGGGTCGTCGAGTAGGAATGAAACGGCACAAGTCGCAAGAACCTGACGACTGGCTACGTCACCCTATCTTACGGTTGGTGACAGAATATGTCTGACAGACAATGATTGCACCACGCCATCATTGCGCCCCACGAAGCCCACGCCATGCCCAGTCAACAGAACTCTCGTCTCGGCCAGATCCTTGTCAGCAAGGGCCTGATTACCTCCCAACAGCTGGACAAGGCCATCCAGCTCCAGCTCACCAACGGCCTGCGCCTGGGCGAAACCCTGATCCAGCAGGGCTGGATCAGCGAACGCCAGCTCGGCCGTGCGCTGAAGAAGCAGAACAACCTGCGCTTGGCCGCGACCCTGGTCGCCGCGCTGCTCAGCCCATTCCAGCTGGCCAGCGCCGATGTGCAGCGCCAGGCATCGACGAGCATCACCCGCCATGAGGCGCCCAAGGGCTTGAAGCCACTGAGCGACCGCGAGATGAGCGACGTCAGTGCCCAGGGTTTCGATGACACCCTGCAGAGCCTGCTGGTCAGCGCCGAAAGCGGCGATGGCGTTGGCGCCATCAAGCAACTGTCGCGCCTGGTAATGCCAGTCGTGGACAGCCTCGACGCCGAAACCTCTCTGCACGATGTCCAGTACGACACGCTGCACGCCTCCTCCAGCCTGAATGCCGATGGCTCGATCAACGTGCGCCTGCCCAGCTCCATCGGCGAGGTGCGCTTCGACAACATCCGCGTCGCCGGTGCGCCGAAGACCCAGAGCATGGGCAGCCTGAGCCTGCAGAACATCGACCTGTCCCAGGCCTCGCTGAAGATCAGCCTGCGCCACTGACGCGTTCTCCTTGTAGGAGCGAGCCTGCTCGCGAACAACCCAGCGCCGAATTGGCCGGTGAAAAGCTTCGCGCGCAAGCTCGCTTCGACAGAAAGCGGACAGGCATGAAGCAAGAAGGCGCCCGTGGGCGCCTTCTTTCATTTCAGGCCTCGAAGCCGGACAGGACCGGCACCGGGCGCTTCTCATCGTCGATGGCGACGAAGCTGAACAGCCCGTGGATAGCCTTCTCGCGGCCATCGGCGGACATGCTCTCGACGAAGACCTCGACCTCGACCTTGAGGCTGGTATTGCCGACCTTCACCACCCGGCCGATCAATTCGACGATGGAACCGGCGGCGATCGGGTGCTTGAAGTCGATGCGATCGGTCGACACGGTCACCAGCGGCAGGCGGCAGAAGCGGGTCGCGGCGATGAACGAGACCTCATCCATCCAGGCCAGCGCGGTACCGCCGAACAGGGTGTTGTGGTGGTTGGTGGTGGGCGGGAAAACCGCCTTGGTCACGCGGGTTTCGGATAACTCGGTACGACGGAGGATTTCTTGCTCTCTGGGGCTCATGCCACTGCTACCTGATGCAATGAGGGTGGCTGCCGGTGCTGCGGGGTCTTGTACTTCTAATGCGCTGCCGGGGGCAGATCGGACGCCGGATTGAACGGCGAAAAACTACAGGCAAGAAAAAAGCAGCCCGTGGGCTGCTTTTTTCGGGAACAACCGGCGAATTAGGCCAGTTTTTCCTTGATGCGTGCTGCCTTGCCGGACAGTTCGCGGAGGTAGTACAGCTTGGCCTTGCGCACGTCGCCGCGACGCTTGACGGAGATGCTGTCAACCAGCGGGCTGTAGGTCTGGAAGGTACGCTCTACGCCAACGCCGTTGGAGATCTTGCGAACGGTGAAAGCACTGTTCAGGCCGCGGTTACGCTTGCCGATGACAACGCCTTCGAAGGCCTGCAGACGCTGACGGTCGCCTTCCTTCACTTTAACCTGGACGATTACGGTGTCGCCGGGGGCGAACGCCGGAATCTCTTTGCTCATCTGTTCAGCTTCGATCTGCTGAATGATCTTGTTGGTCATTTCGTGCTCCTAAGACAAGCGCTCGGCGCTCGCCATCGATACGTTAACTATCGTTCCGCTGGCGGATGTATTCCTCCAGCAGCTTTTTCTCTTCTCCAGAAAGCGAGCGGCAATCCAGAAGATCGGCACGTCGTTCCCAGGTCCTGCCTAAGGACTGCTGTAAACGCCAGCGCCGGATGTGTTCGTGGTTGCCGCTGAGCAGCACCTCCGGAACACGTTTGTCTGCGTACACCTCGGGTCGGGTGTAGTGCGGACAGTCGAGCAGGCCATCCGTGAAGGAGTCCTCCTCGGCGGAGTCCACGTGGCCCAATGCACCGGGCAACAATCGCGTGACCGCGTCAATCAGCACCATGGCCGGAAGCTCACCCCCGGACAGGACATAATCGCCGACTGACCATTCCTCATCGACATGCTCTTCAATGAAGCGCTCGTCGATGCCTTCGTAACGCCCGGCGATCAGGATCAGACGTTCCTCGTTCGCCAGTTCTTTCACGGCCGCCTGCGTCAGCTTGCGACCTTGCGGCGAGAGGTAGATCACCTTCACCGGTCCGCCTGCGGCTTGCCGGGCATCGCCCAGTGCGCCTTCGAGCGGCTTGATTTTCATCACCATGCCGGGACCACCACCGAAAGGCCGGTCGTCCACCGTCTGGTGACGGTCCTCGGTGTTGCTTCGCGGGTTGAAGCACTGAAGCTGAATCAGCTCCTGCTTGACCGCGCGACTCGTGATGCCATAGTCGCTGATGGCGCGAAACATCTCCGGAAAGATGCTGATTACTCCTATCCACATCGGCTGAGGGCTCTCATCCACATGGGTTAGAAGTCCGCGTCCCAGTCCACCCGAATCTCACCGGCTTCCAGGTCCACCGCCTGTACGCACTGATCCGTATACGGAAGCAGGCGTTCGCGGTCGTCCAGGCTGCCTGCGCAGGGCTTGACTACCATCACATCGTTGGCGCCGGTCTCCAGCAAGTGGTCGAGAATCCCGAACAGTTGCCCGTTCTGGTCAATCACCTTGAGACCTTCCAACTGGCTCCAGTAGAACTCGCCATCGTCCAGCACCGGCAGCTCGCTGCGCGGAACCAGGATTTCGAATTCGGCGAAGGTGCGGGCGATCTCGCGATCATCCAGTCCCTTCAGCTTCGCGACCAGGACATTGCCCTGCACGCGACCTTGGACCAGTTCAGCCTGTCGAACCTCGTTGCCACGCTTGAGCGTCCAGCGACGGTAGTCCAGCAGGTTGTCCAACGGATCGGTAAAGGAATACACCTTCACCTCACCACGAATACCGTGCACCGATACGATCTTGCCGAGAACTACCATCTCCTCGGCGGGAGCAGGATTCGTGTTCATCGATCTCAGGCAGCCTTGGCGGCTTCCTTGATCAGCTGAGCAACACGCTCAGACGGTTGAGCGCCTTGGCTCAGCCAGTAGTTCAGACGCTCCTGGTTGACCGAGAGCTTGAGCTCAGCACCAGTGGCGACAGGGTTGAAGAAGCCGACGCGCTCGACGAAACGGCCGTCACGAGCGTTGCGGCTGTTGGTCACGGTCAGGTGATAGAACGGGCGCTTCTTGGAGCCGCCACGAGCCAGACGAATGGTTACCATGCGTACGTTGTTCCTATGGTTTGCTTGCAAAAAAGAAATGCAGCCCTCGGGCACATAGCCCGAAAGGCCGCATATTCTATGAGCTAAAACCCCGCGCCGCAAGCCGCAGCGCGTCCGGCCCGCCGGGCGGCGAGCCGTCTGGGCTTACATCTTGGGCATGCCGCCGGGGAACATGCTCCCCATGCCGCGCATCATCTTGGCCATGCCGCCCTTGGCGGTGACCTTCTTCATCATCTTCTGCATCTGCTTGTGCTGCTTGATGAGGCGACCAACGTCCTGCACCTGGGTACCCGAACCCATGGCGATGCGGCGCTTGCGCGAGCCGCTGATCACTTCCGGATCACGGCGCTCGGCGGGTGTCATGGAGTTGATGATCGCCTCCATCTGCTTGAACTGCTTCTCCGCCGCGTTCTGCGCGTTGCCCATCTGCGACAGGTTGACGCCGCCGAGCATCGGCAGCTTGTCCATCAGGCTGCCCAGGCCGCCCATGTTCTTCATCTGCTGCAGCTGATCGCGGAAGTCTTCCAGGTCGAAGCCCTTGCCCTTCTTGATCTTCTTCGCGAGCTTCTCGGCCTTCTCGCGGTCCATGCTCTGCTCGGCCTGCTCGATCAGGCTGAGCACGTCGCCCATGCCGAGGATGCGCGAGGCCACGCGGTCGGGGTGGAACGGATCGAGCGCTTCGCTCTTCTCGCCCATGCCGAGGAACTTGATCGGCTTGCCGGTGATGGCGCGCACGGACAGCGCGGCACCGCCACGGGCGTCACCGTCGACCTTGGTCAGCACCACGCCGGTCAGCGGCAGCGCATCATTGAAGGCCTTGGCGGTGTTGGCGGCGTCCTGGCCGGTCATGGCGTCGACCACGAACAGGGTTTCAACCGGCTTGATCGCCGCATGGACCTGCTTGATCTCGTCCATCATGTCGGCGTCGATGTGCAGACGGCCGGCGGTGTCGACGATGACCACGTCGATGAACTTCAGCTTGGCTTCGCGGATCGCTGCTTCGGCGATCGCTACCGGCTTCTGGCTGGTATCGGACGGGAAGAAGGTCACGCCGATGTCGCTGGCCAGGGTTTCCAGCTGTTTGATCGCCGCCGGGCGGTAGACGTCGGCGGACACCACCAGTACCGACTTCTTCTTGCGCTCCTTGAGGAAGCGCGCCAGCTTGCCGGCGGTAGTGGTCTTGCCCGCGCCCTGCAGGCCGGCCATCAGGATGACCGCCGGCGGAGCGGCGTTGAGGTCGAGGTCCTCGTTGGCCGCGCCCATCAGCTCGACCAGTTCGGCCTGGACGATCTTCACGAAGGCCTGGCCCGGGGTCAGGCTCTTGGAAACTTCGGTGCCGACCGCGCGATCCTTGATCTTGGCGACGAAGTCCTTGACCACCGGCAGGGCCACGTCGGCCTCCAGCAGGGCCATCCGCACTTCGCGGAGCGTGTCCTTGATGTTGTCCTCGGTCAGCTTGGCCTTGCCAGTGACGTGGCGCAGCGTTTGCGAGAGGCGATCTGTAAGGTTTTCGAACATGCGCGTTCCTAATCAGCCCGGTCGGGCCTGGGTTTGGCTTGTCAGCAAGCCGCCGATTATAGCGAAGTGCGGCCAGCGCCAACACCGCCGATGATCCCGATGTGACGGAGCGCTTCGCAGGCCAGAAGCGAACTGTTCTCAGCGGCTTTCTAGGCGCGGGCGATCTGTGCCAAACTCACCACCTTTCGGGTCCCCCGTCGAAGGACTGTTCCAAGGACTTATGCAACCTCTGCTGCCCAGCCTGATCGCCGCCGTCCTTTATATCGGCACAACCGTCTACCAGGGCGCAAGCCTGGCCCGCCGCACCCCGCCGCAAAAACCGCTGCTCCTCCTGCTGGGCCTCATCGCCCTGCTCTGCCAGGCCTACAGCCTGAGCCAGGAGCTGCTGACGCCTGCAGGCCTGGCGCTGGACTTCTTCAACGCCGCCAGCCTGATCTCCGCCGCGGTCACCGCCCTGACCCTGCTGGCCTGCCTGCGCATCCCGGTGCAGAACCTGCTGCTCTTCCTTTACCCACTCGGCGCGCTGACCACCCTGCTGGCCTTGCTGATGCCCCACGGCACCATCGAGCCGATCAACGAGCAACCCGGCATCCTCGCCCACATCCTGCTGTCGATCCTGGCCTACGGCCTGCTGACCATCGCTGTGGTCCAGGCGCTGCTGCTACTGGTCCAGGACCATCAGCTCAAGCACAAGCACCCGTCGGGCCTGATCCGCAACTTCCCGCCGCTGCAGACCATGGAAAGCCTGCTGTTCGGCTTCCTCTGGGGCGGCTGGTCGCTGCTCTCGCTGTCGCTGATCTCCGGCTGGCTGTTCGTCGACAACCTGTTCGCCCAGCACCTGGCGCACAAGACCATCCTGTCCTGCTTCGCCTGGGTGGTGTTCGGCGTGCTGCTGTGGGGCCGCCACCAGCTCGGCTGGCGCGGCCACAAGGCGATCCGCTGGACCCTCGCGGGTTTCTGCCTGCTGATGCTGGCCTACTTCGGCAGCAAGCTGGTCAAGGAATTCATCCTGCACATCTGAGGCTAACGGCGGCGCCTGAGCGCCGCTGAAGGATATGCGCGCATGGAAGAGATCCACCCCGGCTACCTGATCGGCCTGCTGGTCTTCCTGATCCTCTGCTCGGCGTTCTTCTCTAGCGTCGAGACCGGCATGCTCAGCCTCGACCGCTACCGTCTGCGCCACCTGTCCAAGCAGGGCAACCGCGGGGCGCGCCGCACCAGTTGGCTGCTGCTGCGCACCGACCGGCTGCTGGGCACCATCCTGATCGGCAACAACTTCGTCAACATCATCGCCTCGTCCCTGGCGACCCTGCTGGCCCTGCGTCTCTGGGGCGAAGCGGGCGTGGCCATCGCCACCGTGGCGCTGACGCTGATCCTGCTGATCTTCGGCGAGATCACGCCCAAGACCTACGCCGCCCTGCGCCCCGAGCGCGTGGCCTTCCCCGCCAGCCTGCCGCTGATCTGGATGCAGAAGCTGTTCAGCCCGCTGCTCTGGCTGATGACCGGCATCAGCAATCTCCTGCTGCGCCTGGGCGGCCTCGACCCGACCCAGCGAGGCGGCAAGCCGCTGAGCAACGACGAACTGCGCAGCGTGGTCACCGACTCCAGCGAAAAGCTCACCCATAACCGCCAGGACATGCTGCTGAGCATCCTCGACCTGGAAAAGATCACGGTGAACGACCTGATGGTGCCGCGCAACGAAGTCCAGGGCATCGACCTGGACGACGAGCTGGAAACCATCATCGGCCAGCTGCGCAACACCACCCATACCCGGCTGCCGGTGTTCCGCAACGACATCAACCAGGTCGAAGGCGTGGTGCACATGCGCCAGATCGCCCGTCTGCTGACCCATAACCAGTTGACCAAGGACAGCCTCAAGGCCGCCTGCCTGGAGCCCTACTTCGTGCCCGAGAGCACGCCGCTGTCGACCCAGCTGGTGAACTTCCAGAAGCAGAAGCGCCGCATCGGCATCGTCGTCGACGAATACGGCGAGGTGATCGGCATCATCACCCTGGAAGACATCCTGGAAGAAATCGTCGGCGAGTTCAGCAACCAGAACACCCTGCGCAACCCGGATATCCACCCCCAGGCCGACGGCACCTATGTCATCGACGGCTCGGCCAACCTGCGGGACGTCAACCGCGCGCTCGGCTGGCAACTGCCCAGTGACGGGCCCAAGACCCTCAACGGCCTGGTCACCGAAGCGCTGGAACAGATTCCCGACTGCGCCGTGTGCCTGAAGATCGGCCGCTACCGCCTGGAAATCCTCCAGTCGGGCGAAAACCGGGTGAAAAGTGTGCGCGCGTGGCTGCCTGGCGCTCCGCCAAGAGAGCCTTACGCCGACGAGCTTGCCTGAGCCGCCCCGCCCGCCCCTATAATCCAGGCGGCTTACCCAGCCTCCCGCCGACGCCCGCCGTTACCCGCGACGCAGCGCCGGCCAGTCAATCGCACGCCCCGCCGAGCTTCGACCCTGCGTCGTTGCCTTGCGAAGCAGCCGGCCTCGCCCCGACCCGCCGCGAGCCGCGCCCACCCTGCCCCGACACCGGGCCGCGCTCGCACTCGCGCCATGGCGATGCCTCAAGAAACGTCGGACACGACCGCCAGAGTCGTCGCCGCGCCTGACTGCCAGGGATATTCCCCGTATGACCAGCGCCACCCTCGAAGCCGCACAACCGGCCGCACAGACCAACTCCACCACCCGCGTCGCGGTCGCCAGCTTCATCGGCACCGCCATCGAGTTCTACGACTTCTACGTCTACGCCACCGCCGCCGCGCTGGTGATCGGCCCGGTGTTCTTCCCGCAGACCTCCGGTACCGCCCAGGCGCTCAGCGCCTTCATTACCTTCGGCATCGCCTTCCTCGCTCGCCCGCTGGGCTCAGCACTGTTCGGCCACTTCGGCGACCGCATCGGGCGCAAGTCGACCCTGGTGGCCTCCCTGCTGCTGATGGGCATCTCCACCACCCTGATCGGCCTGCTGCCGGGCTACGACAGCATTGGCGCGTGGGCGCCGATCCTGCTTTGCGTACTGCGCTTCGGCCAGGGCCTTGGGCTGGGTGGCGAATGGGGCGGCGCCGCGCTGCTGGCCACGGAGAACGCGCCCAAGGGCCGTCGGGCCTGGTTCGGCATGTTCCCGCAGATGGGCCCATCCATCGGCTTCCTGGCTGCCAACGGCCTGTTCCTCTGCCTCGCCATGCTGCTGAGCGAAGAGCAGTTCCGCGCCTGGGGCTGGCGCATCCCGTTCGTGCTCAGCGCGGTGCTGGTCATCGTCGGCCTCTACGTCCGCCTCAAACTGGTCGAAACCCCGGTGTTCGCCAAGGCCATGGAGCGCCACGAGCGTTCCAGCCTGCCGATCGCCGAGCTGTTCGCCAAGCACTGGCGGCCCACCCTGCTGGGCGCCCTGGCGATGGTGGTGTGCTACGCCCTCTTCTATATCTCCACGGTGTTCTCGCTGAGCTATGGCGTCAGCACCCTGGGCTACAGTCGTGAAGACTTCCTCGGCCTGCTGTGCATCGCGGTGCTCTTCATGGCGGCAGCAACACCGGTTTCCGCCTGGCTGAGCGACCACTTCGGGCGCAAGCCGGTGCTGATCGTCGGCTGCATCGCCGCCATCGCCTCGGGCTTCGCCATGGAACCACTGCTGAGCCAGGGCTCATCGGTGGAAGTGGCGGTCTTCCTGTCGCTGGAACTGTTCCTCATGGGCGTGACTTTCGCCCCCATGGGCGCGCTGCTGCCGGAGCTGTTCCCCACCCACGTGCGCTACACCGGCGCCTCGGCGGCCTACAACCTGGGCGGCATTCTTGGTGCCTCAGTGGCGCCGTACATCGCGCAGAAGCTGGTGGGCATGGGTGGCCTGAGCTGGGTGGGCGGCTATGTGTCGGTTGCGGCGGCACTCAGCCTGCTGGCGGTGCTGTGCCTGCGCGAGACGCGCGGGGACGACCTGAACGATATCCGCTGAGACTTGCCTGTAGGAGCGAGCTTGCTCCTACAGAAGGGTTCGATCCTGGGAAACCAGCCATTGGGCCAGGTGTTCACCCCAGACCTGATAACCCAGCGCCGACGGGTGATAGCCATCGATGGCGAGGAATTGCGGCTGCATCTCCAGGCTGACGCCGCAATACCCCGCCCCCTGCGCCAGCACCAGGCTGCTGAGCTGACGATCCAGCAGCGCTGCGCGCCAGCCGAGCAGCCGGCGCAACAACCAGGGTAACGCCGTGAAATGCTGCAATGGCGGCACCGCCGTGCAGACGACCCGTGCGCCGCGACCACGGAAATGCGCGATCAGTTGCTCAAGAGCCCCCAGCCAACGCTGGCCGGAACTGAAATGCGTGGTGTCGTTGACGCCGAAGACCAGCGCCACCAGCTCGTAATCCCGATCAGTCGCCACCGGCAGCAGGCGCTCGCAGGCCTCTGCGGCAGTAATGCCGTTCTCCCCGACCGCACGCCAGGCAACAGGACGCTCCAGGTGGCTCGATAGCGCCAACGCCAGCCGTCCGGCCAGCGCAAAGTCCAGGCAGGACGCACCAACGCCGGCGACCGTGGATTCACCCAGCAGGAGAAGACGAAAGGGTTCGCCCGGAAACTCTGCGCCCGCAACGCCTTCGCAGACGCCCGCGGCGGGAGCCAGGCGCAAGGCCGTGCGCCTGGTACGCACGGCCATGGGCAGGGCCAGAGGCAACAGCGGCAATGCCGCCGCCCACCACATCAGCCCCGCCCAGCGGCTCACAGCTCGACTTTGACCGCCTGGGCCGAACGGGTGGCCTTGGCGCGGGCAGCGTCGATCGACTCGTCGCGCGCCAGGGCTACGCCCATGCGGCGCTGGCCATCCACCTCCGGCTTGCCGAACAGGCGCAGCGCGGTGTCCGGCTCGCTCAGCGCGGCGCCGAGGTTACCGAAGGAAACCTGCTGCGACTTGCCTTCCACCAGGATCACCGCCGAAGCGGAATCGCCCAACTGGCGGATCACCGGAATCGGCAAGCCCAGGATTGCACGGGCATGCAGGGCGAACTCGGAGAGGTCCTGGGAAATCAGCGTGACCAGGCCGGTGTCGTGCGGGCGCGGCGAAACTTCGCTGAACCACACCTCGTCACCTTTGACGAACAGCTCCACACCGAACAGACCGCGGCCGCCCAGCGCTTCGGTGACCGCCTTGGCCACGCGCTCGGACTCGGCCAGCGCCTTCGGGCTCATCGCCTGCGGCTGCCAGGACTCGTGGTAGTCGCCCTTCACCTGGCGGTGGCCGATGGGCGCGCAGAAGGTAGTGCCGCCGATGTGGCGCACGGTGAGCAGGGTGATCTCGTAGTCGAAGTCGATGAAGCCCTCGACGATCACCCGGCCCTTGCCGGCGCGGCCGCCTTCCTGGGCGTAGTCCCAGGCAGTCTTCAGGTCGGCGTCGGACTTGAGCACGCTCTGGCCCTTGCCGGAGGAACTCATGATCGGCTTCACGACGCACGGGTAGCCCACGGCGGCAACGCCAGCGGCGTAGTCCTCGTAGGTGTCGGCGAAGTGGTAGGGCGAGGTCGGCAGGCCCAGCTCTTCGGCGGCCAGTCGGCGGATACCCTCGCGGTTCATGGTCAGCTGTGCGGCACGGGCGGTGGGGATGACCGTGTAGCCTTCGCTCTCCAGCTCGACCAGGGTCGCAGTGGCGATGGCTTCGATTTCCGGCACGATGTAGTGCGGCTTCTCCTGCTCGATCACCGCGCGCAGGGCGACGCCGTCGAGCATGCTGATCACATGGCTGCGATGCGCGACCTGCATGGCCGGCGCGTTCGCGTAGCGGTCGACGGCGATGACTTCGCAGCCCAGGCGCTGCAGCTCGATCGCCACTTCCTTGCCCAGCTCGCCGGAGCCACAGAGCAGTACGCGGGTCGCGCTCGGCGACAGGGGAGTTCCAATACGGGGCATTGCGGGAAACCTCGGGAAGGGAAAATTCGAAACGAAATTGCTCGTAAGCGGCTAGCGCTCGATGCGCTAGGCCAGCACGCCCAGCTCGCGGGCGCGCTGTTCGCAACGCTGGAGTACCTCGCGGCGCTCGGCATTGTCCATCAGGCCCCAGCGGATGATTTCGGCGGCGCTGCGCTGGCAACCCAGGCAGATGTCGGCATCGTCCAGCGCGCAGACGTGCACGCAGGGCGAGGCGACAGGACGTTCTTCAGTCATCTTCCTGCTCGGCCAGGTCGCGGGCGTAGCGCTGGGCGTTATGCACGTAGTGGGCGGCGCTGGCTTCGAGCATCTTCTTCTGCGGCTCGGTCAGCTCGCGCACCACCTTGCCGGGGGAGCCCATGACCAGGGAGCCGTCGGGGATTTCCTTGCCCTCGGGGATCAGCGCGTTGGCGCCGATGATGCAGTACTTGCCGATCTTCGCGCCGTTGAGGATCACCGCGTTGATGCCGACGAGGCTGTAGTCGCCTACCTGGCAGCCGTGCAGCATGGCGTTGTGGCCGATGGTCACGCCCTTGCCCAGGGTCAGCGGGAAGCCCATGTCGGTGTGCATGACGGTGCCGTCCTGCACGTTACTGTGCTCGCCGATGTGGATCAGCTCGTTGTCGCCACGCAGCACGGCGTTGAACCAGACGCTGGCGCCGGCGTCGAGGCGCACCTTGCCGACCACCGTGGCGTTGGGGGCGATCCAGCTTTCCGGATGGGTTTCGACTCGGGACGAGCCCAGGCGGTACTTCATGGTTTCTCCTCAGGCGGTGGCCGCTCTTTATTATCGGGTCTCAGCTCAGCTTGATGAACTTCGATGGCGGCTGGTGCAGGTCGATACGGGCGTCATACAGCAGGTTCAGCAGTTCGACCAGCATGATCGCGGACAGGCCCCAGATCTTGTAGCCCTCGAACAGGTAGCTCGGGACGTACCAGCTGCGGCCGAAGTAATCGATACGATGGGTGGTTTCCCGCGGGTCGCCACGGAAGAATTCCAGCGGCACCTTGAACACCGCGTCGATCTCGCCGTCGTTGGGACGGTACTCCACGAAATCGGGGACGAAGCCGACGAATGGCTTGACCAGGATACCGTGCCGCGAGACCAGGGTGCTCAAAGGACCAACGACCTCCACCAGCCCCGGCGGCAGGGCGATTTCCTCCTGCGCCTCGCGCAGGGCGGTATGGATCAGGTCGACGTCCTCCGGATCACGGCGTCCGCCGGGGAAGGCCACCTCGCCGCTATGGGTCGAAAGCCCGGTCGCGCGCAGGGTGAGCACGAGCTCTTCCTGGGGAGTGATGGGGAGCAGGACCGCCGCCTCGGGAAAGCTGTGGTCCGTTTCAAGGTCGCTTGGGGTGTGCGTCTGTATGCGTTGGCGCAGCTGGTCCAGCATGCCGAACATCCTGCGGGGGCCGATTCTTCTAATTGAAGGATCATGGCACGAAAGACGCCCCTGCCCAACCCCCGCCCCTTGCTGGGTGCACCGCGCAGCGCGCAAGATTGCCCCATTCAATAACAAGGAAGCGGCATGAAATTCTGCAGCCAGTGCGGCGCCAGCGTGAGCCTGCGCATCCCCAGCGGCGACAACCGCCCGCGCTTCATCTGCGACCAGTGCCAGACCGTGCATTACCAGAACCCGCGCATCGTTGCCGGCTGCCTGCCGGTCTGGGAGGGGAAAATGCTTCTCTGTCGCCGCGCCATCGAACCGCGCCGAGGGTACTGGACGCTACCGGCGGGCTTCATGGAGAACGGCGAAACCCTGGAGCAGGCCGCCGCCCGCGAAACGCTCGAAGAAGCCAACGCCCGCGTCCACGACCTGCAGCTTTATACGGTCTTTGATCTGCCGCATATCAGCCAGGTTTATATCTTCTTCCGCGCCGAACTCACCGATCTCGACTTCTGTGCCGGCGACGAAAGCCTGGAAGTGCAGCTCTTCGAAGAATCCGACATTCCGTGGGGTGAGCTGGCTTTCCCCACCGTGGGCCGTACCTTAGAATATTTCCTGGCGGATCGGATCATTCAGAACTTCCCGATACGCAATGAAGGGATTCTCCCAATGCTTGCACAGAAAAAGAACTTATAAGCTCATTTACCGCCTCTAAGGCTTTAGGAACTACCGGGGAACACCACTCGATGCGCTGGTTGATTGCCGTACTTTGTCTGACCTTCGCAGCGTTCTCGCATGCCAACGCGACGCCCACGCTCGACGGTCACATCGACAAGATTCTCGTGCTCAAGTCCGAGCGCAAACTGCACCTCATGAGCAATGGCAAGGTGCTCAAGAGCTACCGCGTGTCCCTGGGCAAGCGCCCGCAGGGGCCGAAGCTGGCCGAGGGCGACAACCGCACGCCGGAGGGTTTCTACTGGGTCGACTGGCGCAAGACCAGCGACAAGTACAACCTCTCCATGCACATCTCCTACCCCAACGCGCGCGACGTGGCCAAGGCGCGGGAGAAGAGCCTGCAGCCGGGCGGCATGATCATGATCCACGGCACCCCGATGGATGACGAATACCCCGAGTGGTACTTCTCGACCCTGGACTGGACCAACGGCTGCATCGCCATGACCAATGCCGACATGCGCGAGGTCTGGAGCCTGGTCAAGGACGGCACGCTGATCGAGATTCGCCCGTAAGGGCAGCAGCATGAAAAAGGCGCCCGCGGGCGCCTTTTTCGTATGGTTCAGAACACCATGTCCGACAGCCGCCAGACCTCGAAGGCCGGCGTCTCATAGGGATGGGCCTGCTTGAGGGCCTTGACCGAGTCGTGGATCAACTCGTCGGCGACCACCATCTCCACCTTCCATTCGGCGACCTGCTCGATGCTGCCGGCCTGACCGATGAACGGGTTGCTGCCCTGCAAGGGGCGGAACTGTCCCTGTCCGAGTGCCTGCCAGCTACAGCTGTCATAGGCACCGATGCGTCCTGCACCGGCGGCGAACACCGCTTTCTTGACCGATTCCAGATGGCTTTCCGGAACGTAGAAACACAGTTTGTACATCGGAGACTCCGACCGAAACGGGGACACGACCGTGGCAAGGCGCGCCACGGGTGACAAATGCTGCCACAAATAGTGGCACTTTGCCTCTTGCGACCGACAAGTCGTCGTCCAAGTTCGACCGTCCGGTTCCCTGCTGGTTCGTCGGGGAAGCCCTTTGTATGAAATCTGTGACCGACTTCGAGCTCCGCGCTGCCGAATCCGAAAGCACGAGCCGTCAGACGATTCCACACAACCGACCCGGATCGCTGAGCATTTGATGAGGTTTATCGAGCGAAAATTCTTCTTACTGCGTAAGGCAAATCTCTAAGAGATTTTTTGGGTGCTCTGGTCACAGCATCCGCCGTGGGATGAGGCGATAACTGCAGGGTTCTTCCCACTCGCACGGTACTGCGCCATGAACGACCTCATCGCCCGCTCCAACCCCGACGGCTCCACACGCCGCCAGAAACTTCTACTGATCTACCCACCGATGACCACCCCCACCTCGCCGCCGCTGGGTGCTCCGATGCTCAAGGGCTACATCGAGCGGGAACTGCCCAATTGGGACGTGAAGGTGCTGGACCTGAACCTGTGGTGCTACGAACGATTGTTCGAGATGTTGCGCAGCGGATTCCTGCAGATACCCGGGACAAGCCCCAGCAGCCTCGCTGCACTGCTGGAAACGCCAGACTTCTTCCGTGGCAAATCGGTGAAGGACTTCTACGGCGACCCGGCCGCCTACGATCAATACGGTGAATTGCTGCTCACCCTCACGCACATGATGAGCGAAATACTCGGGCGCGAGGCCGATGACCTGCACCAGGGCGCCCACCTCACTCCGCTGCTCTCAGAAGCCTTCGACCTCATTATCAAGGAGCAGGCTGACTGCTATGGCTTCTCCATGATCTTCAGCCAGCAACTGCCCATCGGTGCGGCGTTCGGACGCCTGGTGCGGCAAGTCACCGGGCGCAAGGTCTTCTTTGGCGGCAGCTGTTTCACCGCGGGCGCCGAAGACTTCCTCCGCTGGTACCCCCATTCGGCAGACGTCATCATCGACGGCGACGGCGAAGAGCCACTCAAGCAACTCCTCCTGCAAAGTGGCTCGGCGGAAAACGTCCCTGGCGCAGTATTCTTCGAAAACGGCGAGGTCAAGCGCAATACCTCCGAGTACCGTCGCGATATCGACGCCTACGGCAAGCCGGACTTCGGCGACCTGACGCTTGACCGCTATTACTCCCCCACTCCCGTCATCCCTTTGCTGCTGTCACGCGGCTGTTACTGGCGCCGCTGTACTTTCTGCGTGCATTACATGTCCGCCGGGCTGACTTATCGCCTGCATGGCCTGGAAATGGTCATCGACATGCTCCGAGGCTTTGTCGAAAAGGGCATCCGGCACTTCTCGTTCGTCGATGAAATGATCGCTCCCGGCCATTTTGCCAAGTTGGCGGATGCCATCATCGAGTCTGGCCTGGATATTTCCTACTACGCCCTGAGCAAGCCCAACCGCACCTTCACCCCCGAGATTCTCGCCAAGATGGCGCGCTCCGGCTGCAAGTACCTGCTCTGGGGCCTGGAAAGCGGCACACAACGCATTCTCGACCTGATGGACAAGGGCACGAAAATCGAAGATGTCGAACAGGTGTTGCGCAATGCCCACGCCGCGGGGATTGCCAACCACGTCTACATGATCTGCGGTTTCCCAACCGAAACCGAGGAAGAATTCCACAACACGCTGCGCTTCCTGGACCGCAACCGCGACTACATCTACTCGATTCACCGCGGCACCTTCTCGCTGGAGCCTGGCTCCCCCATCCATAAAGAGCAGGAACGCTTCGGCGTTACCCGCGCCTGGATGGCCCGTCCCACGCCCCTGGGCGGGCGCTGGCACCATGAAACGGTCAGCGGTATGAATAGGGACGAAGTACAAGCGGTCTTCCGCGCGGCCCAGCCGTTCTTGCGGCGCTTCAACCCTTATGCGGTATTCCTGGCCAACTACCGGGATCACGCCATGCTGGTCTACGACAAGCTCGGCGCCGACGCGGTGCACAAGATGCCCCGTCACTTCCCCGACCTGAGCAAAGTGATTGAAGCCAGGAACAGCCAGACCACCACTGCGGACCTGATGAGTTGATCCGTTGGCACAGGCCACTCGCCACCGATCTTCAGCCATTCTGCGCCGCTAGCGAAGCTCCCGGCGCCTTGAATGCTGGCCATCGCAGTAGGGTAGTTCGGCAGACCGGCCGCAGCGGCAGAGCAGCAGGTAGCGCTCGCGCTTCACCGTGAGTTCCAGCGCATCCGGGCATTGCTCGGCAGCATCCGGCAGACTCGCGCAATGTCCGCAGCGACACAGGCGCAGCACCTGTCCCGACGTTACCGGGCGAACTTCGGGAAGGACGGGGTCGTCAGCCAAGGCAGCCTCCATCAATGAACAGGCAAAGAAAAAGGGGAAAGCCGAAGCTTTCCCCTTTTTCGTCACGCATGAAGGCCGAACTCAGCCGACCCAAACGCGGGCATTGCGGAACATGCGCATCCAGCCGCCGTCCTCTTCCCACTCGTCCGGACGCCAGGAGTTCTGCACGGCGCGGAACACGCGCTCCGGGTGCGGCATCATGATGGTGACGCGGCCGTCGCGACTGGTCAGGCCGGTGATACCACGGGGCGAGCCGTTCGGGTTGGCCGGGTAGGTCTCAGTGACCTTGCCCAGGTTGTCGACGAAGCGCATGGCCACGGTACCGGACAGGTCGGCTTCGAGCAGGGCTTCCTCGCTTTCGAACTCCGCATGGCCTTCACCGTGGGCGATGGCGATCGGCAGGCGCGAACCGGCCATGCCCTGCAGGAAGATCGACTGCGACTCCTGGACCTGGACCATCGCCACGCGCGCCTCGAACTGCTCGGAGCGGTTGCGCACGAAGTGCGGCCAGAACTCGGTGCCGGGGATCAGCTCGTGCAGGTTGGACATCATCTGGCAACCGTTGCACACGCCCAGTGCGAAGCTGTCCTTGCGCTCGAAGAAGGCCTGGAAGCCATCGCGGGCACGGGCGTTGAACAGGATCGACTTGGCCCAGCCTTCGCCGGCGCCCAGCACGTCGCCGTAGGAGAAGCCGCCGCAGGCCACCAGGCCCTTGAACTGCTCCAGGCTGATGCGGCCGGAGAGGATATCGCTCATGTGCACGTCGACCGCGGCGAAGCCGGCGCGGTCGAAGGCAGCCGCCATCTCGACCTGGCCGTTGACGCCCTGCTCGCGCAGGATGGCAATCTGCGGACGCACGCCTTTCTTGATATAGGGCGCGGCGATGTTGTCGTTGACGTCGAAGCTCAGCTTCACCGACAGGCCGGGGTTGTCCTCGTCGAGCAGGCCGTCGAATTCCTGGTCGGCGCAGTCGGCGTTGTCGCGCATGCGCTGGATGCGGTAGCTGGTTTCGCTCCAGATACGCTGCAGGTTGCGGCGCTGGTCGTTGAAGACGCGCTCGCCATTGAACTCCAGGTTGATCTCGGCGCCGTTGACCGGCTGGCCGATGACGGCGACACAGTCTTCCAGACCGGCGGCGCTGAACTGGGCCAGCACTTCCGGCGTGGCGCCGCTGCGAACCTGGATGACCGCACCCAGTTCTTCGTTGAACAGGGCAGCGGTGAGCTCGTCACGGCTATCGGCCAGGGCGTCGAGGCTCAGGTCGAGGCCACATTTGCCGGCGAAGGCCATTTCCACCACGGTGGCCATCAGGCCACCGTCAGAACGGTCGTGGTAGGCCAGCAGGTGACCGTCGGCGTTCAGGCCCTGGATGACGGCAAAGAAGACTTTCAGGTCTTCGGCATCGTCGACGTCCGGAGCGGCGCGGCCGATCTGGCCGTTGACCTGGGCCAGGATGGAGCCGCCCATGCGATTCTTGCCGCGACCGAGGTCGATGGCGATCAGGTCGGTCTCGCCCTTGTCCAGGCGCAGCTGCGGGGTCAGGGTCTTGCGTACGTCGTTGACCGGGGCAAAGCCGGAGATGATCAGCGACATCGGCGAGGTCACGCTCTTTTCGGCGTCGCCATCCTGCCAGCGGGTCTTCATGGACATGGAGTCCTTGCCCACCGGGATGGTGATGCCCAGCGCCGGGCACAGTTCCATACCGACAGCCTTGACGGTGTCGTACAGGCGCGCGTCTTCGCCCGGGTGGCCGGCAGCGGCCATCCAGTTCGCGGAGAGCTTGATCTCGGAGATCTTGTCGATGCTCGCGGCAGCCAGGTTGGTGATGGTCTCACCGATCGCCATGCGGCCCGAGGCCGGGGAGTCGATCAGGGCCAGCGGAGTGCGCTCGCCCATGGCCATGGCTTCACCGGTGTAGACGTCGAAGCTGGTGGCGGTGACGGCGCAGTCAGCCACCGGCACCTGCCACGGGCCGACCAGCTGGTCGCGCGCCACGAGGCCGGTGATGGTGCGGTCGCCGATGGTGATCAGGAAGTTCTTGCTGGCCACGGCAGGGTGACGCAGCACACGCTGGGTGGACTCGGTCAGGTCCAGGCCGACAGTGGCGAAGTCATCGCCCAGTTCGGCTTCGCGGGTGACCGAACGGTGCATGCGCGGCGGCTTGCCCAGCAGCACTTCCAGCGGCATGTCCACCGGGTTGTTGCCGAAGTGGCTGTCGGCGACGGTCAGCTGCTTCTCTTCGGTGGCTTCACCGACCACGGCGAACGGGCAGCGCTCGCGCTCGCAGATGGCTTTGAAGGTCTCGAAGTCGGCGGCGTCGACCGACATCACATAGCGTTCCTGCGACTCGTTGCACCAGATTTCCAGCGGGCTCATGCCCGGCTCGTCGTTGGGCACGGCGCGCAGCTCGAAGCGGCCGCCACGGCCACCATCGTTGATCAGTTCCGGCAGGGCGTTGGAGATGCCGCCTGCGCCCACGTCGTGGATGAACTTGATCGGGTTGTTCTCGCCCATCTGCCAGCAGCGGTCGATGACCTCCTGGCAACGGCGCTCCATTTCCGGGTTCTCGCGCTGTACCGAGGCGAAGTCCAGGTCAGCGGCGGAAGCGCCGGTGGCCATGGAGGACGCGGCACCGCCGCCCAGGCCGATCAGCATGGCCGGGCCGCCGAGCACGATCAGCTTGGCACCGACCGAAATCTCACCCTTCTGCACGTGGTCTTCGCGGATGTTGCCCAGACCGCCGGCGATCATGATCGGCTTGTGGTAACCACGGACTTCCTCGCCACGCGGAGTGGCGATGGCCTGCTCGAAGGTACGGAAATAGCCGGCCAGGTTCGGACGGCCGAATTCGTTGTTGAACGCGGCGCCGCCCAGCGGGCCTTCGATCATGATGTCCAGCGGAGTGACGATGCGCTCGGGCTTGCCGTACGGCACTTCCCAAGGCTGCTCGAAGCCGGGAATGTTCAGGTTGGAGACGGTGAAGCCGACCAGGCCGGCCTTCGGCTTGGCGCCGCGGCCGGTTGCGCCTTCGTCGCGGATCTCGCCGCCGGAGCCGGTGGAGGCGCCGGGGAACGGGGCGATGGCGGTCGGGTGGTTGTGGGTCTCCACCTTCATCAGGATGTGCACGGGCTCTTCGCTCGCCGCGTACTCGCGGGTTTCCGCGTTCGGGTAGAAGCGGCCGGCGACGTAGCCTTTCATGACCGCGGCGTTGTCCTTGTACGCGGACAGCACGCCTTCGCGGTGCATTTCATAGGTGTTCTTGATCATGCCGAACAGGCTCTTGTCCTGCGACTGGCCGTCGATGTCCCAACTGGCGTTGAAAATCTTGTGGCGGCAGTGCTCGGAGTTGGCCTGGGCGAACATCATCAGCTCGACGTCGTGCGGGTTGCGGCCCATCTCGACGAAGCTTTTCACCAGGTAATCGATCTCGTCATCGGCCAGGGCCAGGCCCAGCTCGAGGTTGGCCTTCTCCAGCGCGGCGCGACCACCGGCGAGGATGTCCACCACGGTCAGCGGCTTCGGCTGGGCGTGGCTGAACAGGGCGGAAGCCTGCTCCAGCTCGTTGAGCACGAGTTGGGTCATGCGGTCGTGCAGGCGGGCGGCAACGGCTTGTACGTCGGCCTCGCTCAGCTCACCGCTGACGTAGTAGGCGATGCCGCGCTCGATGCGCTCGATCTTGGCCAGGCCGCAGTTGCGGGCGATGTCCGAGGCCTTGCTCGACCAGGGCGAGATGGTGCCGAAGCGCGGCACCACCAGGAACAGACGGCCGGCGGGCTCCTGCACCGGGACGCTCGGGCCGTATTTCAGCAGGCGCGCCAGGACTTGTTCTTCCTCGGCGTTGAGGGCTCCGGTGACCTCGGCGAAGTGCGCAAACTCGGCATACAGCCCGGTGACGGCGGGCACATGCTGGGTCAGCAGGTCGAGCAGTTTGCCGTGGCGGAAAGCGGAAAGGGCGGGAGCACCGCGCAGGATCAGCATTGTCGGAACAGCCTCTGGAGACGGGGAAGTGTGTGGGGCCGGACGGGCCGGCCCACAGAGGCCGTGCATTCTACCGTAAAGCGCTGCGTGGCGGCAGCTCTCAAGCGCCTTCCTTGCCGTTGCTCCCGCGAAAATCGCCATTCATCTTCGAATGCCTTCGAGCGACGGCCGCGCGAGCGCTTGCGTCCGGCCCTCCGTGTCCGACAGGCCGACGAACGGCGCGCCAGCTAGCAGAGAAGCCGTCGGCTGTCGAGATATGGCGCACAACTGCCTTTGCGTATACTGCCCTGATGCTTGCCCTGACTGTGTCCCGTGTGCGCTGCACCGCCTGGATCTTGGCGACCTGTATCTTTCTGCTGCTTTCCGGCTGTAGCGAGGCGAAAGCCCCGACGGCCCTCGAGCGCGTGCAGAAGGACGGCGTGCTGCGCGTGATCACCCGCAACAGTCCGGCCACCTACTTCCAGGACCGCAACGGCGACACCGGCTTCGAGTACGAGCTGGCCAAGCGCTTTGCCGACAGCCTGGGCGTACAGCTGCAGATCGAAACCGCCGACAACATCGACGACCTCTATGATCGCATCGGCCGCGACGGCGGGCCGAACCTGGCTGCCGCCGGCCTGACGCCGGGCGGCGAACGCGATAGCCAGGTGCGCTACTCGCACTCCTACCTCGACGTCACCCCGCAGGTTGTCTACCGCAACGGTGCCCAGCGCCCTACCCGCCCGGACGATCTGGTGGGCAAGCGCATCGTCGTCCTGAAAGGCAGCAGCCACGCAGCCCAACTGGCCGAACTGAAGAAGCAGTACCCCAAGCTGGAGTACCGCGAATCCGATGCCGACGAAATGGTCGACCTGCTGCGCATGGTGGACGTCGGCGAGATCGACCTGACCCTGGTCGACTCGAACGAACTGGCAATGAACCAGGTGTATTTCCCCAATGTGCGCGTCGCCTTCGATCTCGGCGACGCCAAGGGGCTGGCCTGGGCGCTGCCGGCCGGTGATGACAACAGCTTGCTGGAGAAGGTCAACGCCTTCCTCGACAAGGCCAAGCAGGATGGCCTGCTGCAGCGCCTGAAGGACCGCTATTACGGCCATGTGGACGTACTGGGTTACGTCGGCGCCTACACCTTCGCCCAGCACCTGCAGCAACGCCTGCCCAAGTACGAACAGCACTTCCGCCAGAGCGGTACCAAGCTCGAGGCTGACTGGCGCCTGCTGGCGGCCATCGGCTACCAGGAGTCGATGTGGCAGCCCGACGCGACCTCCAAGACCGGCGTGCGCGGCCTGATGATGCTGACCAACCGCACCGCCCAGGCCATGGGAGTGGCCAATCGCCTGGACCCGAAGCAGAGCATCCAGGGTGGCAGCAAGTACTACGTGCAGATCAAGGACGAGCTGCCCGACAGCATCAAGGACCCGGACCGCATGTGGTTTGCCCTGGCCGCCTACAACATCGGCGGCGCGCACCTCGACGACGCGCGCAAGATGGCCGAGCAGCAGGGCCTCAACCCGAACAAGTGGCTGGATGTGAAGAAGATGCTGCCGCGCCTGTCGCAGAAGCAGTACTACCGCAAGACCCGTTACGGCTACGCGCGCGGCGGCGAGACGGTGCACTTCGTGCAGAACGTGCGCCGCTACTACGACATCCTCACCTGGGTAACCCAGCCGCAGATGGAAGGCGGCCAGCTCGCCGAGAGCGGCCTGCACCTGCCGGGCGTCAACAAGACCAAGCCCGACGATGACGACGACGGGCGGGACCAGAAACTCTGACCGCCCCAACGACACGAGCCCAGACATGAAAAAGCCCGGAATCATCCGGGCTTTTTACATTCACTTCCGCTTCGACTCACCAGCCCGAAGGCAGCAGGTTGAACGCACTGCAGATTGCATAGATGGCGCTGGCCAGGTAGATCATCACGATCACCACCTGAATCGCCGGGTGGGCGATCCAGCCGCACTTCCAGGCTGGCTCGAAGTCACCGTTGCGGCGTGCCGAGCGCAACATCAGGATCGGCATGATCGACAGGATCACGCCACTGAAGGCACCGGCGAAATACAGCGCGTTGACGAAGCCCACCAGGCCGCTGTACGCCAGCACGAAGGGCGGCAGCGCAACGACCGCCAGGACCATCAGGCGAGTCTTGGGACGGTTCTCCGGACCGAGCTTGTGGAACTTGTCGAAGATGTTGGTCAGGAAGCTGCCACCCAACCCCCAGTAGGAGGTCAGCATGGCGCACAGGGCGAAGGTATTGGCGGTGAAGAAAGCCCACTGCCCCAGAGCCTGGCCCCAGGCCAGGGTCGCCACTTCCGACTGATTCTCCAGGCCGGTCAGCGCAATGACTGACATCGGCACCACGCTCAACAGTACGAACGTCGTCAGCATCCCGGTGATCACTGCCTTGGGCAGCTGCCGGGGCGCATGGCTGAATCCGCGCGCCATCTCCGGCACGATGTACTGGGCGGAGAAGCAGAACACCGCGATGTTGAACACCGGCACCATGTAGATCCAGTCACCCTCGAGCAGGCGGACGAACTCGGTGTTCTCGTTCAGCAAGGTCGCGGCGACGAGGATCACGATCATGCTGACCATGCCGATGCTGATGAACTTCTCACCCTTGCCGATTGCGCCCAGCCCCATGTAGAGCACAGCGGCTGCCGGAATGAAGAACAGCAGGCTGCCCAATGCCGGGCTGATGCCGAAGAAGGCTGCGAGGATCTTGCCGCTACCGCTCATGTAGGCGATCAACGCGCCAATACTGTTGACCGCCACCGAGAGGAAGATCGCCCAGGCACCGAAGGAGCCGACGTAGCGCTGCGCAAGGCCACTCAACTGGTTGTGTGTGCGGGTACGCAGTGCCGTCTCGGAGACGTAGAGCATGGAGATGGTGGTGAACACGCCAGCAACCGCCAGCCATAGCAACAACGGCATGAAGCCGGCCTTGCGGCTGGCATAGGCCATGGAAAGTACACCGGCGCCGATATTGGTGCCGACGATCATCGCCACGGCTTCCAGGAAGCTCAGGCGTTTGACCTCGAGTCCCGACGAATCCACTGCTTCGCTGGCGGTGGAGTCCTGGAACGAAGGGTTCCCGGATTGGCTCATAACAAGTCCTCTACGTGTAATGACGAGATCCGGAGCGACCAGCTTCAGCGTGCTGATGGCCTTTCTGGACAACGGCATTGCAGCGAGGAACAAGGGCGCCTCCGGCTCGTTCATGGGCAGCATGAATCGATGGAGTGCCGCAGGCGTCCTGGCTTTTGTTCTTGGACTTGCGCGCCTGTCAGCTCCGCCACGGGGGCGGGCGTGCAAAGTAGCACAGGACCAACGGCTAATCGGCCAGGCTTCTACGACTTTAGCCGCAGGAAGCATGTCTCAATCTTTTCAATAAGTTACGAGCGATCTGGGCGCAGGGAATTGCCGCTCAGGACGTCGCCCGGCGCGCCTTGAAGAAGGCCGAGAGCATCGCGCTGCACTCCTCCCCCAGCACCCCGCCTTCCACCAGCACCCGGTGGTTGAGGAAGTCCTGTTCGAAAAAGTTGCCCCGGCTGACCACCACGCCCGACTTGGGCTCGGTGGCGCCGAACACCACGCGCTGGATGCGCGAGTGCACCAGCAAGCCGGCGCACATGCTGCAGGGTTCGAGGGTGACGTAGAGAGTGCTGCCGGGCAGGCGGTAATTCTGCGCGGCGGCAGCGGCCTCGCGGATGGCGACCATTTCCGCGTGGGCGCTGGGGTCGTGCGAGGTGATCGGGCGGTTGAAGCCTCGGCCGATGACTTGGCCGTCCAGCACCAGCACGGCGCCCACGGGCACTTCGCCCAGCGCCGCGCCCTGCTCGGCAAGGGCCATGGCTTCACGCATGAAGGGGATGTCCTGGCTGCGGTCGATGACCGGCGCCAGCCCCTTCACCGTCGGATGCCCCTTGCTGTTGGTCAGCCGCACCATGCCTCGCCCACCGCGATGGTTCCCATCAGCCCGGTTTCCATGTGATCGATCACGTGGCAGTGGAACATCCACAGGCCGGGGTTATCCGCCACCAGCGCCACGCGTGCCGTCTCATTCTTGCCCAGCAGGTAGGTGTCGGTGAAGTACGGGATGATGTCGCGGCGATCCGAATCCAGCACCTTGAAGGCCATGCCGTGCAGGTGGATCGGATGCTGGTACTGGGTCATGTTGCGCAGCACGAAGATATAGCTGTTGCCTTCCTTGAGCTTGGCCAGCGGCGGCGCGTTGTGCTTGTGCTCCTCGCCGCCCTGCCAGGCCACGCCGTTGATCTGCCACAGCGACGGCGCCGACTGCCCCTTGGAGTAGTCGGACATGGCGCCGACCCACTCGAACTTGAAGTTGATGGTCTCGGCGTTCTTCAGGTCCGGCTCGGCCACCGGGTTGCGCGGCAGCGGCGCCGGCCACTTGGCGGTGGGCGCTTTCGGGTTGGCGACGCCACGGATGGTCGCAAGACGCACCGGGCCATTGCGCAGCGACAGCTCGGCGCCTTCCGCCGGGCCGCGGATGCCCAGCTCCAGGCGCATGCCCGGGCCGATCCAATACTGGTCATTCGGCCCCTTGCCGAAATCGCGCGGCTCCACCGGGTGGCCATCGATGGCGTAGATCTTCGCCTCGGCGTCCGGCAGGTTGAGGCGGTAGGTCACGGTGTTGTCGACGTTGAGGATACGCACGCGGACGATCTCGCCGGCCGGCAATTCGATCACCGGGGTGCGTTCGCCGTTGATGGTCGACAGGCGTCCGCGAGTCCCTTCGCGCGCGGCCTCGCGCGGCACGCTGAAGGGCGTGAAGTTGCCCTCCTCGTCCACGTGCCAGGTCTTCAGGTTGAGGATCTTTTCGCTGGTGAACTCGGTGGGCTCGCGCTCGTCGATGATCAGCGGCCCGACCAGGCCGCGGCCCAGCTGCTCACTGCTCATCAGGTGCGGGTGGTACCAATAGCTGCCGGCGTCCGGCGTCTTGAACTGGTAGATGAAGCTCTCGCCCGGCTGCACCGGCGGCTGCGAGATGTAGGGCACGCCGTCCATCTCGATGGGCAGGCGGATGCCGTGCCAGTGGATGGTCGTCGGCTCGTCCAGCTTGTTGGTGAAGCGCACGCGCAGCCAGTCACCCTGGCGCGCGCGGATTTCCACACCGGGAGCCTGGCCGCCATAGCCCAGGCCAGGGGTCTTGTGGCCGGGCACCAGCTCCAGGTCGAGCGGCGCGGCGATCAGTTCGTAATCGTGCTCGGCGGCTACCTGCGGGCGCGCCAGCCAGATGCGCGCGCCACCGGCGCCCAGGCCGACGACGGCCAGGCCAGCGAGGCCACCGAGTACTTGTCTACGGGTAAACGACATGGGTCCAGACTCCTCAAACAAGGGACTTGCGACCCCATCGGCTTTCACGGAGGTTGGCGCGTTCGCGCCCGGCGCCAGGCTCTTGCGGCCGGCTGCATTGCTCTGCTTCCCACATAGGAAGCAGAAGGCAACTGTGCATGAAGGCGCAAACGCCTCTCATGCGCCAGGTCAAGGACAGGTATCCCCGTCCTCGCCTGTCGAAGAAAGCGGCGAGATTGCCGCTTTCCTCGTTAAGGAAACGTTAAACGTCTCCGATCATTCCCACTCGATGGTTGCCGGCGGCTTGCTCGACACGTCATAGGTGACGCGGGAGATGCCTTCGATCTCGTTGATGATGCGGTTCGAGACCTTCTCCAGCAGCTCGTACGGCAGGTGCGCCCAGCGAGCGGTCATGAAGTCGATGGTTTCCACGGCGCGCAGCGCAACGACCCAGGCGTAACGGCGCCCATCGCCGACCACGCCGACGGATTTCACCGGCTGGAATACCACGAAGGCCTGGCTGGTCTTGTGGTACCAGTCGAAGTTGCGCAGCTCTTCGATGAAGATGTGGTCCGCGCGACGCAGCAGGTCGGCGTACTCTTTCTTCACTTCGCCAAGGATGCGCACGCCCAGGCCCGGGCCCGGGAACGGGTGACGGTAGACCATGTCGTAGGGCAGGCCCAGCTCCAAGCCGATCTTGCGGACTTCGTCCTTGAACAGCTCGCGCAGCGGCTCGACCAGTTCGAACTGCATGTCGTCGGGCAGGCCGCCGACGTTGTGGTGCGACTTGATCACGTGGGCCTTGCCGGTCTTGGCGCCGGCCGACTCGATCACGTCGGGGTAGATGGTGCCCTGGGCGAGGAACTTCACGTCCTTCAGCTTGGTGGCTTCCTCATCGAAGACTTCGATGAAGCTGCCGCCAATGATCTTGCGCTTCTGCTCCGGGTCACTGACGCCGGCCAGACGGCTGAGGAACTTCTCTTCGGCGTTGGCGCGGATCACCTTGACGCCCATGTTCTCGGCGAACATGGCCATCACCTGGTCACCCTCGTGCAGGCGCAGCAGGCCGTTGTCGACGAAGACGCAGGTCAGCTGGTCGCCGATGGCCTTGTGCAGCAGGGCCGCGACCACCGAGGAATCCACACCGCCGGACAGGCCCAGCAGCACCTTGGACGAACCCACCTGGGCGCGAACGGTGGCGATGGCGTCGTTGACGATGTTGGACGGGGTCCACAGGGCTTCGCAGCCGCAGATGTCCAGCACGAAGCGCGAGAGGATGCGACCGCCCTGCTTGGTGTGGGTCACTTCCGGGTGGAACTGCACGCCGTAGTAGCCGCGGGCATCGTCCGCCATGGCGGCGATCGGGCAGCTCGGGGTGCTGGCGAGGATGTGGAAGCCTTCGGGAATCTCGGTGACCTTGTCGCCGTGGCTCATCCACACGTCGAGACCGAACACGCCGTCTTCGCTGACGCAATCTTCGATGCCGTCAAGCAGGCGGGCCTTGCCGACCACATCAACGCGGGCGTAGCCGAACTCGCGCAGGTCCGAACCCAGCACCTTGCCGCCCATCTGCTCGGCCATGGTCTGCATGCCGTAGCAGATGCCGAACAGCGGCACCTTGAGATCGAACACCGCCTGCGGTGCGCGCGGGCTGTTGGCTTCGTGCACCGACTCCGGGCCGCCGGCCAGGATGACGCCGCGCGGGGCGAAGGCACGAACCTCGTCGTCGCTCATGTCGAACGGGTGGATCTCGCAGTACACGCCGATCTCGCGAACGCGGCGGGCGATCAGCTGAGTGTACTGGGAGCCGAAGTCGAGGATCAGGATCCGGTGAGCGTGAATGTCTTGGGCCATGGCCATCTCTCGTAGCGAAATTCTTAAACGACACGGGGCTGTATCAACCAGCCCCGTGTCCGACTCATTTACCGAAAAACCCTTAACCTACGCGGTAGTTCGGGGCTTCCTTGGTGATCTGCACATCGTGGACGTGGGACTCGGCCATGCCGGCGCCGGTGATGCGCACGAACTGCGGCTTGGTGCGCATGTCCTGGATATCGGCGCTGCCGGTGTAGCCCATGGCGGCACGCAGGCCGCCCATCAGCTGGTGGACGATGGCGGTCAGCTGGCCCTTATAGGGCACGCGGCCTTCGATGCCTTCCGGCACCAGCTTCTCGGCGCCAGCGGAGGCGTCCTGGAAGTAGCGGTCGGAGGAACCGGTGGAACCGGCCATGGCGCCCAGGGAGCCCATGCCACGGTAGGACTTGTAGGAACGACCCTGGAACAGCTCGATCTCGCCCGGCGCTTCTTCGGTGCCGGCGAACATCGAACCCATCATCACGCAGTAGGCGCCAGCCACCATGGCTTTGGCCAGGTCGCCGGAGAAGCGGATGCCGCCGTCGGCGATCAGCGGAACGCCGGTGCCTTCCAGGGCAGCGGCGACGTTGGCGATGGCGGAGATCTGCGGCACGCCGACACCAGCGACGATACGGGTGGTGCAGATGGAGCCCGGGCCGATGCCGACCTTGACGGCGTCGGCGCCAGCGTCAGCCAGTGCCTTGGCCGCTTCGCCGGTGGCGATGTTGCCGCCGATGACCTGGACTTGCGGGAAGGTTTCCTTGACCCAGCGGACGCGATCGATCACGCCTTTGGAGTGGCCGTGGGCGGTGTCGACGACAACTACGTCAACGCCGGCGGCGACCAGGGCGGAAACACGCTCGCCGGTATCGGCGCCAGTGCCGACGGCAGCGCCGACGCGCAGGCGGCCCAGGTCATCCTTGGACGCCAGCGGGTAGGTCTTGGCCTTCTCGATGTCGCGGAAGGTCACCAGGCCAGTGAGGTAGAAGTTCTCGTCGACGATCAGCATCTTCTCGATGCGGTTCTCGTAGAGCGCGGCCTTGATCTCTTCCAGCGGGGTGTTCTCGCGGGCAGTGACCAGCTTGTCCTTCGGGGTCATGATCGCGGCCACGCTGTCGCCGATGTTCGGCTTCACGCGCAGGTCGCGACCGGTGACGATACCGACCAGCTCACCCTCTTCCACCACCGGGAAGCCGGAGAAGCCGTACTCGCGGGCGATCTGCAGCAGCTCGATGATCTTGGTCGACGGGGTCACGGTGACCGGGTCGCGAACAATCGCGGTCTCGTGCTTCTTGACCTTGCGGACCTCGGCGGCCTGCTGCTCGATGCTCATGTTCTTGTGGATGATGCCGATGCCGCCTTCCTGCGCCATGGCGATGGCCAGGCGGGCTTCGGTCACGGTATCCATCGCGGCGGACACCAGCGGGATGTTCAGTTCGATGCCACGGGTCAGGCGAGTCTTCAGACTCACGTCCTTGGGCAGGACTTCCGAATAACCTGGGATCAGGAGGACGTCGTCGAAAGTGAGGGCTTCTTGGCTGATGCGCAGCATGGCGGGGGCTCCCGATCGGGAAAAATGGAAGCGCGGCATTATATCCCAGCTGGGGGGTGCGGCTCAACGTAACCAGACGATCTGAATGCAGTCTTTATCCGGCTTGCGCGCTGGCCCCGTTCCACAGGCCCGCTTATCATCCTTCGCCATGCAGAAAGATCCCTTCCAACGGCTGGGCCTCGACCGCGAGGTTCTGACCGTCAGCCAGCTCAACCAGCGTGCCCGCCACCTGCTGGAGGACGTATTCCCGCAGGTCTGGGTCGAGGGCGAGATCTCCAACCTCGCGCGGCCCGCGTCCGGTCACATGTACTTCACCCTCAAGGACAGCAACGCCCAGGTGCGTTGTGCGCTGTTCCGGCAGAACGCCCTGCGGGTGCGCCAGGCCTTGCGCGACGGCCTGGCCGTGCGGGTACGCGGCAAGATTTCGCTGTTCGAAGGACGCGGCGACTACCAATTGATCGCCGACACCGTCGAACCCGCCGGCGATGGCGCGTTGCGACTGGCCTTCGAGGCGCTGAAAGAGAAACTTGCCGCCGAAGGCCTGTTCGCCGCCGAGCGCAAGCGCGAACTTCCGGCTCATCCCCGGCGCATCGGTATCGTCAGCTCGCCCACCGGCGCGGTGATCCGCGACATCATCAGCGTGTTCCGCCGCCGCGCGCCGCAGGTCGAGCTGACCCTGGTCCCCACCGCCGTACAGGGTCGCGAAGCCATCGGGCAGATCGTCCGCGCGCTCAAGCTGGCCGACGCACAGGGCTTCGACGCCCTGATCCTGGCCCGTGGCGGCGGCTCGCTGGAAGACCTCTGGTGCTTCAACGAGGAACCGGTGGCCCGCGCCATCGCCGCCTGCGTGACGCCCATCGTCAGCGCCGTGGGCCACGAAACCGACGTATCCATCAGCGATTTCGTCGCCGACGTGCGCGCACCGACGCCCTCGGCCGCCGCCGAGCTGCTGGCTCCCCACAGCGGCGACCTGCAACAGCGCCTGGACAGCCTGCGCCGCCGGCTGATCCTGCGCATCCAGGACCGCCTGACCCGCGAACGCCTGCGCCTGGAAGGCACCGCGCGGCGCCTGCGCCACCCCGGCGAGCGCCTGCGCCAGCAGTCCCAGCGCCTGGACGACCTGGACATGCGCCTGCGCCGCGCCTTCGAGCGCCAGTTGCAGATCCGCCAGGAGCGTGTGGCACGCCTGGATACTCGCCTCGCCGCCCAACACCCTGGTCGCAACCTGGCCCTGCTGCGCCAGCGCCTGGACAACCTCAGCGCCCGCCTGCCCCGCGCCACCAATGCGATCCTGCGCGAACAGCGCCAGCGCCTGGACGGCCTGATGCAGACGCTGCACATCGTCAGCCCGCTGGCGACCCTCGGCCGTGGCTACAGCATCTTGCTGGACGACAAGGGCCAGGCGATCCGCAGCGCCGCGCAGACGAAGAACGGCCAGCGCCTCAAGGCCAAGCTGGGCGACGGCGAGCTGGAAGTGCGCGTGGAAGACAATCACCAGACGCCCGTCACCCTGTCGCTGCTGGACTGAGAACCGATGACCGACCTGCTCGCGCCGATCCTGCCGCAACCCGATCCTGACTGGGCCGAGGCCTTCCGCGTGCCTATCGTCGAGTGCGACCAGCCGCTGCAGGCCATGGGTATCGCCACGGGTTTCGCGGTATGGCCGGCCTATCACCGCCTCGGCGTGCCCAACGCGCAACCGGAGTGCTATGCCCGAACGGGAGTATTCGAGCGCCTGTTGCACGCTGCCAGCCTGCTGCCCGACGGCCTGCGCCTGGTCATCCTCGACGCCTGGCGGCCGTTCGCCGTGCAGCAGCACCTGTACGACACGCTCTACGACATCCTCCGCCAGCACCAGCCAGACGCCGACCCAGCCGAGCTGACCCGGCGTACCCGCGAATTCGTCGCGCCGCCCAGCACCCGCGCCGAATCGCCCAGCCCGCACCTGACCGGCGGCGCCATCGACCTGACCCTGTGCGACAGCGAAGGCCGCTGGCTGGACATGGGCAGCCTGTTCGACGAAGCCACGCCGCGCTCCTATACCCGCCATTACGAAGAGATCGCCGCGCCGGATGAGCAGCAGCGGCGCATCCGCGACAACCGCCGGATTCTGTTCAACGCCATGAGCGCTGCAGGGTTCAGCAACCTGTCCAGCGAATGGTGGCACTACGACTACGGCGACCAGCTGTGGGCCGCTCACCTGGGCATGCCCCACGCCATCTATGGCCCGGCGCAGGTGCTGCCGCTGGAACAGCTGTGGCGCCAGCAGCTCGAGGGCCTGCACCGCTAGCTTTTTCCTCTGCCGGGGAGCCCGGACCTGAAGGAGCGAGCTTGCTCGCGAACGGCTTCGCTGCGGGGTGGGTTCGCGAGCAAGCTCGCTCCTACAAAAATGCGCCGTGCCACGACGTTCCGCTTTCGACGAAATCGACCCGCCCGCCGAACCGGCCCGTGTAGACTGCCCGCTTCATCCGCCGACACGTCCACGGATAGCGCCATGTTCCGACTCTTCTGCCTGCTCGCCGCCACCCTCCTCGCCCTGCCCGCCCACGCCGAAGGCTTCATCAGCCGTACCCTGAACAAGCCGGTGCCCGGCGGTGTCGCCGTGGTGCAACTGGGTCAGGATGCCGCCGTGCCCACCGCCACCTTCCAGGGCAAGCCGGTGCTGGTGGTGCGTGAGGAAGGCCGCGACTGGATCGCCATCGTCGGCATCCCGCTGACCGCCAAGGCCGGCAGCCAGCAGATCGCCGTGAAGCAGGCCGGCGCGAGCCGCAACCTCGGTTTCACCGTTGGCGCCAAGCACTATAAAGAGCAGCGCATCACCCTGAAGAACACCCGCCAGGTGAATCCGCTGCCCGAAGACCTCAAGCGCATCAACCGCGAGTTGGCCGAGCAGACCGCCGCGTACCGCAGCTTCAGCCCCGGCACACCGAGCAACCTGGTACTCGACAAGCCGGTCAACGGCCCGCTCTCCAGCCCCTTCGGCCTGCGCCGCTTCTTCAATGGCGAGGAGCGCAACCCGCACTCGGGCCTCGACTTCGCCGTGCCCGCCGGCACGCCGATCAAGACACCGGCCGCCGGCAAGGTAATCCTGATCGGCAACTACTTCTTCAACGGCAACACCGTGTTTGTCGACCACGGCCAGGGCTTCATCAGCATGTTCTGCCATATGTCGAAGATCGACGTGAAGCTAGGCGATCAGCTCCCGCGCGGTGGCGTGGTCGGCCGTGTCGGCGCCACCGGCCGCGCCACCGGGCCGCACATGCACTGGAACGTCAGCCTGAACGACGCCCGCGTCGACCCGGCGATCTTCATCGGCGCGTTCAAGCCCTGATGCGACTTCGTTTCGATGGACGCAGTGCGCTGTTCGCGCTGCTCTGGTTCGCCGTGCTGGTCTGGCTGGCCACGGCCGGCGCGCACCTCGGCTGGCTGCGCGGTTTCGGCGGCGACGTGCTGGCGGTGATCTGGCTGTACTGCCTGTTTCGCGCGGCGCTGGATGCACCGGCGCACTGGCTCGCCGGCGCGGCGCTGGCCTGCGGGCTGCTGATCGAATTCGGCCAGTTCCTCGCCGCGACCTTCCACTGGCAGATCGGCAACCGCGCGCTGCGCGTCGTGCTGGGCGCCACGCCGGACTGGCTGGACGTACTGGCCTACTGCATCGGCTTCGCGCTGATTCTCGCGGCGCGGCAGACCCGATTGGCTCTCAGGCCAGCGGGTAACTGAAGAACAGCGCCATCTCCCCGGGCAGCACCTGCGCCGGGTCGTAGAGGTCGGTGGAAAGCCCACTGAGGGAGAAGCCGCGGGAGCGGTAGAAGCCTACCGCCGGCAGGTTGAGGTTCTGGGTTTCCAGCCACAGGTGGCGCGCCTCGGTGCCGCGCGCCCAGTCCAGGCAGCCATCCAGCAGTTGCTTGCCTACGCCCAACCCGCGGGCCTCGGGGAGGACGAACAGGTCGTCCAGTACCGCGCGGCGATTCCAGATTTCGTAGCGGGCGATAGCGAAGCCGAGGCGTTCGCCTTCTTCGTCGACGACCACGGCGGTCCAGTCGGCCGCCGTGACGTCATCTTTCAGATCAGCGAAGGGATAGCGCTTGGTCTGCGTCTCGGCCAGTCGCTCCTCGCGCAGGATGAAACCATCGGCGGCGCTCTCGACACGCAGGATCGAGTTGCTCGAGTAGCTGCCGTCGAAACCCAGCAGCCACTCGCCGTCTTGCGCCCACACCAAGGGGCGCAGGAGCCGGTCGCTCATCAGTTCATCTTCATGCCGTGCATGTCGTGGCCCATGTCGGTGCCTTTCGGGGCTTCTTTCTGCACGGCGATCTCGACCTTCACGTCACCGGCCTTCTGGAAGTGCAGGGTCAGCGGGAAGCGCTCGCCATCGGTGAGCGGCTTCTTCAGGCCGAACAGCATCAGGTGGTACTGGCCAGGCGCGAAGACGACCTTGCCGCCGGCAGGAATATCCACGCCCTCGACTTTCTGCATCTTCATCATGCCGTCCTTCTCCACGTGCTGGTGGACCTCGGCGCTGGCGGCGCGGTCGGTGTCGGCGCCGAGCAGGCGGTCCGCCTCCTTGCCATGGTTCTGCACGATGAAGTAGGCCGCACCATTCACCGAGTTGGCCGGCAGCAACAGCGACCAGGGATGGTCGATGTGCAGGTTGCCAGCCTCGTATTCGTGGGCCATGGCGGCCCCGGAGAAGCCCAGCAGGACAGCGAAAGCGAGCAGGGTTTTACGCATGTTCGAGACTCCAGTTGGCTTGTGATCAGTTCCGCCGGATCGGCGGCAAAACATCGGGCTGCGGACGAAACGATCGCGCCGCAGCATAGCCTGCCTCACGGCAGGCGTCAGGGTTGAACAGCGCACGCATCAACCCAGCGCAGGGCTGCGCGACTTGAGGCGTGACAGCACCGCCCAGTCCAGCGCCCATACCAGCAGCAGCGACGCGCCCACCAACGGGAAGGCGACGCCAAGGATGATCATGAGCGCCACCCCGCCCTTCCATACCGGCAGCGCGTGCGGCATCGGCGGCACGCCGAGGCGGCCCTGCGGACGGCGCTTCCACCAGATCCACAGGCCGCTGACAGCGCTGAGCAGGATCATCAGGCAGACGCCGAGCATCAGCAGTTGGTTGAACAGGCCGAACATCTTGCCTTCATGCAGCATCACGCCGGATTCGACACCCTTGGCCACCAGCCCGTAGTCCTTCCAGCGCACGTCGGCGAGCACCTTGCCGGTGTACTGATCGATGTGCAGGGTGGCGTCGTTGCGCGAATCGTCGGCGAACACCGAGACGGTGAACACGCCCTGCTCGCCCTTGGGTAGCGCAATGGCATAGCCCGGCACCACGCCGGCCTTGTCGGCGGTATCGACCACCTGCTGCAGGCTGATCTGCGGCATCGCCATACCGCCGGAACCATGGGCCATGTGTTCGGCGTGGGCGCCGCCGGACATCGGCATCGGGGTGTTTTCCATCGCCCAGGGAATGGTCTGGCGGTGCGCCTCGTTGAGCGTGCGCGCCTCCAGGTCCGATTTGGGCACGTCGTTCCACATGGCCACCGGGAAGCGGTTCCAGACATCGGCGAAGGATTTGCCCCAGAAGCCGGTCCAGGTCATGCCGGTGAGCAGCATGAACAGCATCAGCAGCGAGCCCCAGAAACCGACCACCATGTGCACATCGCGCCACAGCGCACGACCGCGGCGCGACAGGTCCGGCCAGAGCAGCACGCGCAGAGAGCGCTTGCGCGGCCACCACAGGTACAGGCCAGACACCACCAATACGATGCCCCAGCCGGCGGCCAGCTCGATCAGCCGGTCGCCAACAGTGCCAATCATCAGCTCGCCGTGCAGCGCACGGGCCATGGCCTGCAGATTGGACTTCGCGTCCTGCACGCCGAGCAGCTTGCCGCTGTAGGGATCAACGAAGGCATTCACCTCGCGCCCATCGAGCTGGGCGACGAACTGTGCGCTACGGTCAGCGGCCGGTGCCGGCAAATACTGGCTGACCTGCAGCTGCGGGTTCTGGTGATGCAGGTGCATCAGTTGCTCGTCGGCGGACAGCCGCACCTCACCCGGCGTCACCTGCAGCAGGTCGCTGTACATCAGCGGGTCGAGCTGCGGCTTGAACAGGTAGATGATCCCGGTCAGCGACAGCAGGATCATGAACGGCGCGACGAACAGCCCGGCATAGAAGTGCCAGCGCCAGGCCAGGTTGTAGAAATCGAATGTCTTCTTCTGCATTCGTTGATCTCCTCACGCAAGGAGGCCCCCGACCAGCGGGGGCCGGTCGGGCATTAGAACGAGAAGTCCACTTTGGTCCAGAACGTACGTCCCGGCTCGTGGATCGATTCGGGGTCGTTGGCCGGGTAGCCGAAGCCGGCATTGCCCGCCAGGTTCAGGTGCTCGGCGTAGTCCTTGTCAAACAGGTTGTCGACGCCGGTGCTGACCTTGAAGTTCTTGCTCAGCTTGTACGCGCCGTTGAGCGAGAACACCGCGAAGCCGGGGCTTTCGTCGAAGTCGTAGCCGACCACGTTGCCCTGGTTCTCGGCGATACGGCCCTGGTGCGCGACCACGCGCCAGAGACCGCCGGCGCTCCAGTCGCCTTCCTCGTAGCTCAGGCCGAAACGCGCCTCCAGCGGCGGCATCTGCGGCAGCGCAGTATCGTCGGTGGTGTTCTTGCCCCAGGCGTAGGCCAGGGTGCCGTCGGCGGTCCAGTTGCTGGTCAACGCGTAAGCCGCGCCCAGTTCGCCACCCATGATCCGTGCATCGACGTTCCGCGCCTGGGAGGTGCGGCCCATCATGCCGCCGGGCATGTAGTCGAACAGGATGTAGTCGCGGATCACGCCGACGTAGCCGGACGCCCAGGCCTTGAGCTTCTCGTCCTCGTACTGCGCGCCGAAGTCCAGCTGGGTGGTTTTCTCCGGCTTGATGCTGTCGAAGGCGTTGACCGAGCCGGTCGGTCCCTTGTCCGGGGAGAACAGCTCCCAGTAGTCGGGGAAGCGCTGCACGTGGCCAAGGCCGACATAGAGCGTGGTCGGCGTGTCGGCCAGGTCGTGCTCGTAGCGCGCGAAGCCGCTGGGCAGCGTGTCGGCGCGGGTGTCGTCGGCGGTGGGGTTGGGCATCGCCATCATCCCCGAGCCGGTACTCTGCCGATAATCCTTGACCGAGGCGCGGTCCAGGCGCGCACCGGTGATCACGCGGTCGCGGTCGGCGGCGTACCAGGTCAGCTCACCGAAGGCGCCATAGTTGTGGAAGACCGCGTCCTTGTCCCACGGCACTTCGTCGTAGGTGCCGATGCCCATGCCGCTACGCTCGCGGTGCTCGTTGGTCTGGGCATCGACGCCGGTGATCAGCTTGAAATCGTCCCAGCGCCAGGTGGCGGCCAGGCGCCCGCCGAGGGTCCGGCGGTCGACGTTGGAAGCCATGGGGCCGGCCATCATGCCCATGCCCGAGGGCGTGCGCAGGCTGTAATTGTCCATCACATGGTCGGCGTAGTTGTAGTAGACCTGCGCCTCCAGCTTGTCGAGCACTTCGCCGATGTTGGACTTCTCGAAGCGCAGGCCGAGGCTCTCGCGCTTGAACTGCGAGCCGTCCATGCCGCGTCCGGCGTAACGCGCTTCACCATCGCCCTTGCCGGCGGTGAGCTCGACCAGGGTGTCGGCGTCCGGCGTCCAGCCCACGGCCACGTCGCCATTCCACTTGTTCCAGCGCGAGGGCACGGTGTTGCCGCTGCCGTCCTCGTAGTCATCGGACTGCGACTTGTTGCCGGTGACCCGCACGTAGCCCAGCGGTCCGCCGGCGGCGGCGTCCAGCACGCGGTCGAAGCGGCCATTGGAGCCGGCGACGATGCTGCCGTTGACCCGCGTGCCCAGTTCGCCGAAGCGCTCCGGCTCACGATCGAAGCGGATGGTGCCGGCCGAGGCGCCTGGGCCCCAGATCACGGTTTCCGGGCCTTTCACCACGGTGAGCTTGTCGTAGGTTTCCGGCGAGATATAGGAAGTCGGCGCGTCCATCCGCGCCGGGCAGGCGCCGAGCATGGTGGTGCCGTTGGTGAGGATGTTCAGGCGCGAGCCGAACATGCCGCGCAGCACCGGGTCACCGTTGGTGCCGCCGTTGCGGATGGCGGAGAAGCCGGGGATGGTCTTGAGGTAATCGGCACCGTCGCTGGCAGGGATCGGTTGGCGCGGCTGCTTGGGGTCGGTGACGATGGTCAGCGGTGAACTCTGCGCCACAGCAGTGATGACGCTGGGCGACAGTTCGGTGACATGCGAAGAGTGATCTTCCTCTTCGGCCATTGCCGGGGCGGCAGTGAAACCGCCAAGGGCGGTCAGCGCGCACAGGGCGCGCAAGCCGACGGCACGTTGCCGACGGCGCATTTGCATGCGGGACATTCCATTAATTCCATGATCGGTGATGACGCCCGCTCCACGCGTACTCGCACGGCGCGCAAGCGAATGCAGGCATCCGCGCCGGGGTCGGGGAGTCGGGATTGCGGGTCAGCCGATCAGGGCAGGAGGTGCGCGCGAGCGTGCGCCGGGGAAGACCGGCGAGGCGGGAATACGGGAGGAGACAAACTGGACGCCCGGCGCGCCGACGGCAGGCAGGCTGTGATCGAGCAGGACCGGGGGCGGTGTCAGCGGCGGGCTGTGGATCAGCAGGCTGCAGTAGCCGCACTTCTCCATGAAGGCGTCGGCAGTGAGCGGTTGCTCGCCGTGGGAAGTCGGTGCCGCGTGTTGTGCAGCAGCCCGGTGCCCATCCGAACAGGCCATTTCGTCCATGGCGGCGATCGCCGCACCATGGTCCATGGCCTTGCCATGCTCCATCGGCATGACGTGATCCATGGGCATGGCGTGATCCATCGGCATCGACTGGGAAACCAGCGGGCCGACATAGATCATCAGCATGGCGAACAACGCCAGCCAGGTGCCTACGCCTTGTCGAGTACGACGGGTCACGAAATGTCCTTGAGCAGGGTATGCCCCACCTGCGGCGGGGGTGCGCAATGATCGCACGGAGTTACAAAGCTCCGCTGCGGCAAGTAGACGCAGAATCAGTTAAGCACAGCGTTAAGCGTTATGAAAAATTGCTAGAAATCAATTATTCAAACAATTTAATCTCACAGGACATTCTCCAGAGACTATTTCTACCAAATTTCCTCAAATGCTTGCCATTGGTCTTCCAGGCCTTTAGCTTGGCACTCATGAAAACCGCACACACCCTCATCCTGCTTCGCCAACACGCCTGCCTGCGCCTGGTCAGCCCGCGACTGCGTGGCTGAGCCCCCCTCCCCCGGTTTCGCCTCATTCAGATTTTTATGCGCAGGCCCCGCAGGCCGCAGAGAACAAGGATTCCGCTCATGAGCATGTTGAAAGACCCGTCGAAGAAATACCGCGCCTTCACCCAGATCACCCTGCCCGACCGTACCTGGCCGGACAAGATCATCGACAAGGCGCCGATCTGGTTGTCCACCGACCTGCGCGACGGCAACCAGTCGCTGATCGAGCCGATGGACGCCGAGAAGAAGATGCGTTTCTTCAAGTGCCTGGTGCAGGTCGGCCTGAAGGAAATCGAAGTGGGCTTCCCGTCCGCCTCGCAGACCGACTTCGACTTCGTCCGTGAGCTGATCGAGAACGACCACATTCCCGATGACGTCACCATCCAGGTGCTGACCCAGGCCCGCGACGACCTCATCGAGCGCACCTTCGAGTCCCTGAAGGGCGCGAAGAAAGCCATCGTCCACTACTACAACGCCTGCGCACCGAGCTTCCGCAAGATCGTCTTCAACCAGGACAAGGCCGGTGTGAAAGCCATCGCCGTGGCCGCTGGCCAGACTATCAAGCGCCTGGCCGAAGCCGCGCCGGAAACCCAATGGGGCTTCGAGTACTCGCCGGAAGTGTTCAGCTCCACCGAGACCGATTTCGCCGTCGAGGTGTGCAACGCAGTGATCGACGTGTTCCAGCCGACCCCGGCGAACCGCCTGATCCTCAACCTGCCGGCCACCGTCGAGTGCGCCACGCCGAACAACTACGCCGACCAGATCGAGTGGTTCGGCCGCCAGATCAACAAGCGCGACAGCGTGCTGCTCAGCCTGCACACCCACAACGACCGTGGCACTGGCGTGGCCGCTTCGGAACTGGCCCTGATGGCCGGTGCCGACCGCGTCGAAGGCTGCCTGTTCGGCAACGGCGAGCGTACCGGCAACCTGTGCCTGGTGACCATGGCGCTGAACATGTACACCCAGGGCATCGACCCCGAGCTGGACTTCTCCGACATCGACGCCGTGCGCAAGGTGGTGGAAGAGTGCAACCAGATTCCGGTGCACCCGCGTCACCCGTACGTCGGCGACCTGGTCCACACCGCCTTCTCCGGCTCCCACCAGGATGCCATCCGCAAGGGCTTCGCCCAGCAGAAGGAAGACGCCGTGTGGGAAGTGCCGTACCTGCCGATCGACCCGGCGGACATCGGCCGCAGCTACGAGGCAGTGATTCGTGTGAACAGCCAGTCCGGCAAGGGCGGCATCACCTTCCTGCTCGAACAGGAATACGGCATCAGCCTGCCGCGCCGCATGCAGATCGAGTTCAGCCAGGTCGTGCAGAACGAGACCGACCGCCTCGGCCTGGAAATGACCGCCGAGCAGATCTACACCCTGCTGCAGACCGAGTACCTGCAGGCCGTTTCTCCGTTCGGCCTGAAGAACTACCGCCTGCAGGAAGAGAACGGTATCTGCGCCATCGACATCGACGTGACCCACAAGGGCGAGCAGCATCGCTGGCACGGTAAGGGCAAGGGCACCCTGGAAGCCCTGGTCGCCTCGCTGCCGGTAGACGTCGAGATCATGGATTACAACGAGCACGCCATCGGCGCCGGCACCAACGCCCGCGCGGCCGCCTACATCGAACTGCGCGTCGAGGGTGGTCGTTCGCTGCACGGCATCGGCATCGATGAAAACATCACCACCGCCAGTTTCCGCGCGCTGTTCAGCGCCCTGAACCGTGCGGTGACGCTGGGCCACGCGAAAGCCGCGTAAGTCTGGCTCAACCGGAGTCCCCCTTTGCCCCGGACGCCTCGTGCGTCCGAGGCTGTTTTCAACGGAGTGAAAACATGACCGATACACCGCAGGACAACCCCTTCCAGACGCCCGCCGCCGTACTCCAGGACGGCCCCGCCGTCGCCACGGGCGAACCGCTCTACCGTCTCGCCGCCGTGGGAATTGCCACCTTCTTCGGCACCCCGGTCGCCGGAGCCTGGGTCATCGCGCAGAACCTCAAACGTCTGGGCCGCCACGCCCAGGTGCGCAACGCCTGGATCACCGGCATCGGTGCCCTCATCGCGATCTTCCTGCTGGGCATGTTCCTGCCGGATAGCGTCCCCGCCACCCCCATCAACATTGCCGCCGTCTTCGGCATGTATCACTACGCCAAGCAGCACACCGGTGCCGCTGTCGAGCAGCATGCGGCCCAGGGTGGCCAGTTCGCCTCCAACTGGCGGGCTTTCGGCGTCAGCCTGCTGTTCCTCCTCGCGGTCATGGCCGTGGTCTTCGGCGGTGCCTTTGTCCTGGCTCTGTTCGGGCTGATCTGAATCACCCTCTGCACATCACCTAAAGATTCCCCCTAGCCCCCTAGGGGGAAGTCTCCGCAATGCTGGGGCTCGCCCCGATTACTCCCCGCTCCCCCCTTCCCTAGTCTTGCGTGCACTGCCGCAAAAGCGGCAGGCAAACAAAAAACCGTGTCACGCAATCAGACACTTTCGGCCGCCCCTGCCTTGCGTTCAGAGGCGCCTGGTTACCTACAACAACAACGAGCTCGACGTGCTTGGCCATCTGCCTTCACCCGCTTCAGGAGCCAGTAACCGTGAACCCGCAATCTCCCCACCCGCAATCCGTCCGTGCTTCCCGTTATTCCTGGTATGTCGTCGTGCTGTGCATGGTGGCCTATATCTTCTCCTTCGTTGACCGGCAGATCCTCTCGCTGATGATCGAGCCGATCAAAGCCGACCTGCAGATCAGCGACACCCAGTTCAGCCTGCTCAGCGGGCTGGCCTTCTCGCTGTTCTATGCCTTCATGGGCCTGCCCATTGCCTACCTCGCCGACCGCTCCTCGCGGGTCAGGATCATCGCCATTGGCGTGGCCTTCTGGAGCATCGCTACCGCCGCGTGCGGGCTGTCGAAGAACTTCCTCCAGATGTTCCTGGCGCGCATGAGCGTGGGCGTCGGCGAGGCCGCGCTGACTCCGGCGACCTACTCGATGCTCGCCGACCTGTTCCCCAAGGAGAAGCTCGGCCGCGCGCTGGGGCTGTACTCCATGGGCGCCTTCCTCGGCGGCGGCCTGGCCTTCCTGGTCGGCGGCTACGTGATCGAGGCGCTGCGGGACGTGCCGGCCATCGACCTGGGCTGGCTGGGCCAGGTGCGTTCCTGGCAGATCGCCTTCTTCATCGTTGGCCTGCCCGGCGTGCTGGTGGCGCTGCTGATCGCGCTGACCATCCGCGATCCGGCGCGCAAGCTGGGCGATCGGGAACAAAAGGCAACGGTTCGTGACGGGCTGCGTTTCCTGCGCCGCCATCGCGCCACCTTCGCCTGCCACTACCTGGGCTTCTCCTTCTTCGCCATGTGCCAGTACGCGCTGATGGGCTGGGCACCGGCCATGTACATCCGCCAGTACGGCCTGTCGCCGCTGGAGGTGGGCTACATCCTCGGCGGCATCCTGCTGGTGCTCAACACTGCCGGGGTGTTCTGCGCCGGCTGGTTGGTGGACGTGCTGCAGAAGCGCGGGCGCAGCGACGCCGCGCTGATCAGCGGCATGCTCGGCGCCGCCTGTACCACTCCCTTCGTCATCGGCTCCGTGACGGCCGGCAGCCTGCAGCTGTCGGTGCTGCTGATGGGCCCGGCGATGTTCTTCTGCGCCTTCTGCATCTCCACCTCGGCGGCCGCCATGCAGGTGCTCACGCCCAACCGCCTGCGCGCGCAGGTGTCGGCGCTGTTCCTGCTGGTCTCCAACCTGATCGGCCTGGGCGTCGGCACCACGCTGGTGGCTCTGCTCACCGACCACTACTTCAAGGACCCGAAGGCCGTCGGCTCCTCCATCGGCATCATCGTCACCCTCGCCGGGCTGCTCTGCCTGTGGCTGCTGGGCAGCGGGCGCAAGCACTTCCGCCGCAGCCTGGGCGAAGAGCAACGGGCCCGGCCCGGAGCCGCCGCGCCGCTGAACAGCACCACCGCCGCTGCGAACTGACCGCGCCCGCCAAGACAAAGGACCGTTCGCCGGTGGGTCGCCCCGCGCCCCGGCGAACCGTGCCCAGGAGATGACGATGTTGCGTAATCGCTTTGCCAGTGCGCTGCTTTCCAGCGCGCTGTTGCCCCTCTGCGCCCAGGCTGACCTGATCGACGACAGTCGCCTGGACACCACCCTGCGCAACTTCTACATGTTGCGCGACTACCGCCAGGACAACGCTCCGCAGTCCCAGGCGGGTAGCTGGTCCCAAGCCGTGCTGGCACGCTTCAGCTCGGGCTTTACCGAAGGCACCATCGGTGTCGGTGTGGATTTCACTGGTTTCTACGCCCTGAAGCTCGACGGCGGCGCTGGCACCAGCAACGACAGCAACCTGCCCTATGACCGCTCGACCGGCGAGCCGGTGGATGACTTCAGCCGTGGCGGCGCCACGCTCAAGCTGCGCTATTCGAAGACCACGCTGAAGGTCGGCCTGCTGGAACCGCGCCTGCCGGTGATATTCCAGGACGATGTGCGCGTACTGCCGCAGACGTTCCAGGGCGTGATGCTGGAGTCAAAGGAGTCGGAGCGCTTCAAGTTCACCGCGGCCCAGTTGTGGAACACCAGCACCCGCGCCTCCAGCGACCGCGAGTCGTTCTACCTCGCCACCCGTCCCGCCAGTCAGGACAGCAACAAGCTGAACCTGGGCGGTGTCGATGCGCAGTGGGCGCCCGGCCTGTCCACCAGCTACTACTTCGCCCAGCTTCAGGACATCTACGACCAGCACTATGTCGGCGCCAACTTCAAGCAACCGGTTGGCGAGAACACCGCGCTGCTCGGCACCCTGAGTTACTTCCACAATGAGGAGTCCGGACAGGCGTTGTCCGGTCGTATCGACAACCGCGCCTACGGGGCGCGGCTGGGCGTGAAGCACGGCGGCCACACGTTGTCGGCCACCTACCAGCGCATGTTGGGCGAAGACATGTTCCCCATGCTGCTGGGCAACACGCCGCAGCCCTACCTGGTCAACTGGGTTACCAATGGCGGGTTCTTCTGGGCGCAGGAGCGCTCCTATCAGCTGCGCTACGACTACGACTTCGCCAGCCTCGGGCTGCCGGGCCTGACACTGATGACGCGCTACACCAAGGGCACCGATATCTCGCGACCGGGGCAGGAAGACGGCCATGAGTACGAGCGCGATACGGATATCGGCTACACGATCCAGGGCGGACCGTTGAAGACGCTGTCATTCCTGATGCGCACCTCCACCGTGCGCAGCAGTTATTCCAGCGACTACGACGAGGTGCGCTTCATCACCAGCTATCCGCTGGCATTCTGAAGGCCCAGAAATGCAGAAGGCCCCTTTCGGGGCCTTCTGCATTCACTCGTCGTCGCCACTGGCCGTCACGGCGCCCAGGCAACACAGGCGGTGCTGCTGTTCACCGCCCTGCAGCAGCCAGCTCTCGTCCTCCGCCTGGTAGCTGGCCTCCATCACCTGGTTGTAGCTGAAGCGCCATTCACGGCGGTCACGACCGTCGATGGATTCGATCTGCAGCACCACGTCTTCGCTGGCGAAGGGTTGCCCGGCGTTGGCGGCGGCGTCCGCCTGGTCCAGCAGTGCCTCGTTGAGCTCGAACTGCCAGGCATGCAGGCCGTCGATCAAGAGCATATCGGCGGTTTCCAGCTGGTCCAGCAGGTAGGGAGTCGTGTTCATGTTCGGCACTCGGCAATTGGGCTGGCCGCCATGATAGACCAGCTGGGTGGCGGCTGCCGGTTATTCCGCCCGGCGCGGGCAGAGGCGGCGTCTACACTGAGGGTTCTCGCACACCCCTGAGGAGGCAAAGCAGATGCGTACACGCGAACTCGGACAATCGGGCCTGAAGATTCCCGCGCTGGTCTTCGGCGGCAATGTGTTCGGCTGGTCCGCCGATGAAGCGACCTCCTTCCGCCTGCTCGACGCCCTGCTCGACGCCGGGCTCAACTGCATCGACACCGCGGACGTCTACTCGCGCTGGGCTCCCGGCCACGAGGGTGGCGAGTCGGAAGCACTGATCGGCAAATGGCTGAAGAAGACCGGCAAGCGCAACCAGGTGCAGATCGCCACGAAGGTCGGCATGGACATGGGCAACGGCCACAAGGGCCTGTCGGCGGTGTACATCGAGCAGGCGCTGGGGCGCTCGCTGAAGCGCCTGCAGACCGACTACATCGACCTATACCAGTCCCACTGCGACGACCCGCATACCTCCATGGAGGAAACCATGGGCGCCTTCGCCGAAGCGGTGGAACAAGGCAAGGTCCGCGTGATCGGAGCCTCCAACCTGGACGCCAAGCGCCTGCGCGAAGCCCGCGAAGTCTGCGACCGGCTGAAGCTGCCGAACTACCAGAGCCTGCAGCCCAACTACAACCTTTATGATCGCGCCAACTACGAGACCACCCTGGAGCCCACGGTTCAGCAGTTGGGCATTGGCGTCATCAGCTTCTATTCGCTGGCGGCGGGCTTCCTCACCGGCAAGTACCGCAGCGACGCGGACCTGGGCAAGAGCAGCGTGCGCGGCTACAAAGTGAAGAACTTCATGAACGAGCGCGGCTTCGCCATTCTCGATGCACTTGAAGACGTGGCCAGCGAACTCAACGCCACCCCGGCACAAGTCGCCCTGGCCTGGCTGATGGCCCGCCCGAGCATCACGGCTCCCATCGCCAGTGCGTCGAGGCTGGAGCAGTTGCCGGACCTGATCGCGGCGGTGGACCTGAAGCTCAGTGACGAAGTGATCCAGCGCTTGAACACCGCCAGCGCGTATTGAGCAGGGCGGAAACATCGCGGACGAAGTCCGCTCCTACGCGGGGTCATGTTTCGTAGGAGCGGACTTCGTCCGCGATCGATTGCAGCGAGCCACAACGTCAGAGACGGATGTCGAACTCATCCGCGTCGAGATTGGCCGGGAAGCGTTCCCGGTAGGCCGCCAGTTCCGCCGCATTCAGGGCGATCTGGAACACCCCGTCGGCACTGCCCGCCGCCAGCAGGTTGTCACCCTGGAAATCCAGCACCTGGCTGTCGCCGGAATAGGCGTGGCCCTTGCCGTCTTCGCCGACACGGTTGACCGCGGCGACATAGCAGAGGTTTTCGATGGCCCGAGCGGGCAGCAGGCGGTTCCAGTGCTGGCGGCGTGCGGCCGGCCAGTTGGCGGTATAGAGCAGCAGGTCGGTGTCCTGGGCATCGCGGCTCCACACCGGGAAGCGCAGGTCGTAGCAGACCAGCGGGCGAATCCGCCAGCCCTTCCATTCCAGCAGCACCTGCTGCTCGCCCGGCGTGTAGTGCTTGTGCTCGCCGGCCATGCGGAACAGGTGGCGCTTGTCGTAGTGCTGCATCTCGCCATCCGGGCGCGCCCAGAGCAGGCGGTTGCGATGGCTGCCGTCGGCGGCACGGATGATCACGCTGCCGCAGACCACCGCTTCAAGCTTCGCCGCCTGTTCGCGCAGCCAGGCGTAGGTTTCGCCTTCCTCCGCCTCGGCCAACGCTTCTGAGTCCATGGAGAAGCCCGTGGTGAACATCTCCGGAAGGATCACCAGATCCGCACCGCGAGCGCCCTCCAGCAGCGCGTCGAAACGCTCGCGATTGGCCTTGGCGTCGTGCCAGACCAGGGTGGTCTGCACGAGGGCAAGCTTGAGGTCGGGCAATTGGCTCAGATCGCGCATAGTCGTTCCGCTGCCTGGCGCAGCGTCTCCTCTTTCTTGGCGAAGCAGAAGCGCACCAGGCGCATGTCCGCCGGGGCCTGCTGGTAGAACACCGAGACCGGAATGGCGGCCACGCCGTGCTCGCGCGTCAGCCATTCGGACATGGCGACGTCATCGAGGTCCGGGCGGATCGCCGAGTAGTCCACAACCTGGAAGTAAGTGCCGGCAGCCCGCTGGAACGTGAAGCGCGAGCCCTCCAGCAGGTCGCAGAACAGGTCGCGCTTGGCCTGGTAGAAACCCGGCAGCTCGCGCAGGTGCTCCGGATGCGCGGCCATGAAATCGGCCAGCGCCCATTGCAGCGGGGTCACGCCGCAGAAGTTCACGTACTGGTGGATCTTGCGCATCTCCGCCGACAGCGCCGGCGGCGCTACGACATAGCCGGTCTTCCAGCCGGTGACGTGGTAAGTCTTGCCGAAGGAGCTGATGACAAAGGCGCGCGGATACAGTTCGTCATGGGCCAGCACGCTGGCATGCTGCACGCCGTCGTAGATCAGGTGCTCGTAGACCTCGTCGCTGATGATGTAGATCTCGCGGTCACGAATCAGCTCAGCCAGGCGATCCAGGTCGGCGCGGTCGATCAGTGCACCGCTGGGATTGTGCGGGCTGTTGAGGAAGATCAGGCGCGTGCGCGGGGTGATGGCCTCGGCCAGGCGCTGCCAGTCGATGCGGAAGCCCGGCTGGCTCAGCGCGACGTGCACACAGCGGCCACCGGCCAGTTCGACCGAAGGCTCGTAGCTGTCATAGCAGGGGTCCAGGACGATGGCTTCATCGCCGGCGCGGATCAGCGCCTGCACCGCGCAGAAGATCCCTTCTGTCGCTCCGGGAACAATGGTCACCTCGGTGTCGGCGCTGACGCCACGCCCATACAGGCTGGCGACCTTGATCGCTACCTGTTCGCGCAGTGCCGGCAGGCCGGTCATCGGGCTGTACTGGTTGTTTCCGGCCAAGACATGGCGGGCGACCGCTTCGAGCAGCGGCGCAGGGCCGGGGAAGTCCGGGAAACCCTGGGAGAGGTTCAGCGCCCCGCTTTCGGCGGCGAGCTGGGACATGCGGGTGAAGATGGTGGTGCCGACATTCGGCAGTTTGCTGGTAAGCATGGCGTGACTACAGGCTGCAGGCGATGAGAGGGAGGCCCCTACTCTATCGCCTGCGGCTTGCGGTCTAAAGCCTGACAGACGTTATTTACGTTTGTCCTTTTTCTTCTTCTCGGCCTTCTTGTGGTGCGACATGAGGCGGCGCTTCTTGTTGACCTGGCGATCGGTGAGCTGGGTCTTCTTGCCCTCGAACGGGTTGTCGCCGCCCTTGTACTCGATGCGGATCGGCGTACCGACCAGCTTCAGCACGCGGCGGAAGGTCTTCTCCAGGTAGCGCGTGTAGGCCTTGGGCACCGCATCCACCTGGTTGCCGTGGATCACGATCAACGGCGGGTTGGCGCCACCCAGGTGCGCATAGCGCAGCTTGATGCGGCGGCCGTTGACCATCGGCGGCTGGTGGACCTGGATGGCGTCCTCGAGGATCTGCGTCAGCTTGCTGGTGGGCCAGCGGGTCACGGCGGAGCGGAAGGAATCCTGTACCGACTTGTACAGGTGCCCAACGCCAGTGCCGTGCAGCGCGGAGATGAAGTGGATGTCGGCGAAGTCGGCGAACATCAGCCGGCGCTCGAGTTCGGTCTTCACGTAGTCGCGCTCGGCCGACTCCATGCCATCCCACTTGTTCAGCGCAATGACCAGCGCGCGGCCGGTCTCCAGCACGAAACCAAGCAGGTTGAGGTCGTGCTCGACCACACCTTCGCGGGCGTCCATGACGAAGATGACCACGTTGGCGTCCTGGATCGCCTGCAGGGTCTTCACCACCGAGAATTTTTCCACCGCCTCGAAGATCTTGCCGCGGCGACGCACGCCAGCGGTGTCGATCAGGGTGTACTTCTCTTCGTTGCGCTCGAAGGGGATGTAGATGCTGTCGCGAGTGGTGCCGGCCTGGTCGTACACGATCACCCGCTCTTCACCGAGCATGCGGTTGACCAGGGTGGACTTGCCGACGTTGGGGCGACCGATGATGGCGATCTTGATGCCATCCTTCTCGCTCGGGCCGGGGATGCGCTTGGCTTCCTCGCCCTCGGCGACCTCTTCCAGCTCGCTGGGCAGGTCGTTGTCTTCAGGCGCCTCGGGCTCCGGAGCGAACATCTCGCCCAAGGCTTCCTGGAGCATCTGGGTGATGCCACGGCCGTGGGCGGCGGCGATCGGGATCGCGTGTCCCAGGGCCAGCGGGCTGAACTCGGCGCGGGCGATGTCCGGATCGACGGTATCGACCTTGTTGGCCACCAGATAGGTGCGCTTGTTCTTCTTGCGCAGGTGCTCGCCGATCATCTCGTCGGCGGCGGTAAGGCCAGCGCGGGAGTCGACCATGAACAGGACGGCATCGGCCTCTTCGATGGCCTGGAGCGACTGCTCGGCCATCTTGGCGTCGATACCCTCTTCGTCACCGGAAATACCACCGGTATCGATGACGATGAATTTCTTGCCCTGCCACTTGGCCTCGCCGTACTGGCGGTCTCGGGTCAGACCTGCGTACTCGGCGACGATGGCGTCACGGGTGCGGGTCAGGCGGTTGAACAGGGTGGACTTGCCGACGTTCGGGCGGCCCACCAGGGCTATAACGGGAACCATGCGGCTCTCCAGGAAATTTGATTTTCAGAAAACACGACGGCCGCTGCCGTTTTTCACGGCAGCGGCCGGCAGTAACACTCAGCTTAGCGAGTCGTGTAGGCGGCCAGCTTACCGCTGTTGCCGAACACGTACATCCAGCTGCCGACTACCAGCGGGCGAACCCGCACGCCGTCACCGTCGACCTTCTCGCGGCCAACGAAACGACCGTCCACCTGGCTCAGCAGGTGCACATAACCTTCCAGGTCACCGACGACCACGTTGCTCGACAGCACGGCCGGAGCGGACAGCTGGCGGCGAGCCAGGGCGTCGTTGCTCCACAGCGAGGACGAACCACGGGAATCGAGGCTTTCCACGGTGCCGCTGGCCTGGCTGATGAACACGCTGCCAGTCCCTTCGGCGACGCCGACGTAGCTGGAAGCTTCACGCTGCCAGAGTACGCGGCCGGTGCCGACGTCCAGTGCCGCGGCGCGGCCCTGGTAGCTGGCTACGTAGAGAACGTTGTCGACCAGCAGCAGGCCGCCGTCGATGTCGACGACACGATCCAGCTCGGAACGACCTTGCGGAATGGCAACGCGCTGTTCCCAGACCGGCAGGCCGCGCTCGACGTCCACAGCGACGACCTTGCCGCTGGCCAGGCCGGCCAGGGCCAGGCGACCAGCGATCAGCGGAGCGCCGGTACCACGCAGGGTCAGCACCGGCACGGTACCTTCGTAGATCCAGCGCTGGTTGCCGGTAGCGGCATCGAAGCCGATCAGTTTGTCGTCCTGGGTCTGCACGACCACCACGTCACCGTTGGTGGCCGGGGCAGCCAGTACTTCGCTGCTGACCTTGGCGCGCCACTTCTGCTCGCCCGAACCGGAATCCAGGGCGATCACGTCACCGCGCAGGGTGCCCAGCAGGACCATGCCGTTACCCACGCCAACGGCGCCGGAAATCGGCAGGTCGAGATCTTTCTTCCAGAGCACTTCCCCGGTTTCGCGCTGCATGGCCATGACGCGACCTTCGGCAGACGCGGCATAGATGGTCTGGCCATCCACGGCGGGTTCGAGCAGGTTGTACAGGTCGCCCTGGCCGTCACCGACCGAACGGCTCCACTGTTTCTCCAGGCGAACCTCTTCCTTGAAATCGGTCAGTTCGGCCGGCGGCAGTTCTTTCTTGCTATTGCTGCTGCAACCCACAGCCATCAGGGTCAGTGCCAGCAGTGCAACGTGTTTCCAACGCAACATCTCAGGCGTCTCCCTTGGCCAGGTCGTCGAGTTTCATCTGCAGGGCGCCAACGGCGGCATCTTCCGGCAGGGCAGCCTTGGCCTTCTCGTAGGCGACACGGGCGTCATCATTGCGCTTGAGTTGCAGCAGCAGGTCGCCGCGCAGTTCTTCGCGAGTGGCTACATAGGCCTTGTCGACGTTGCCGTCGAGCAGCTTGAGGCCGTCTTCGGCCTTGCCCTGGGCAGCCAGGACACGAGCCAGGCGCTGACGCGCCAGCTCGCCAAGTGTAGCGTCGACCGGCTTGTCGACCACAGCCTTGAGTTCGAGAGCGGCGTCGTCCAGCTTGCCGTTGTCCACCGCGACCTTGGCGACGAACAGGCGGCCGTACTGGGCATACGGAGTACCGGGGTACTCGGTGGTCAGCTTGCCGGCCAGCTCGGCGACCTTGGCGGTGTCGGGCTTGCCGGCCGGGTTCAGCGCGGTTTCCAGCAGGGCCTGGTAAATGATGGAAGCGCCCTGGGACTGATTGGTCTGGTACTTTTTCCAGGCTTGCCAGCCGAACACCACGATCAACGCCAGAGCGGCGCCGGTCAGCAGGGGCATGCCGTTACGCTGCCACCAGTCCTTGATGTCAGCGATCTGTTCTTCTTCGGTACGGTTACTCACCCCAATACTCCTATCCGCTCGATTCAGGCCTGCTGGAGGCAGGCAGCCAGGTGCTCGGGCAGAGCATCCCAGGCGATATTCTGTTGTTCGCCCTCGCCACGCAGGGGCTTGAAACCTACCACGCGGTTGGCCAGTTCGTCGTCACCCAGAATCATTGCGAACTGTGCGCCGCTCTTGTCGGCCTTCTTGAACTGGCTCTTGAAGCTGCCGGCACCGGCGTTGACCAGCAGGCGCAGGCCCGGAATGGCCTCACGCAGCTTTTCGGCCAGGGTCAGCGCAGCCAGCTCTGCCGGCTCGCCGAAGGCGCAGACGTAGAGGTCGGCCGGGCGGTTGAGTTCGGACGGGACCACGCCCAGGGTTTCCAGCAGCAGCACCAGGCGCTCCACGCCCATGGCAAAGCCCACACCCGGCGTCGGCTTGCCGCCGAACTGGCTGACCAGGCCGTCGTAGCGGCCCCCGCCGCAAACGGTGCCCTGGGCGCCGAGCTTGTCGGTAACCCACTCGAAAGCGGTGCGGCAGTAGTAGTCGAGGCCACGCACGAGTTTCTGGTTGATTTCGTAGCGCAGGCCGACCGCGTCCAGGCGGGCCTTCAGGCCCTCGAAGTGGGCGATGGACTCTTCGTCCAGGTAATCGTGCAGGCTCGGTGCACCGACCAGCAGGGCCTGGGTGGCCTCCACCTTGCTGTCGAGGATACGCAGCGGGTTGGTGGTCATACGGCGCTGGCTGTCTTCGTCGAGCTGGTCGAAGCGCTCCTGCAGGTAGGCCACCAGGTCCTCGCGGAAACGCGCCCGAGCTTCGCTGGAGCCCAGGGTGTTCAGCTGCAGGGTCACGGCGTCGGCCATGCCCAGCTTCTGCCACAGGCGCCAGGTGAGGATGATCAGCTCGGCGTCGATGTCCGGGCCGGGCAGGTTGAAGACTTCCACGCCAATCTGGTGGAACTGGCGGTAGCGGCCCTTCTGCGGCTTCTCGTAGCGGAACATCGGGCCGGTGTACCAGAGTTTCTGTACCTGGCCGCCACCGGACAGACCGTGCTCCAGCACGGCGCGCACGCAACCGGCAGTACCTTCCGGACGCATGGTCAGGGATTCGCCGTTGCGGTCGAGGAAGGTGTACATCTCCTTGTCGACCACGTCGGTGCCTTCGCCGATGCCGCGGGCGAAGAGTTCGGTGAATTCCAGGATCGGCATGCGGATCTCGCTGTAGCCATAGGCGTCCAGCAGATCGGCAAAGGTGCGCTCCAGATAGCGCCAGGCCGGGGTCTGGTCCGGCAGGATGTCGTTCATGCCACGGATGGCTTGCAGGGACTTGCTCACTTAGGATCCTTGTTGCGGTCAGCCGCGCACGATGAGTGCGGCGTCGGCCTCGGCCTTCTCGGCCGCTTTTTCGCGGATCAGCCGTTCCAGCTCATCCACCAGGTTATCGTTCTGCAGCTTCTGCGCCGGCTTGCCGTCGATGTAGATCAGGTTCGGCGTACCACCGGTAAGGCCGATATGGGCCTCCTTGGCTTCGCCCGGGCCGTTGACCACGCAGCCGATCACGGCGACGTCCAGCGGGACCAGCAGGTCCTCCAGGCGGCCTTCCAGCTCGTTCATGGTCTTCACCACATCGAAGTTCTGCCGCGAGCAGCTCGGGCAGGCGATGAAGTTGATGCCACGGGAGCGCAGGCGCAGCGACTTGAGGATGTCGAAGCCGACCTTGATCTCTTCCACCGGGTCGGCAGCGAGGGAAATGCGGATGGTGTCGCCAATGCCTTCGGCGAGCAGCATGCCCAGGCCCACGGCCGACTTCACGGTACCCGAACGCAGGCCACCGGCTTCGGTGATGCCCAGGTGCAGGGGTTGCTCGATCTCTTTCGCCAGCAGGCGGTAGGCGGCGACGGCCATGAACACGTCGGAGGCCTTCACGCTGACCTTGAAGTTCTGGAAGTCCAGGCGATCGAGGTGATCGACATGGCGCAGGGCCGATTCCAGCAGTGCTTCGGGAGTCGGTTCGCCGTATTTCTTCTGCAGATCCTTTTCCAGCGAGCCAGCGTTGACGCCGATGCGGATCGGGATATTGCGTTCGCGGGCGGCATCGACCACGGCCTTGACCCGATCTTCGCGACCGATGTTGCCGGGGTTGATTCGCAGGCAGTCAACACCCAGTTCGGCCACGCGCAGGGCGATCTTGTAGTCGAAGTGGATATCGGCCACCAGCGGGACTTTCACCTGCTGCTTGATCTTGCCGAACGCCTCGGCGGCGTCCATGTCCGGCACGGAGACGCGGACGATGTCGGCGCCGGCGTCCTCCAGACGGCGGATCTGGGCCACGGTGGCCGCCACATCCAGGGTGTCGGTGTTGGTCATGCTCTGCACGGCAATGGGGGCATCCCCACCTACCGGCACGTTACCCACCCAGATTTTCCGGGACAGGCGACGTTTGATCGGAGACTCGCAATGCATCTTACTGTCCACCCAACTTCAGGCGAGCGGTACCACCGCGCGCTGGCGTGACTTCGACTGGCTGGCCGTTGTAGCTGACCTGTGCCCCCTGGGCAAAGCCAAGGCGCAGTTGGACCGGCGCCTTGGCGGCGACTTCGAGCGAATCACCCTTGCGCTTGAGGCCCTCGAGGATGACCTTGCCGTCGGCATCGGTCACCTGGGTCCAGCAATCGGCGATGAATTGAACCTTGACCACGCCCTGCCCGGCGGCCGCGACCACAGGAGCAGCCGGCGCCTCGGCCGGTGCAGCGGGGTTCGCCGGTACGGCGGGCTGCTGCGCAGCCGGCGGTTGTGCCAGGGCTGGAGCTGCCGGTGCGGGAGCCGGTACGGCTTCAGGAGCGGTGGGTACGCCCGGAGCGGCAGCGGCCGGCGGGGTACCTTCGGCCGGAGCCTCGGCATTGCCGCTGTCGCCAGCGGGTTCGGACGGAACCGGCGGAGTATTGGCCTGGTCCTCGGCGACGGCCTGGTCTTCCGGCTCGTCAAGGGTGTGAATTTCAGTGGTGCCGTCGGCGCTCTCGACCTCGACGTGCTCCATATTCAGGCTGCCGGTCTCGGCCGGACGCGCGGAGCGTTCCTGCCACCAGAAGTAACCGAAGCCGATCAGCACGGCCAACAGGGCCAGGCTGAACAGGCGCAACAGGTTGCGCGACAGGCGCACCGGCTCGACCACGCGGCCGAGCGCCTGGACGTTGCTGCCGCTGGCATCGGTGCCGGTGTACTGATCGAAGGCAGTGACCATCTGGGCCTGGTCCATGCCCAGCAGCTTGGCGTAGGCGCGGATATAGCCACGGGCGAAGGTGTGGCCCGGCAACTGGTCAAAGGAGCCCTGTTCCAGCTGGCGCAGCGCATTCTCGGTGAGATTCAGCTGACCGGCGACCTGAGCGGTACTCCAGCCCTTGTTCTCGCGCGCCTGGCGCAGGGTCTCGCCAGGATTGGCGCGGGTCGTGCCGATGACATCGGACTGCGACGTATTCATCATTTATCCGCCTGGTATGCCTGGTATTCAGGAGAAGCGGGATACAGGCGCTTGAGTTGCAGCCCGTAGCTGGCAGCGGTATCCCGGTCGTCGAAAATCTTCGCCAGTCGAATCCCCAGCAGCAGGCTGCGCGCGGTCTGCGGGCCCTGCTTGAGGTATTCCTCGTAGAAAGTCCGGGCCGGTACGTACTCGCGATCCTGGTAGTTCAGGTCAGCCAGCTCGATCAGCGCCCCCGGCTGATTGCGATTCAGGCGCACGGCCTTCTCGAAGTACTGCTTGGCCTGGACTCGGTCGTTGAGCTTGAGGCTGACGATGCCGAGATTCTCGAAGATGCGCGAGCGCTCGGAGTAAAGGCCGTCTTCGGTGGCCTTCATATAGGTGTCGTAGGCTTCCTTGTACCGCTTCTGCTCGAACAGGAAACTCGCGTAGTTGTTCAGGATACGGGCATCTCCCGAACGCGCGGACAACGCCTTGCGGTACTCGCTCTCGGCGAGCTTGGGTTCCATTTCGGTCTGGTAGACAACCGCCAGCGCAGCGTGGGCATCAGCGCTGGACGAGTCGATCTCCAGCGCCTGACGCAGCGGTATCTTGGCCTGCTCGGTATTGCCCATCTGCAGGTAACCGATGCCGAGCTGGATATAGGCGTCACGCGCCTCGTTCCGGCCCTTGTCGGTTTTCAGAGGATCCTGTTTACCAGTCGTCACGCAACCCGTCAGCACGGTTGCCAACAGCAAGAACAGCGCGGCGCGCAGGGTCATCGGAATCCTCCCTAGTTCAGTTTCGATTGGCGTTGGTCGGAGCCTGTTCGGCTTCCGCGGCCAACTGTCGTACGGCGATATAGCGTTCGCTGCGGCGGGTGCGGTCCATCACCTGGCCTACCAGCTGACCACAGGCGGCATCGATGTCGTCTCCGCGAGTGGTGCGAACCGTAACGTTGAAGCCGCTTTTGTGCAGCATGTCCTGAAAACGGCGGATGGCATTGTTGCTCGGCCGCTCGTAGCCGGAATGCGGGAACGGATTAAACGGAATCAGGTTGATCTTGCAAGGGAAATCCTTGAGCAATGCGATCAACTGCTCGGCATGCTCGGGCTGGTCGTTGACGCCGGCCAGCAGGGTGTACTCGATTGTCAGCACGCGCTCCTTGCCCAGGCGCGTGATGTAGCGGTAGCAGGAGTCGAGCAGCATCTCGAGCGGGTACTTCTTGTTGATCGGCACCAGCTTGTTGCGCAGTTCGTCGTTGGGCGCGTGCAGCGACAGGGCCAGGGACACGTCGGTCACCTCGGCGAGCTTGTCGATCATCGGCACCACGCCGGAGGTGGACAGAGTCACCTTGCGCTTGGAAATGCCGTAGCCGAGGTCCTCCATCATGATGCTCATGGCAGTCACGACGTTATCGAAGTTCAGCAGCGGCTCGCCCATGCCCATCATCACCACGTTGGTGATGGCACGGTCGATCTTGCCCGGGATGGTCCCGAACGATTGGTTGGCGATCCACACCTGGCCGATGATCTCGGCGGAGGTCAGGTCGCTGTTGAAGCCTTGCTTGCCGGTGGAGCAGAAGCTGCAGTCCAGCGCGCAACCGGCCTGGGACGACACGCACAAAGTGCCGCGGCCGCCCTGCGGGATGTACACGGTCTCGACGCAACTGCCCGAGGCCACGCGCACGACCCACTTGCGGGTACCGTCAGAGGAAATGTCCTGGCTGACGATCTCCGGCGGACGAATTTCGGCAACGGCCTTGAGCTTTTCGCGCAAGGCCTTGCCGACGTTCGTCATGGCGTCGAAATCGACGGCGCCAAAGTGGTGAATCCATTGCATCACCTGGCCGGCGCGGAAGCGCTTTTCACCGATGGACTCGAAGAATTCCTCGAGCTGGGGCTTGGTCATGCCCAGCAGGTTGGCCTTTACAGCGGTATCAGTCATGGATTCACCCTCGCTCATTCACTGACGGATCAGCGAATGCGCTCGCACACCTCGGTGCTGGAGAAGAAGTAAGCGATTTCGCGGGCAGCCGAAGCTTCCGAGTCGGAACCGTGTACGGCGTTCTCGTCGATGGAAACAGCGAAGTCGGCGCGGATGGTGCCGGCGTCGGCTTTCTTCGGATCGGTGGCGCCCATCAGCTCACGGTTGCGCAGGATGGCGTCTTCGCCTTCCAGAACCTGAACGACGACCGGGCCGGAGGTCATGAAGGAAACCAGGTCCTTGAAGAAGGGACGCTCTTTGTGCTCGGCGTAGAAACCGCCAGCTTCGCGCTCGGACAGCTGAACCATCTTCGAAGCGACAACGCGCAGACCGGCTTTCTCGAAGCGGGTCAGGATTTCGCCGATGACGTTCTTGGAAACGGCGTCGGGCTTGATGATGGAGAAGGTACGTTGCAGGGCCATGGAAATAACTCCGAAAAGCAAGGTTGGTAATGCCAAGAAGCCCCTGGCGTGGCCAGGAGCTCCTGCGATTCTAGGGTTTGCCGCGCGCCACGCCCGTTGGGCGGCAGCCGCGAAACCGGCCCGACTGCGACAAGGCCGGCGACTGGAAAATTCCCCTGGGGAAATTTTCAACAGCTCACCTAAAGATAAAACCCGCGAATTATACGCGGGTTCATGACAAATGGGTACGCGGCTCTGGTGAGCCGCCCCCTTAGTCGGCTTCGTCGATCCAGGCGGCCTGAATGGCCTCCAGGACCTTTTCCCCGCCGCGGGAAGGATCGTCGCTGAACTCCGGCAATGCCAGCACCCAGCGGTGCAGATCGACGAAATTCACGTAGCGCGGATCGACATCCGGCTTGGACTCGGCCAGCTGGATAGCGATTTCGAGCACATCAACCCATTTCAGACTCATGTGAACGCTCCGCCTCAGTGACCTTCGGACACCTGGTTGATGGTGTACTTCGGAATCTCCACCACCAGGTCCGTCTCGCCGACCACCGCCTGGCAGGACAGGCGCGAATCCGCTTCCAGACCCCAGGCCTTGTCCAGCATGTCGTCCTCCAGTTCGTCGGAGGCTTCCATCGAATTGAAGCCCTCGCGCACGATCACGTGGCAGGTGGTGCAGGCGCAGGACATCTCGCAGGCATGCTCGATCTCGATGCCATTACGCAGCGCTGCCTTCATGATGGTTTCGCCCGGCTGGGCTTCGATCACCGCGCCCTCGGGGCAGTGTTCGGCGTGGGGCAGAAAGACAATCTGCGGCATCTTCGCTTATTCCTCGATTTCGTTGAGCCGGCGACCGGCCAGTGCGGCTTTGACGGTGGCGTCCATACGGCGCGCAGCAAAGGCGTCGGTCAGCTGGGACAGACGCTTGATCTGTTGTTCGATGGCGACGGTATCGCTGCCGGTGGCCAGCTCGCGCAGCGAGTCCATGCCGGCATCGATGACCAGGCGCTCGTCGGCGTCCAGCAGGCGCTCGCCGTCAGCGTCCAGAGCCGACTGCACGGCCTCCAGCAGGCGCTGGGCCTCGACCTGCTGTTCACGCAGGGCGCGGGCAGCAAGGTCATCGCCGGCATACTGGAAGGAGTCCTGCAGCATGCGGGCGATTTCGCCATCGGTCAGGCCGTAGGAAGGCTTGACCTGAATGCTCGCCTCGACGCCCGAGGATAATTCGCGGGCGGAAACGCCCAGCAACCCGTCGGCGTCGACCTGGAAGCTGACGCGAATCTTCGCCGCGCCAGCCACCATCGGCGGAATGCCGCGCAGCTCGAAGCGCGCCAGAGACCGACAGTCCTTGACCAGCTCGCGCTCACCTTGCAGCACGTGGATCATCATGGCCGTCTGGCCATCCTTGTAGGTGGTGAATTCCTGGGCGCGGGCCACCGGAATGGTGGTATTGCGCGGGATCACCTTCTCCATCAGCCCGCCCATGGTTTCCAGGCCGAGCGACAGGGGAATCACGTCAAGCAGCAGCAACTCTTCGCCGCGCTTGTTGCCGGCCAGGGCATCAGCCTGGATGGCTGCGCCGATGGCGACAACCTGGTCCGGATCGATGTCGGTCAGCGGGTCGCGAGCGAACAGGTCGCCCACCAGTTCGCGTACACGAGGTACGCGGGTCGAGCCGCCCACCATGACGACGGCACTGACTTCTTCCAGCTCGACACCGGAATCACGAACTGCGCGACGGCAGGACTTGAGGCTGCGCTGGATCAGCGGATCGATCAGGGCCTCGAGCTGGGCGCGGGTCAGTTCACCAGACCAGCCGTCATAAGCAACGGCCACGCCGGCGCTGTCGGTCAGCGCTTCCTTGGCGGCGCAGGCAGTCTGCAGCAGGCGGCGCTGGGCACCCGGATCGAGGTCGGCCGAGAGACCGGCCTGCTCGATGATCCAACCGGCAATGGCATGGTCGAAGTCGTCGCCGCCCAGGGCGGTATCGCCGCCAGTGGCCAGGACCTCGAAGACGCCACGGGTCAGGCGCAGGATGGAAATATCGAAGGTACCGCCACCCAGGTCATAGATGGCGACCACGCCCTCGGCGTTCTTGTCGAGGCCGTAGGCGACCGCCGCGGCGGTCGGCTCGTTGAGCAGGCGCAATACATGCAGGCCAGCCAGACGCGCAGCATCCTTGGTGGCCTGACGCTGGGCGTCGTCGAAATAGGCGGGAACGGTGATCACCGCGCCGACCAGTTCGCCACCCAAGGTGGACTCGGCGCGTTGACGCAGGACGCGGAGGATCTCAGCCGAGACTTCCACCGGGCTCTTGGCACCCTGGACAGTCTCGATGAAGGGCATGTGCGATTCGCCCTGGGTGAAGCGGTACGGCAGTTGACCGCCCAGTTGCTTCACATCTTCCAGGCCGCGCCCCATGAAGCGCTTGACCGAGATGATGGAGTTCAATGGGTCCTGCGAGGCGTTGGCGCGAACGCTCTCACCCACCTCGATGCGATCGGCGAGATAGCGCACCGCAGACGGCAGGATCACTTCGCCGCGATCATCGGGCAAGGGTGCTGCGACGCCGCTGCGCACGGCAGCGACCAGGGAATTCGTGGTGCCCAGGTCAATCCCTACCGCCAGGCGACGCTGGTGTGGCTGGGGACTTTGTCCGGGCTCGGCGATCTGCAGTAGGGCCATGCGGTTTCTAATCAGGCTATCGGGCGCGGCGCGGGCCGCGCGGATTAATCGTCGAGTCGCTCTTCGAGCTGCCGCACTTCCTGCGCCAGCTTGTCGAGGAACTGCATGCGGCGAACCAGGCGCTCGGCCAACTCACGACGGGCGGCATCATCCCAGCAATCGGCGAAATCCTCTTCCAGACGCTGCTGGGCGGATTTCAGCTGACGCTTGAACTGTGCCACGCCATCGAGATCGGCGCTGTCCTGCAGATCCTCCAGATCCTCGCGCAACTGCATCTGCTGCAGCAGGAACTCCGGATCCTGCACAGTGGCTTCCAGCGGCAACGCATCGCCACGCAGGGCCAGCAGGTACAGAGCGCGACGCGGGACGCTCTTCAGCGTCTGGTAGGCATCGTTGAGCTCGGCGGCCTTGGACTGCGCCAGTCGTTGCTCGCGCTCGGAAGCATCGGCGAAGCGGTCCGGATGGACGGTTCGCACCAGCTCCCGATAGCGATTGCCGAGGGCTTCCAGATCGATCCGGAAGCCCGGCTGCAGGTCGAACAGCGCGAAGTGACAGGGACTACCCACACCCAGCCTCAGACGTTGAAGCTTTCGCCGCAGCCACACTCACCGCGCACGTTCGGGTTGTTGAACTTGAAGCCCTCGTTGAGGCCTTCCTTGGTGAAGTCCAACTCCGTGCCGTCGAGGTAGACCAGGCTTTTCGGGTCGATGATGACCTTCACGCCGTGGCTCTCGAACACCTCGTCCTCGGCTGCCAGTTCGTCGACGAACTCCAGCACGTAGGCAAGGCCCGAACAGCCGGTGGTACGCACGCCAAGACGAATGCCCTCGCCCTTGCCGCGCCCTTCGAGGGAGCGGCGAACGTGGTTGGCGGCGGCTTCGGTCATGCTGATGGCCATGGGAACTCCTTACTCAACGAATCGCTTCAGAGCAGACCTTTCTTCTGCTTGTAGTCGCGCACGGCCGCCTTGATGGCGTCCTCGGCGAGTACCGAGCAGTGGATCTTCACCGGCGGCAGGGCCAGTTCTTCGGCGATGGTGGTGTTCTTGATCGATTCGGCCTCGTCCAGGGTCTTGCCCTTCATCCACTCGGTGGCGAGGGAGCTGGAGGCAATGGCCGAACCGCAGCCGTAGGTCTTGAACTTGGCGTCTTCGATGACGCCCTGCTCGTTGACCTTGATCTGCAGGCGCATCACGTCGCCGCAAGCGGGAGCACCGACCATGCCGGTGCCGACATCCGGATCTTCGGCGTTGAGCTTGCCGACGTTGCGCGGGTTTTCGTAGTGGTCGATGACCTTGTCACTGTAAGCCATGGCTAATCCTCACTTCTATGGGGCGGGTCAGTGGGCCTGCCATTCGACCTTGGACAGGTCGACACCCTCTTTGAACATATCCCACAGCGGCGAGAGTTCACGCAGCTTGGAAACGGCTTCCACCACCTTCTTGGCGGCGTAATCGACCTCTTCTTCAGTGGTGAAGCGGCCGAAGCTGAAACGGATGGAGCTGTGCGCCAGCTCGTCATTGCGACCCAGGGCGCGGAGCACGTAGGACGGCTCCAGCGAGGCCGAGGTGCAGGCGGAACCGGACGAAACGGCCAGGTCCTTGAGCGACATCATCAGCGACTCGCCTTCGACGTAGTTGAAGCTGACGTTGAGGATGTTCGGCGCGTAGGAAACCGGGCTGCCATTGAGGTACAGCTCTTCCAGGTCCTGAACCTGATCGAAGAAGCGCTTGCGCAGGCCTTCGATGCGGGCCATTTCCTGGTGCATTTCTTCCTTGGCGATGCGGAAGGCTTCGCCCATGCCGACGATCTGGTGCGTCGCCAGGGTGCCCGAACGCATGCCGCGCTCGTGGCCGCCACCGTGCATCTGGGCTTCCAGACGTACACGCGGCTTGCGGCGCACGTACAGAGCGCCCATGCCTTTGGGGCCGTAGACCTTGTGGGCGGAGAAGGACATCAGATCGACCTTGAGTTTCTCCAGGTCGATGTCGACTTTACCGGCGGACTGGGCGGCATCGACGTGCAGCAGAATGCCACGCGCGCGGGTCAGCTCGCCGATGGCGGCGATGTCGTTGATGCTGCCGACTTCGTTGTTCACGTGCATGACCGAAACCAGGATGGTGTCGTCACGCAGGGCGGCCTCGACCATCGCCGGGGTGATGATGCCCTCGGGAGTCGGCTCCAGGTAGGTCACTTCGAAACCTTCGCGCTCCAGCTGGCGGCAGGTATCCAGGACCGCCTTGTGCTCGATCTTCGAGGTGATGATGTGCTTGCCCTTGGTCGCGTAGAAGTGCGCGACACCCTTGATGGCGAGGTTGTCGGACTCGGTGGCACCGGACGTCCAGACGATCTCGCGGGGGTCGGCATTGACCAGTTCGGCGACCTGGCGACGAGCATTCTCAGCCGCTTCCTCGGCCTTCCAGCCGAAGACGTGGGAGCGCGAGGCCGGGTTGCCGAAATTGCCGTCAACCAGCAGGCAGTCGGCCATTTTCTGAGCGACACGCGGATCCACCGGGGTGGTGGCGGAGTAGTCGAGGTAAATCGGCAATTTCATCAGGTAACTCCTACAGGCGGGCGTTCGCTCAATCGATGGCGGACGCTTCAATCTTGTCGAGGCGCAGCGACTTGCTGCCGGAGCAGCGACGCTCGTCCTGGCGCTGGGCGACCTCTTGAACTTCGCGGCGCTCGACCAGGTCGGCCAGGCTGATGCCGCTGAGAAACTCGTGAATCTGCTGACTGAGGTCGCACCACAGGTGGTGGGTCAGGCAGGTGTCGCCGGAGTGGCAGTCGCCCTGACCCTGACAGCGGGTGGCGTCGACCGACTCATTGACCGCATCGATCACCTGGGCGACGTGGATGCCGGTCATGTCGCGGGACAACTGGTAGCCGCCGCCCGGACCGCGCACGCTGACCACCAGGTTGCCACGGCGCAACTTGGCGAACAGCTGTTCCAGGTAGGACAGGGAGATACCCTGGCGTTCGGAGATATCGGCGAGAGAAACCGGGCCACGCTGGGCGTGCAACGCCAGGTCGAGCATGGCGGTGACGGCATAGCGGCCTTTGGTGGTCAATCGCATGGGGAAATCCGGAAGAATCGCTGGTATGGCGGGAGTATGCTCTTTTCCGACTATTTAAGTCAACTATAAGACCTATTACTTTAGTCGGATTTAGCCAGCGAACGGCGCCGTATTCTAACAGCAATACCGGCGCCGGCGCATCACTGCGCCGACTGGCTGCTCTCCTGGTCCTTGACCCCGGCAAAGTCCTCTTCCCGCAGGACCGGAAGATCCTTGGCACAGTAGTCACTGCCCAAGGCCGTCAGGGCCTTGCACATGCCCTCCAGACGCCCATCGACCGCCTGCAGGTGATCGAGCAACTGACCGATGGCGCGCGCTACCGGGTCGGGCATGTCCTGGCTGACGCCATAGGCATCGAACCCGAGCTTTTCTGCCATGGCCTGGCGCTTGGCCGCCTGATCCGCGTCATCCTTGACGATGATGCGACCCGGAATACCCACAACGGTCGCCCCAGGCGGTACCTCCTTGGTCACCACTGCATTGGAACCGACCTTGGCGCCAGCACCCACCGTGAAAGGACCGAGCACCTTGGCACCCGCCCCCACCACCACGCCATCGGCCAGGGTCGGATGGCGCTTGCCCTTGTTCCAACTGGTGCCACCCAGGGTCACACCCTGATAAATGGTCACGTCATCGCCAATTTCGGCGGTTTCGCCGATGACAATGCCCAGGCCGTGGTCAATGAAGAACCGGCGACCGATCTTCGCACCCGGATGGATCTCGATGCCGGTCATCCAGCGACCGAAGTTCGACACCATGCGCGCCAGCCACTTCCAGCCGGAAGTCCACAAGCCATGGGCCAGGCGATGCAGCCAGACGGCATGCAGCCCCGGGTAGCAGGTCAGCACCTCGAAGGCGTTGCGCGCCGCCGGGTCACGATGAAATACGCTCTGGATATCCTCGCGTACACGCTCAAACATCTTCATCACTCCGCTTGGAAAGCTCCCCGCGGGCAGCCTTCTGTGTCTCGGTGAGAATACCCCGCAGGATATTCATCTCCAGCTTGCTGACGCCGCTGCGGCCGTACAGGCGACGCAGGCGCGACATCAGGTGGCGCGGCTTCTGCGGATCGAGGAACTGGATATCCACCAGGGTCGATTCCAGGTGCGCATAGAAGCGCTCCAGCTCATCCGACGTTACCGGGACGCTGTTGAGCATCGCCGTCGACTCGACCTTCTCGTGCTTGGTCGGCTGACCTTCAGCAGCCAGCCACGCCATACGCACCTCGTAGACCAGCACCTGCACCGCCGTCGCCAGGTTCAGCGAGCTGAACTCGGGATTGGCCGGGATATGCACGTGGAACTGACATCGCTGCAGCTCTTCATTGGTCAGGCCGGCATATTCGCGGCCGAACACCAGCGCGACCTCACCACCCTGCTGGACGTGCTCCAGGCTGGTGGTGGCGCACTCGCGGGGATCCAGCAGCGGCCAGGGAATGCGACGATCGCGCGCGCTGGTGCCCAGTACCAGACTGCAACCCGCCAGGGCATCTTCCAGGGTAGGAACGACCACGGCCGCGTCGAGAATGTCATCGGCGCCGGATGCGCGGGCACGGGCTTCACCGCTGGGGAAATCCATCGGATCCACCAGCACGAGGCGCGACAGGCCCATGTTCTTCATCGCACGGGCCGTACCGCCGATATTGCCGGGATGGCTGGTGTTGACCAGCACCACGCGAATTTTGTCGAGCAACGCGCGACTCCACACATAAAGCGAAAAAGGGAGGGAATCCTACCGCAGCAGTGGGTCTTGCGCCACGCAGGCGACAGGTCGCTCTATGAACGTCAGCGCTTTCTGCTAGAATGTTCGGCTTTCTTTAACGACCCAGGTGACCTCTCCATGCAGCCTATGCTGAATATCGCCCTGCGCGCCGCTCGCAGCGCCGGTGAACTGATCTTCCGCTCCATCGAACGCCTGGATACCCTGTCGGTCAACGAGAAAGAAGCCAAGGACTACGTGACCGAAGTCGATCGCGCAGCCGAACTCTCCATCGTCACCGCCCTGCGCAAGGCCTACCCGAACCACGGGATCATGGGCGAAGAAGGCGGCATGCTCGAAGGCAGTGGCGAAGGCGCCGACTATCTGTGGATCATCGACCCACTGGACGGCACCACCAACTTCATTCACGGCGTTCCGCACTACGCCGTCAGCATCGCCTGCAAATACCGCGGTCGCCTTGAGCACGCCGTGGTCCTCGACCCGGTCCGCCAGGAAGAATTCACCGCCAGCCGTGGCCGTGGCGCCGCGCTGAACGGTCGTCGCCTGCGCGTCAGCAACCGCAAGAGCCTGGAAGGCGCCCTCCTCGGCACCGGCTTCCCGTTCCGCGACAGCCAGATGGACAACCTGGACGCCTACCTGGGCATGTTCCGCAGCCTGGTCGGCCAGACCGCCGGCATCCGCCGCGCCGGTGCCGCCAGCCTGGACCTGGCCTACGTCGCCGCCGGCCGCTACGACGCCTTCTGGGAATTCGGCCTGTCCGAGTGGGACATGGCAGCCGGCGCCCTGCTGATCCAGGAAGCAGGCGGCCTGGTGAGCGATTTCACCGGCGGTCACGAGTTCCTCGAGAAGGGCCAGATCGTCGCCGGCAACACCAAGTGCTTCAAGGCGCTGCTGACCAGCATCCAGCCGCACCTGCCGGCCTCGCTCAAGCGCTGAGCCTGAGTGACGCGAGAAAAAGCCCGGCAATGCCGGGCTTTTTTGTGCCTGCGAGAACGCACTTCCTGTAGGAGCGAGCTTGCTCGCGAAGCTGCTGCCCTTTCTTCTGCCGCCACGACGTGGGGCTGTTCGCGAGCAAGCTCGCTCCTACAAAGAGCTCCAAAAGAAAAGGCGCCCATTGGGCGCCTTTTTCGTTCCGCAGCCGGCGACAGCTTACTGCTGCCCCAGGACCAGCCGACCGCTCTTGTCGACCGGAATCTGCGAGCCCGGGTCACGATCCATGCGGACCTGACCAGCCTTGCCATCGAGCAGGTACTTCACGTCGTAGCCGACGACTTTCTCGCTGGTATCGTTAACGGTGCTGCAGCGGGTTTCGGTGGTGGTGTAGGTATCACGCTCCTGCATACCTTCCTGCACCTTGTTACCCGCGTAGCCGCCGCCGATGGCGCCCGCCACGGTAGCGATCTTCTTGCCGTTGCCACCGCCGATCTGGTTGCCGAGCAGGCCGCCAGCAATGGCACCGATGGCGGTACCGGCGATCTGATGCTGGTCCTTGACCGGGCGCTGATGGGTCACTGCCACGTCCTTGCAGACCTGGCGCGGATTCTTGATGGTTTCCTTGACCGGCTGAACGGCGAGCACCTCGGCGTATTGCGGCGCACGGTCCACCAGACTGTAGGTAGCCACGGCGCCACCGGCAGTCACGCCTACAGCGCCCAGCACGGTACCGATTAGCAACGACTTGTTCATAGGGTTCTCCTGGTCTTTCTTCTCATTCGGGCGTTGCCCTTTACCCTGCCTTGGAGCGGCGGTTTTGTAAGAAAGTTCCAACAAATCCGTGAGCCACTGCCCACAAACAAAAACTCCCGCCGAAGCGGGAGTTCTGTCGAAGGCGCGGAACGCTCTATTACGGGCGCTCGTCGACCTCCTTGCTCGGCGGAGGAATCAGGTCCTCACTGGACAGGTTCAGCCAGATCAGTACCACGTTGGCGATATAGATCGACGAGTAGGTACCCGCCATTACGCCGACGAACAGGGCGATGGAGAAACCGAACAGGTTGTCGCCGCCGAAGAACAGCAGGGCGGAGATAGCCAGCAGGGTCGATACCGAGGTGGCAATGGTCCGCAACAGGGTCTGGCTGGTCGAGATGTTGATGTTCTCGATCAGGCTGGCCTTGCGCAGCACGCGGAAGTTCTCGCGTACCCGGTCGAAGATCACGATGGTGTCGTTCAGCGAGTAGCCCACCACCGCCAGCACCGCAGCCAGCACGGTCAGGTCGAAGGTGATCTGGAAGAACGACAGCACGCCCATCACGATGATGGCGTCGTGGATCAGCGAGAGGATCGCCCCCAGGGCGAACTTCCACTGGAAGCGGAAGCCCACGTACAGGAGGATGCCGCCCAGCGCCAGGAGCATGCCAAGGCCGCCCTGGTCGCGCAGCTCTTCACCCACCTGCGGACCGACGTACTCGACGCCGTTGACCTTGGCCGGGTTGGAAGCGTCGGCCTTCTGCAGCGCAGTGGCGACCTTCTTGCCCAGTTCCGGGTCTTCGCTGGGCATGCGCACCAGCACGTCGCGGGTGTCACCGAAGCTCTGCACCACGGCTTCGCTGTAACCAGCAGCGACCAGTTGCTCACGCACCTTGGACAGGTCGGCAGGCTGCTCGTAGTTCAGCTTGATCGACGTACCGCCGGTGAAGTCCAGGCCGAAGTTGATGCCTTTGAAGACCCAGCTGCCGAGGGCGATCAGGGTCAGGATCAGGGTCGCGGCGAACGCAATGTTGCGCACGCCCATGAAGTTGATAGTACCGATCTTGATATTCATCTCTGGCCCCTTAGATCCACAGCTTCTTAACGTCGCGGCCGCCGTAGATCAGGTTCACCATTGCGCGGGTGACCAGAATGGCAGTGAACATCGAGGTGAGAATACCCAGGGACATGGTGACGGCGAAGCCCTTCACCGGGCCGGTGCCCATGGCGTAGAGGATGCCGCCGACCAGCAGCGAGGTCAGGTTGGCGTCGATGATCGCGGTGAAGGCACGGTTGAAGCCCTCGTGGATCGCCCGCTGCGTCGACATGCCCGCCGCCAGCTCCTCGCGTATCCGCGAGAAGATCAGCACGTTGGCGTCCACCGCCATGCCCATGGTCAGCACGATACCCGCGATACCCGGCAGGGTCAGGGTCGCACCGAGGATCGACATCAGCGCCACCAGCATGACCATGTTGAAGGCCAGGGCGACGGTGGCGATCACGCCGAAGAAGCGGTAGATGACGATGATGAACAGGGAAACGAAGACCATACCCCACAGGGAGGCGTCGATACCCTTGGCGATGTTGTCGGCACCCAGGCTCGGGCCGATGGTGCGTTCTTCAGCGAAGTACATCGGCGCAGCCAGGCCACCGGCACGCAGCAGCAGGGCCAGTTCCGAGGACTCGCCCGGAGCGTCCAGGCCAGTGATGCGGAACTGGTTACCCAGCGGCGACTGGATGGTCGCCAGGCTGATGATCTGCTTCTCTTCCTTGAACGCCTGTACGGCGACTTCCTGCTCGACGCCGTCGACGACCTGCTTGGTATAGCGGGTGATCGGCTTCTGCTCGATGAATACCACCGCCATGCTGCGGCCGACGTTGTTGCGGGTCGCGCGGTTCATCAGCTCGCCGCCGTGGCCATCCAGACGGATGTTCACCTGCGGACGGCCGTTCTCGTCGAAGCTGGCGCTGGCGTCGGTGACCTGGTCACCGGTGATGATCACGCCACGCTCCAGGGTCGCCGGCGGGCGACGCGGCTCGCGGAAATCGAAGGTTTCGGTGGAGGACTTGATCGCATCCGGCTCGGCGGCCAGGCGGAACTCAAGGTTCGCGGTCTTGCCGAGGATACGCTTGGCTTCGGCGGTGTCCTGCACGCCCGGCAGCTCGACGACGATGCGGTTGGCGCCCTGGCGCTGTACCAGCGGCTCGGATACGCCCAGCTCGTTCACACGGTTGCGGACGGTGGTGAGGTTCTGCTTGATCGAGTATTCGCGGATTTCGGCCAGCTTGGTGGCGGTCATGGCCAGGCGCAGGACCTGCATGCCATTGCGCTCGCTCTGGGCGGTTTCGAAATCGCGGAAATCCTTGGCGATGATCGACTTGGCCTTGTCCAGGTCGGCTTCTTCAGTGAAGCCCAGCTGGATGCCGCCGTCCTGTACCGGCAGGCTGCGGTAGCGCACGCGCTCTTTACGCAGGGCACTCTTGACCTCGTTCTCGTAGACCTTCATACGAGCGTCGACGGCCTTGTCCATGTCCACTTCCAGCAGGAAGTGCACACCACCGGACAGGTCCAGACCCAGCTTCATCGGGTGGGCGGCGATGTTGCGCAGCCAGTTCGGCGTGGTCTGGGCCAGGTTCAGGGCGACTACGTAGTCGTCACCCAGCGCACGGCGGACGATGTCCTTGGCCGGCAACTGGTCTTCCTGCTTGACCAGGCGGATCAGGCCGCTGTTCTTGCCCAGCGAGCCCGCCTTCACGGCGATACCGGCGTCGGCGAGCGCCTTGCTGGCCTTGTCCACGTCGGCCTGGGTGACCTGCAGCGCAGTGCTCGCGCCGCTGATCTGGACGGCCGGATCGTCAGGATAGAGGTTGGGTGCGGAATAGATGAAACCGACGGCCAGGACCGCCAGGATCAGCAGATACTTCCACAGGGGATACTTGTTGAGCATGACACCGCCCGTTATGACGCGGGGCGCATCTTGCGCCCCGTCGGTTGGGTTTCTAAGAGGTGGATCAGATCGCCTTCAGGGTGCCTTTCGGCAGGGTCGCGGCGATCGCGGCCTTCTGGAACTTCAGCTCGACGTTGTCGGAAACCTCGACGACGACGAAGTCATCGGCCACTTTGGTCACCTTGCCGGCGATACCGGCGGAAGTGACGACTTCATCGCCCTTCTGCAGGCCGGACAGCAGGTTCTTGTGCTCCTTGGAGCGCTTGGCCTGGGGACGCCAGATCATCAGGTAGAAGATGACCAGGAAACCGACCAGGAAAATCCACTCGAAGCCGGTACCGGCCGGGCCAGCAGCAGCGGCCGGGGCTGCGGCGTCAGCGTAGGCAGCGGGGATCAGAAAACTCATTGGAAACTCCTGTCTCAAAGCTTTTTCGATGAATAAGGTCAGTCCGCCAGCGGCGGCACGGGTAGGCCGCGCTTGGCGTAGAAGGCGTCGACAAAGTTCGCCAATGTACCCTGTTGGATTGCCTCGCGCAAACCAGCCATAAGCCGCTGATAATGCCGCAAGTTGTGGATGGTATTGAGCATGCTGCCGAGCATTTCGCCGCACTTGTCCAGGTGGTAGAGGTAGGCGCGGGAGAAGTGCTTGCAGGTGTAGCAATCGCAGGTCGGGTCCAACGGAGATTCGTCGTGCTTGTGCACCGCGTTGCGGATCTTGATCACCCCGGTGTCAACGAAAAGGTGGCCATTGCGCGCATTGCGGGTGGGCATGACGCAGTCGAACATGTCGACGCCCCGGCGCACACCTTCCACGAGGTCCTCGGGTTTGCCCACACCCATCAGGTAACGAGGTTTGTCAGCCGGCATGTGCTGGGGCAGGAAGTCCAGCACGCGGATCATCTCTTCCTTGGGCTCGCCCACCGACAGGCCACCGATAGCCAGGCCGTCGAAGCCGATTTCCTGCAGGCCCTCGAGCGAGCGCATGCGCAGTTCCTCGTGCATGCCGCCCTGGACGATACCGAACAGCGCCGACGGGCTGTCGCCGTGAGCAGCTTTCGAGCGCTTGGCCCAGCGCAGCGACAGCTCCATGGAGCGCTTGGCCACGTCGAACTCGGCCGGGTACGGGGTGCACTCGTCGAAGATCATCACGATGTCCGAGCCCAGTGCGCGCTGTACGGCCATGGACTCTTCCGGGCCCATGAAGACCTTGGCGCCGTCTACCGGCGAGGCGAAGTACACGCCCTCTTCCTTGATCTTGCGCAGCGCGCCCAGGCTGAACACCTGGAAGCCGCCGGAATCGGTGAGAATCGGGCCTTTCCACTGCATGAAGTCATGCAGGTCGCCGTGCTTCTGGATCACCTCGGTGCCCGGGCGCAGCCACAGGTGGAAGGTATTGCCGAGGATGATCTGCGCGCCGATGCCCTCGATGTCGTGCGGGAGCATGCCCTTCACGGTGCCGTAGGTGCCCACCGGCATGAAGGCCGGGGTTTCCACCACGCCACGGGGGAAGGTCAGGCGACCGCGACGGGCCTTGCCCTCAGTGGCCAGCAGTTCGAATTTCATGAAACTCATGGATCAGTCCTCGGGGCCGCGCGGTGCCGGGTTGCGGGTGATGAACATGGCATCGCCGTAGCTGAAGAAGCGATAGCCCTGCTCCACTGCCGCCGCATAGGCAGCCATGGTCTCGGGATAGCCGGCGAAGGCGGAGACCAGCATCAGCAGGGTGGATTCGGGCAGGTGGAAATTGGTCACCAGGGCGTCGACCACGTGGAACGGCCGGCCCGGGAAGATGAAGATGTCGGTGTCGCCGCTGAACGGCTTGAGGACGCCGTCACGGGCGGCGCTTTCCAGCGAGCGCACGCTGGTGGTGCCGACGGCGACCACCCGGCCGCCACGCGCCTTGCAGGCGGCCACGGCATCGACCACGTCCTGGCTGACTTCCAGCCATTCGTTGTGCATGTGGTGGTCTTCGATGCGCTCGACGCGCACCGGCTGGAAGGTACCGGCGCCGACGTGCAGGGTCACGAACGCAGTTTCCACGCCCTTGGCGCGGATGGACTCCAGCAGCGCCTCATCGAAGTGCAGGCCGGCAGTCGGCGCAGCAACAGCGCCCGCGCGCTCGGCGTAGACGGTCTGGTAACGCTCGCGGTCGGCGTCCTCGTCGGGGCGGTCGATATAGGGCGGCAACGGCATGTGACCGACGCGCTCCAGCAGCGGCAGCACATCCTCGCTGAAGCCCAGCTCGAACAGCGCATCATGGCGTTGCAGCATTTCAGCCTCGCCACCGCCGTCGATGAGGATCTTCGAGCCCGGCTTGGGGGATTTGCTGGAACGCACGTGGGCCAGCACGCGATGGCTGTCCAGCACGCGCTCCACGAGGATTTCCAGCTTGCCGCCAGAAGCTTTCTGGCCGAACAGGCGGGCAGGAATCACCCGAGTGTTGTTGAACACCATCAGGTCACCCGGCTGGAGGTAGCCGAGGACGTCAGCGAATTGCCGATGGCTGAGCTCGCCGCTCGGACCGTCCAGCACCAGCAGACGGCTGGAGCGGCGCTCGGGAAGCGGATGGCGGGCGATCAACGCCTCGGGCAGGTCGAAATGAAAGTCAGCGACGCGCATGGGAAGAGCTATCTCGAAGGGGCGCGTATCTTACTGGAAATGCCAAATTCTGACCATTCGAGCCGATTGACCGGCGCAGAGCGGCTCCCTATACTGCGCGCCCATTGCCTCGGTGGCGGAATGGTAGACGCGGCGGATTCAAAATCCGTTTCTGGCGACAGAGTGAGAGTTCGAGTCTCTCCCGGGGCACCATCCTCCCTCTCCTCAGTGGAGGGAACACTTGAAAGCCCGCTCATTCAGCGGGCTTTTTCGTTTCTGGCCTGCAGCGCTTCGATGAAGGCCGCCAGCGCCATCGGCTTGCCGAACAGATAGCCCTGCAGCACGTCCACCTCGCATTGCGCCAGGTAGCGCCACTGCTCTTCGGTCTCCACGCCCTCGGCAACGATCCGCAGATTCAGCTTGCCGCACAGTTCGACGATGCTGTCGAGGATGTGCGAAGACAGCGCATCCACTCCGATCATTGCGACGAAACTGCGGTCGATCTTCAGCGCATCCACCTTGAAGCGGTGCAGATAGGCCAGGCTGGAGTTACCGGTGCCGAAGTCGTCGATCGCCAGGCAGACCCCCTGGGCATGGAGATTGTCGAACAGCTCATCGATGGCCGCGCTGGAGACGATCAGCTCACGTTCGGTCAGCTCCAGGGTCAACTCAGGACGATGCGGCAGGAATCGCGCCTGGAACTCCTGGCACTCCTCGAACAACCCCGGTTCGGCAAAGTGCCGAGCGCTGATGTTGAAGCCCAGGTGGAAGCCATCGCCCAGCAACTCGCCGTGTGGCGCCAGGCCATCGGCAACCTGGTGCATCAGGTCGCGGGTCATCGGCACGATGAGCCCGGAGCGTTCGGCCATGGGAATGAACAGATCCGGCCCGACCATCCCTTCGCGCGGGTGAATCCAGCGCATCAGTACCTCTGCACCGATCCAGCGGCCGTCCTGTGCGTCCACCAGCGGCTGCAGGTAAGGGACGAACTCCCCCGCCAGCAAGGCTCTCTCCAGCTCCAGGCTCGGGGTGGCGGAACGCCCCCAGAGCCAGAAACAGGCAAGGCCGGAGACACCGCCCAGCATGAGCATCAGCGCCACCAGCGGCAGCGAGTCTTCGCGGATATGCCGCCACTGCGCCCCGGCAGGAAAGCCACCGATCACCGCATACGGAAACTGCTCCGAGCGCCGCTCGACGTGCCCCAGCGGCAACGGCAACGGCTCGCCGTCGCGCACCGCGCCCTCCTCGTCCATCCACTGCCGTCCGACCTGCAGTTGCAGGTCACTGCGCTGATCGACCAGTTGCAGGGTATTGCTCAGGTAGCGGCCATCCACGGTGGCAAGCGCTGCGTAGCTGCCCTGGGGGCGACGCAGGATCAACAGGGCAGAGTCCGGCGTGACCCGGTTCCCAGCCATCATCCGCAACTGCCCCTGCGCATAGAGAGAAGGGTCCAGCAACTCGTCGAACTCGCCAAACAGCGACGTGCAGTAGATGTCGTCGTCGCGGGCCAGGTTGACCGAGCGGACGAACGGCACCACGGCGACCTGCTCCCTGAGCACCAGGGTCGCCTCGTCGCAGGACTCATCGGCGTGCAGTAGCGCCACGCGGGCCGCGCCATTGGCATTGCCGAGCATCACATCGAACAGGCGCACGGCTTCGTTCGCAGCGGTACTGGCCTCGACAGTCAGGCTGCGCAAGGCCTGCCAGTAGATGATGGCGCTGCCCAACAGCAGCGGCAGCAGCGCCATGGAAAGTGAAAAGACCAGGCGGGGCAGCAGCCTGCGCCGGGTGTAGCTGCGTAGCGGCATCCTTGATCCTTGCTCGACGGCACCGCGACCTGCGGCGCATTGCCACTCCCCCATGGGCAGCGACGTGGTTTGAGCTTAGAACAGCCTCCGCCGCAGGGCGCCGTGCAAAGGAATCCGTATAATCCCGGCCCCATCGATCCCAGCCTCCATAGAAGACGCTCATGCCCAAGCAGCAGCTCCAGCCCGTGGGAGATTTCCCGCCCGCCACGCTCGTCCGTCGCTTTGCCGCGATGTTCTACGACTTCCTGCTCTGCGTGGCCTTGCTGATGGTGGTGACGCTCATCTACCAGCAAGGCTTCCTGCGCCTGATCTATGGCAGCGAGAAACTCCGCATGCTGGCCGACCAGGGCGCGCTGACCGGCGACCCGTTGCTGTCCAGCCTGCTGTTCATCAGCGTGTTCGCCTTCTTCGCGAAGTTCTGGACCCATAGTGGCCAGACCCTGGGCATGCAGGTCTGGGGCGTGCGCGTGCAGAACGCGGACGGGACGCGCATCAGCCTGATGCAGGCACTGCTGCGCTTCGTCATTGCCATTGCTTCCTGGGGCTGCGTCGGCCTGGGCTTCCTCTGGATGCTCTGGGACAAGGACAAGCGAACCTGGCAGGACCGCTACTCGGAAAGCGTGGTGGTCCAGATCCCCAAGGCGGTGCGCAAGGCAACACAAGGCCGAGGCTGACCTCGACACACAAAAAAGCCGGCGATTGCCGGCTTTTTGTTTTGCCTAGGAGCGAGCTTGCTCGCGAACAAAATCCACTCGGAGCCGAGAGGTTCGCGAGCAAGCTCGCTCCTGCAAGGCTTATCCGGCCCGCTTCAACAGCAAGGTGCCGAGGAAAGCACAGATCGCCGCCGGTACCAGCACCGCCAGCAGCGGCGGGAAGTTGAAGACCTGGCTGGACGGGCCGAGCAGGTCCTGGGCAATACGGAAGGTGAAGCCCACCAGCACGCCGGTGAACACGCGCTGGCCGAGGGTCACGCTACGCAGCGGGCCGAAGATGAACGAGATCGCCATCAGCACCAGCGCCGCCGTCACCAGCGGCTGCAGGATCTTGGTCCAGAACGCCAGCCAGTAGCGGTTGGAGCTCAGGCCCTGGTCCTGGAGGTAGTGGATATAGCTCCACAGGCCGGTGATCGACAGCGCTTCGGGCTCCATCACCACCGTATTGAGCAGTTGCGGGCTAAGCTGGATATTCCAGGCCTCGCTGGGCTTGCTCACGACCTCACTGCGTTTTTCCGCAGCATGCAGCACCGTGGTGGACACGTCCTGCAACTGCCACTGGTTATTCTCGAAGACCGCCTGGCGGGCGAAACTCGCGGTCTGCAGGCGACGGTTCTCGTCGAAGTCGTAACGCGTCACCCCCAGCAGCACGCCATCCGGGCGCACCACGTTGATGTGGATGAATTCATGCCCCTGGCGGTGCCACAAGCCAGACTTGGAACTCTGCGAGCCGTTGCCGCTCTGCGCCAGGGCGCGCCCGCTCTGGGCGGCGGTTTCGGTGTAGGGAATCACATACTCGCCCACCAGGATGCCGGCGAACATCAGCACCAGCATCGGCTTCATGACCGCCCAAACGATGCGCTGCAGCGACACGCCGGCGGCGCGCATGATGGTCAGTTCACTGTTGCTGGCCAGGGTACCCAGCCCCACCAGGCAGCCGATCAGCGCCGCCATGGGCAGCATGTCGTAGCCGCGGCTCGGCGCGGTCAGCAGGACGAACTTGAGGGCTTCGGTCAGGGTGTAGCTTTCGTCGATCTGCCCCAGTTGGTCAACGAAGGCGAACAGCTCGGCCAGGCCGAGGATCACCCCGAGTACCGCGAGAATGGAAACGAAGACAGTCGTGCCGATGTAACGATCCAGCTTACGCATGCTTCAGCTCCCCGCCCGACTTCGCTCGCTTGGCGGCCAGCTTCAGACGCAGCGGCTCCCAGTACAACAACAGCAGGCCGATGGCCAGGAATATCCCGTGGATCCACCACAGGCCGAGGGCCATGGGGATCTTGCCCTTGTCGAGCATGCCGCGCCCGGCGATCAGCAGCGCCAGGTAGGCCATGTACAGCAGCACCGCCGGCAGCAGCTTGAGGAAGCGGCCCTGGCGCGGGTTCACGCGCGACAGCGGCACCGCCAGCACAGTCACCACGAACACCAGCAGCGGGATGGACAGGCGCCACTGCAGCTCGGACTTCATGCGCGGATCATCGCTGCCCAGCAGGTCGGACGTGGGAATGGCATCGCGGTCGTCGATCTCGCTGCTCACTTCCGGCTTGGGTAGCAAAGCGGCGTAGGTGTCGTACTTGATCTCGCGGTAATCAGCCTGGCCAGGCGTGCCGTCGTAGCGGTAGCCGTCCTTGAGGATCAGGTAGCGGCTGCCGTCGGCATGGATTTCCTGCACGCCAGTGGCGCCGACCAGCACCGAAGTGCCGCCGTCCTTGCCGTTGCGCGGGCGGTTCTTGTCCGAGATGAACACCCCGCCCAGCTCGGTGCGTTCGTTGGCCAGGGTCTCGGTATAGGTCACCCGCGTACCGTCGCGCATCGACTGGAAGCGTCCCGGCGCCAGGGTGTCGAATTCGGTCATCGCATCCTGCTTGTTCAACAGCAGCTGCATCTGGGTGATGCCCTGGGGCGCCAGCCACAGGCTCAGCCAGGCCACCAGCAGGGCGATGAACAATGCCGGCGCCAGGGTGATGGCGAGCAGGCGCTGCTGGCTCATGCCGGTGGCGGTGAGCACGGTCATCTCGCTGTCCAGGTACAGGCGGCCATAGGCCAGCAGGATGCCGAGGAACAGGCCCAGCGGCAGGATCAGCTGCAGGAAGCCCGGCAGGCGCACGCCCATGATCATGAACAGCGAACCCGGATCGAGCAGGCCTTGGGCCGCCTGCGCCAGGTACTTGATGAAACGGCCGCTCATGATGATGACCAGCAGCACGGCGCTCACCGCGCTCATGGTGATCAGCACTTCACGGGACAGGTAACGGAAGACAATCAAACCGGACACTCCAGGGTTGTCACGCTCAGGCGGCTACGCTCAAACTAGCCGCCGTGAAGCATTGCCGGGTGCGCGCGGACGCGACCCAGCGCAAATAGCCGGCATTATCCTGCGATTCGCCAGGCCTGTCACTGCGCAGTCCATCTTCATTCGCAGACCCTTCTGCTCTTTGTCCCGGGGACACTCAGCCATGGAATTCCTTGTAAAAAGCGTACGTCCGGAAACCCTGAAGACCGCCACCCTGGTCATCGCCGTGGGCGAAGGCCGCAAGCTCGGCGCCAGCGCCAAGGCCGTCGACGAAGCCACCGGCGGTGCCATCGCCAACCTGCTCAAGCGCGGCGACCTGGCAGGCAAGGTGGGCCAGACTCTACTGTTGCAAGATTTACCCAACCTTAAGGCCGAGCGCGTGCTGCTGGTCGGCGCCGGCAAAGAGCGCGAACTCTCCGACCGCGCCTACCGCAAACTGGTTTCCGCCGTCCTCGGTAATCTGAAGAACCTGGGCGGCGCCGACGCCGTGCTGGCCCTGGGCGACCTGGCCGTGAAAGGCCGCAATGCCCACGGCAAGGCCCGCCTGCAGGTGGAAACCCTGGCCGACGGCACCTACGTCTTCGACCGCTTCAAGAGCCAGAGGGCCGAAGCGCCGAAGCTGAAGAAGATCACCCTGCTCGCCGACAAGGCCGACGCCGCCGCTGTCGAACAGGGCGCCAAGGAAGCCCAGGCCATCGCCAACGGCATGGCGCTGACCCGCGACCTGGGCAACCTGCCGCCAAACCTCTGCCACCCGACCTTCCTCGGCGAACAGGCCAAGGCGCTGGGCAAGGAATACAAAGGTCTCAAAGTCGAGGTCCTCGACGAGAAGAAACTCCGCGAGCTGGGCATGGGCTCGTTCCTCGCCGTCGCCCAGGGCAGCGACCAGCCGCCCCGCCTGATCGTGCTGCAGTACAACGGCGCGAAGAAGAAGGACGAAGCTCCGCACGTCCTGGTCGGCAAGGGCATCACCTTCGACACCGGCGGTATCAGCCTCAAGCCCGGCCTGGGCATGGACGAGATGAAGTTCGACATGTGCGGCGCCGCCTCCGTGTTCGGCACCTTCCGCGCCGTGCTGGAGCTGCAGCTGCCGATCAACCTGGTCGGCGTGATGGCCTGCGCCGAGAACATGCCCAGCGGCGGCGCCACCCGTCCGGGCGACATCGTCACCACCATGAGCGGCCAGACCGTCGAGATCCTCAACACCGACGCCGAAGGCCGCCTGGTGCTGTGCGACGCGCTGACCTACGTCGAGCGCTTCAAGCCGCAATCGGTGGTGGACATCGCCACCCTGACCGGCGCCTGCATCGTCGCCCTGGGCTCCAACACTTCGGGCCTGATGGGCAACAACGACGCGCTGATCAAGCAACTGCTGAAGGCCGGCGAAGTCGCCGACGACCGCGCCTGGCAACTGCCGCTGTTCGACGAGTACCAGGAGCAGCTGGACAGCCCCTTCGCCGACATCGCCAACATCGGCGGGCCGAAGGCCGGCACCATCACTGCCGGCTGCTTCCTGTCGCGCTTCGCGAAGAAGTTCCACTGGGCGCACCTGGACATCGCCGGCACCGCCTGGATCAGCGGCGGCAAGGACAAGGGCGCCACTGGCCGCCCGGTTCCACTGCTGACCCAGTACCTGCTGGACCGCGCCAAGTAATGGCACAGTGCAATCTGCCGATGGGATCGAGCGCATGACACGTGTGGATTTCTACGTCATTCCCAGCGCCGATCCCGACGCACGCCTGACCATCGCCTGCCGCCTGGCCGAAAAGGCCTGGCGGCAAGGCATGCGTATCTTCGTGCTGTGCAGCGACGAGGCCCAGCGCGACGCGCTGGATGCCCGGCTGTGGAACTTCCGTGGGGAAACCTTCATCCCACACAACGCGGTGGAAGAAGACGCCGACTCGCCCATCGTGCTGGCCCTGGGCGAGCCGCCGGAGAGCCACCGGGACCTGCTGATCAACCTGACCCTGGCCATTCCCGCGTTCGTCGACCGCTTCAACCGGGTCGCCGAACTGGTGATCGAGGAACCGGCGATTCGTCAGGCCGCGCGGGAGAATTTCCGTCGCTACCGCGAGCAGGGCTATCCTTTGCAGGACCATCGCCTGCCGCGCCCTTGAGAGCGTCACCGCCAAGACCATGGACAACCGCAAGCCCCCGCACGACCCCGACCACCTGCTGGAAGACCTGAAGAAGATCCAGGACCTGCTGGACGAATCGGGGGCCGAGCCGCCCCTGCTCACCGAATCCTTCGAGCCGGACAACATCCCGTTGCTCTCCGACGTCGTCACGCCCGCGCCCCAGGCTCCGGCGCCGCCTGCCATCCAACCGGTCGAGCCGAACGCCGTGCCCCAGTCCAGCGAGCTGAATCGCCTGGACCTGGAGCTGCGCGCCGCCGCTCAACTGATCCTGCAGGATGTCATCGACGACTTCGCCCCGCGGATCGAAGCCGAACTGCAGCGCCGCCTGGAAGCGCGGATGCAGCGCCTGCTGGCCCAGCGCAAGCCCTGACCGCTGCACCCCATACCCTTCTGTAGGAACGAGGGGGCGCCTGGCCCTTGCTCGCGGACGCTCTTCTGCAAGCTCGCAGTAAGGGCGCTTCGCGAGCCAGCTCGCTCCTACATGCCTCTTTGCGGGCACACGGCCATCCGCGCCGGTGGCCTGAGCGCCCCGCCTCCCGTTATACTCAGCGGTTTTCCGTCTAGCCTTATCAGGGTCCCGCCGCGCTCATGGACAAGACCTACCAGCCCCACGCCATCGAATCCCACTGGTACCCCCTGTGGGAGAAAGAGAACTACTTCGCCCCGCAAGGTTCCGGCGAGCCGTACACCATCATGATCCCGCCGCCGAACGTCACCGGCAGCCTGCACATGGGTCACGGCTTCAACAACGCCATCATGGACGCGCTGATCCGCTACCGCCGCATGCAGGGCCGCAACACCCTGTGGCAGCCGGGTACCGACCACGCCGGCATCGCCACCCAGATGGTGGTGGAGCGCCAGCTGGCCGCGCAGGGCATCGCCCGCCATGACCTGGGCCGCGAGAAGTTCCTGGAGAAGGTCTGGGAATGGAAGGACCAGTCCGGCGGCACCATTACCCGCCAGATTCGTCGCCTGGGCTCCTCCGTGGACTGGTCGCGCGAGCGCTTCACCATGGACGACGGCCTCTCCGAAGCAGTCAAGGAAGCCTTCGTGCGCCTGCACGACGACGGCCTGATCTACCGCGGCAAGCGCCTGGTCAACTGGGACACCAAGTTCCACACCGCCATTTCCGACCTGGAAGTGGAGAACCACGACGAGAAGGGCCACCTCTGGCACCTGCGCTACCCGCTGGCCGACGGCAACAAGACCGCCGACGGCAAGGACCACCTGATCGTCGCCACCACCCGTCCGGAAACCATGCTGGGTGACAGCGCGGTCGCCGTGCACCCGGAAGACGAGCGCTACGCCGCCCTGATCGGCACCTTCATCGACCTGCCGCTGGTGGGCCGCCGCATCCCGATCATCGCCGACGACTACGTCGACCGCGAGTTCGGCACCGGCTGCGTGAAGATCACCCCGGCCCACGACTTCAACGACTATGAAGTCGGCAAGCGCCACAACCTGCCGCTGATCAACATCTTCGACAAGAACGCCGCCGTGCTCGGCACCGCCCAGGTGTTCCAGCTCGACGGCAGCGTCAACGCCGAGTTCGACGCCAGCCTGCCCGCCGCCTATGCCGGCCTCGACCGCTTCGTCGCACGCAAGCAGATTGTCGCCGACTTCGAAGCCGCCGGCCTGCTCGAGAAGATCGACGACCACGCGCTGAAAGTGCCCAAGGGCGACCGCTCCGGCACCGTCATCGAGCCGTGGCTGACCGACCAGTGGTACGTCTCCACCAAGCCGCTGGCCGAACCCGCCATCGCCGCCGTGGAAGACGGCCGCATCCAGTTCGTGCCAAAGCAGTACGAAAACATGTACTTCAGCTGGATGCGCGACATCCAGGACTGGTGCATCAGCCGTCAGCTGTGGTGGGGCCACCGCATCCCGGCCTGGTACGACGACGCCGGCAACGTCTACGTCGGCCGCAACGAGGCCGAAGTCCGCGCCAAGCACAACCTGGGCGACGCCAACCTGCGCCAGGACGAAGACGTACTGGACACCTGGTTCAGCTCGGGCCTGTGGACCTTCTCCACCCTTGGCTGGCCGGAACAGACCGAATACCTGAAGACCTTCCACCCCACCGACGTGCTGGTGACCGGCTTCGACATCATCTTCTTCTGGGTTGCGCGCATGATCATGCTGACCATGCACCTGATCAAGAATGGCGATGGCACCGCGCAGATTCCGTTCAAGACCGTCTATGTCCATGGTCTGGTGCGCGATGGCCAGGGCCAGAAGATGTCCAAGTCCAAGGGCAATGTCCTCGACCCGCTGGACATCGTCGACGGCATCACCCTCGACGAGCTGCTGGAGAAACGCACCAGCGGCATGATGCAGCCCAAGCTTGCCGAGAAGATCGCCAAGCAGACCAAGGCCGAGTTCCCCGAAGGTATCGCCAGCTACGGCACCGACGCCCTGCGCTTCACCTTCTGCTCGCTGGCGTCCACCGGTCGTGACATCAAGTTCGACATGGGCCGCGTCGAGGGCTACCGCAACTTCTGCAACAAGCTGTGGAACGCCGCCAACTTCGTCATCGAGAACACCGATGGCAAGGACACTGGCGTGAATGGCGAGCCGGTCGAGCTGTCCTCAGTGGACCGCTGGATCATCTCCGCCCTGCAGCGCACCGAGATCGAAGTCGCCCGTCAGCTCGACGCCTTCCGCTTCGACCTGGCCACCCAGGCCCTCTACGAGTTCATCTGGGACGAGTACTGCGCCTGGTACCTGGAACTGGTCAAGCCAGTGCTGTGGGACGAGAACGCGCCGATCGAACGCCAGCGCGGTACCCGTCGCACCCTGGCGCGCGTGCTGGAAACCGCACTGCGCCTGGCGCACCCGTTCATGCCGTTCATCACCGAGGAAATCTGGCAGCGCATCAAGACCGCCGCTGGCAAATCCGGTGACACCCTGATGCTGCAACCCTGGCCGATCGCCGACGAGGCGAAGATCGACGCCGCCGCCGAAGGCGACATCGAGTGGGTCAAGGCGCTGATGCTGGGCATCCGCCAGATCCGCGGCGAGATGAACATCTCCATGGCCAAGCGCATCGACCTGGTGCTGAACAACGCATCGCCCGAAGACCACCGACGCCTGGCCGACAACGAGCCGCTACTGATGAAGCTGGCCAAGCTCGAGACCATCCGCGTGCTGGACGAAGGCGAAGAACCGCCGATGTCCGCCACCGCGCTGGTCGGCGACCTGCAGGTGCTGGTACCGATGGCTGGCCTGATCGACAAGGCCGCCGAAATGGCCCGCCTGGACAAGGAAATCCAGCGTCTTGAAGGCGAAGTCAAACGCGTCGGCGGCAAGCTCGCCAACGAAGGCTTCGTCGCCAAGGCCCCGGCGGATGTGATCGAGAAGGAACGCGCCAAACTGGCTGAAGCGGAACAGGCGGTGACCAACCTGATCCAGCAGCGCGAGAAGATCGCCAGCCTGTAAGTTCTGGAAAGGTAAAAACAACGGCGCCCGCGGGCGCCGTTGTCATTTCTGCGGGTCTGGCTTCAGTACACCGTCCCCACCGGATACACGTAGGCATTCACGTCATAGAACGGCGTGCGCTGGTAAAACCACTGCAGGCGCGCCTGGGCGTCCTTGGCGAAGGCCTTGTCGTCCTTGAGCTTCTTCTCGAACTCGGCCTTGAGCTTCGGGTCCTCGGCGAGCATCTTCCGCGCCATCGGTTCCATCACGTACTCCTCCGGCTCCTCGGCAACCACCAGGGTCGAGTTGAAGAAGCCCCAGGCCCAGAACGAGTCCGGGCTTTCCGCCGTCAGCAGGTTGATCGCCAGCACGCCCAGCGGCTGGTCGGTATCGATCACCACCGAGCCTGCCGGGTAGGTCTGCAGGCGCTGGAACGGCTTGCCCACGCCACTGACCAGCAGGTGCCCCTCGTAGCCGGGAATCTCGTTGGTGGCGGCGCGGTCCGGCTCGAAGCCGCCGGCCAGCTTGATATCGTCCATACGGTTCAGGGTCACCTCGATGGGCGTGGCCTTGTCCAGGGTCTTCATCTGGATGCCGTGGGACTTCAGGCGCGCAATCACTTCGCTCCACTGCACCGGCACCACGAACTGCTTCGGTCGTTTCACCACCAGGTCCGGCACCGAGTTGTCGCTGATCGGCACATTGAGTTGCTTGGGCTTGTTGCTCCAGACGATGGTCTTCTTGCCGGTGATCGGAGATTCCTCGTAGCGGTAGTCGCCCACGGTGAACGGCGTGTGCTGCTCTTTGCCGGGCTTCCAGGTGAGGATCACGTCCTTCTGCGCGGCCAGGCGCTCGCGGTCCTTGGTGATGGCCTGCTTGAGCGAGTCGGCGTTATCACCGATCACCTGGAACATCGCCTTGAGCATCACGTAGTTGCCCAACACCTGGGTTTCGTAGGGATGCAGCGCGTGCTGTTCGATGAGGATCGACGGCACGTTGCGGATGTCGCCGTACTGGTTGGAGAACCGCGCCAGGTCGGTGCGATAGGGGTAGTAACCCTTGGTCGGGTCCTGGTTGTCGTTGAAGCTGATGCACTCGTGGACCACGTGGCCTTCGCCTTCCAGCTCCTTGTAGACCGGCGGCCGCATGACCTTGTCCATCCACTCGCTGGAGGCCGGCGACCAGCCATTGCCGTTGTGGCAATAGGAGCTGTCGTAGGGGTACATGGCGCCGTCGGTGGAGTGGGTGTCGGCGAAGAAGCTCAGGTCGTACTGGTTGAACACCGAGGCGACGTTGCGGATTTCCGCGCTGTCGAGCTTGGTGAAGTCGCGGTTGAGGTTGTAGTTCAGGCCGTTGACCCGCCAGCCGGTCACTTCCGGGCCGTTCTGGTTGATCCGCCCGTAGGAGCTGCGGCGCAGGTCGCCGTCGATGTTCACGGTGGGGATGAAGAGGATGTTGACCTTGTCCAGCAGCCCCGCCAATGGCTTGTCGCCGGTAGTCATGTCGCGCAGCAGCATGAACATCGCGTCCTTGCCGTTGGCCTCACCGGGGTGGATTTCCGCCTCGACGAAGATGGTCGGTTTGCCGGACTTGTTCAGCCCCGCCGCCGACTTGTCCGCCTCGCGGCTGGCCGTGACCAACAGCATCGGCTCGCCAGTGGCGCTGTTCTCCGGCAGGTCGCTCAGGGTGATGGTGCCGCCGGATGCATCCGCCAGCTTCTGCAGCCAGGCGCGGGTCTGGTGATAGTCGGAGGTTTCCTTGAAGCCGCTGGACTCGGCCAGAGTGACCAGCGGATTGTCAGACTTGGCGATGTACTTCGTACTGGCGAGCTTCTGCTCGAACATCGCCGGCAGGATGCGGGTCTTGGCCGCGGCGCTGTAGCCGCTGTCATCGACATACCCCGGCGCCGAAGGCAGGGCGGCGTAGAGGGGCAGGCTTGAGGTGGCGAAGAGGCCGGCGAGCAGCGCTCGGGACGAGAGGTGGTACATGGGAGGTTCTCCTTCTGCAGCAAAACGTCCTGCGGGCGCAGGTGCGTCCGTGCATCAACCATAGTCAACCCTGGGGAAATGCCAGCGCGGTTCGTCGTCGCGCCCGCTCTACGGCGGCCCATGCATTCCTCGGAGGAATGACCTTGCGAAGAATGCTCGCTTGGATCGCCGAGGCAGTTGCCCGAAGATCAGCCCACCCTGCCCCTTCCAGGAACCCCATGCCCATGTCCGATCTTCCGGCCCGCAACGGCGGCCAGATCCTCGTCGAAGCCCTGCTGCGCCACGCGGTGGATACCGTCTACTGCATCCCCGGCGAAAGCTACCTGCCGGTGCTCGATGCCCTGCACGATGCCAGCGGCATCCAGACCATCGTCACCCGCCATGAGGGCGCCGCCTCGAACATGGCCGATGCCTACGGCAAGCTCACCGGCCGCCCCGGTATCTGCTTCGTCACCCGCGGGCCGGGCGCGACCCATGCGGCCAACGGCGTGCACACGGCGATGCAGGACTCGACGCCGATGATCCTGTTCATCGGCCAGGTGGAAAGCGCCTTCAAGGGCCGCGAAGCCTTCCAGGAAGTGGACTATCGGCAGATGTTCGGCGGCCTGGCCAAATGGGCCACCGAAGTCGACGACATCCACCGCATTCCCGAGATCGTCGCCCGCGCCTTCCGCGTCGCCCAGTCAGGGCGGCCCGGTCCGGTGGTGATCGGGCTGCCGGAGGAGGTGCTGTTCGGCTCGGCACAGGTCGCCGATGTGGCGCCGTCGCCCATCACCCGCGCCGTGCCGACGTCCAGCGCGCTGGCCGAACTGCATGAACGGCTGAGCCAGGCCCGGCGCCCGCTGCTGATCGTCGGCGGCACCGGCTGGACCTCCGAGGCCTGCGAGCAGGTACGCGCCTTCGCCCGCGCCAACCGCCTGCCGCTGGTGGCCTCGTTCCGCCGCCAGGACCTGATCGACAACCGCGACGAGCAGTACGCCGGCCAGCTCGGCTTCGGCGCCTCGCCCAAGCTCACCGCGCGGGTGCAGGAAGCAGACCTGCTGCTGGTACTCGGCTCGCGCCTGAGCGAAACGCCCAGCGCCGGCTACACCCTGATCCGGAGTCCCCGCCCGCTGCAGAGCATGATCCACGTATACGCCGATGCCAGCGAGCTGGGCCGCGTCTACCAGGCCGACCAGATGATCGAGGCCGGCATGCCGGAGATCGCCACTGCCCTGGCCGGCCTCGCTCCCCTGCGCGAAACACCCTGGGCGGAGTGGACCGCCGCGGCCCGCGCCGACTATCTGAGCTACGTCACTCCACCCAAGCAAGCCGAACCACCGCAAGGCGTAGACCTTACGCAAGTCGTCCAGCACCTCAACGAAACGCTCCCGGACGATGCGGTGATCAGCAACGGCGCCGGCAATTACGCCGTCTGGGTGCACCGTTTCTACCGCTATCGCACGCCGCGCAGCCAGCTCGCCCCCACCAACGGCGCCATGGGCTACGGCTTCCCCGCCGCCATCGCTGCCAAGCTGCGCGACCCGCAACGCAGCGTGGTGTGCTTCGCCGGTGACGGCTGCTTCATGATGTACCCGCAGGAGCTGGCCACCGCTGTGCAGTACGGCGCCGTGCTGACCGTCATCGTGGTCAACAACGGCATGCTCGGCACCATCCGCATGCACCAGGAACGCGAATACCCCGGCCGCATCAGTGCCACGCAGCTGCGCAACCCGGACTTCGTCACCCTCGCCCGCGCTTTCGGTGCCCACGGCGAGCTGGTCGAACGTACCGAGGACTTCGCCGCCGCCTTCGAGCGTGCCCAGGCCAGCGGCAAGCCGGCGCTGATCGAGTTGCGCACCGATCCGCAGCAGATCACCCCGGTTTCGCGCCTGCCATGACCCGGCGAACGCCCCGCGCGCGGGGCGTCACGCTTCGCTAAGCTGCATCGGATCAACGCAACGTGCCTGCCACAACGGGCACAATGGCGCGCCGAAATAAAGCTAGGGAAGCGCATGAGTCTGCAACTGATCTGGGTCCTCGCCCTCCTCGCCAGCGCGGTCGGGCTGTTCGTCGCCAACCGCCCGCGGATGGACGTGGTCGCCCTGCTGGTGATGGTCGCCCTGCCGTTGTCCGGTGTGCTCAGCGTGCAGGAGTCGCTGGCCGGCTTCGCCGATCCCAACGTCATCCTGATCGCCGCGCTGTTCGTCATCGGCGAAGGCCTGGTGCGCACCGGCGTGGCCTACCGCATCGGCGAATGGCTGACCCGCCGCGCCGGCTCCAGCGAGACGCGCCTGCTGGTACTGCTGATGCTCGCCGTTGCCGGCCTCGGTTCGGTGATGAGTTCAACCGGCGTGGTCGCCATCTTCATTCCCGTGGTGCTGAGCATCGCCGCGCGCCTGCACGTGTCGCCGCGCCGGCTGATGATGCCGCTGAGCTTCGCCGGGCTGATCAGCGGCATGCTCACGCTGGTCGCCACCGCACCCAACGTGGTCGTGCACAGCGAGCTGGTGCGTGAAGGTTCGAAAGGTTTCAGCTTCTTCAGCTTCACGCCGTTCGGCCTGGTCGTGCTGGTGCTCGGCGTCGGCTACATGCTGGTGGCGCGGCGCTGGCTGGGCGATGACGCCGGCGACGACAAGCAGAGCGTCAAGCGCCGCACCCTCAGCGACCTGATCCGCGACTACCAGCTGGCCGGTCGCGAGCGCCGCCTGCGCATCCGCGCCGACTCGCAACTGGTGGGCATGAGCCTGGCCGACGTGGAGCTGCGCGCCCGCGCCGGGACCAACGTAGTAGCCATCGAGCGCATGGTGCACTTCCGCCTGAAGATCCTGACGCCCAGCGCCAACATCGTGCTGCACGCCGGTGACGTGTTGCTGGTGGATATTTCCGGCGAACGCAACGACCTGCTCGGCATGTACCACGAATACGGCCTGGAGCCGCTGAGCCTGCAGGGCGACTATTTCACCGAACGTGCCCACGAGGTGGGTATGGCCGAAGTCACCCTGCCGCCGGAGTCCGGGTTGCTGGGCAGGAGCGTGCGCGACCTGGAGTTCCGCAGCCAGTTCGGTCTCAACGTGGTCGGCCTGCGGCGCAACCGCGAGGCGCTGGTGGAAGGACTGCTGGAGGCCAAGCTGAAGGTCGGCGACACCCTGCTGGTGATCGGCGACTGGAAGGAAATCCGCCAGCTGCAGGCGCGCAGCCGCGACTTCCTGGTGCTCAGCCTGCCGGCCGAAGTCGACGAGGCGGCGCCCGCCGCCAGCCAGGCGCCCCACGCGCTGTTCAGCCTGGCGGTGATGGTGATCCTGATGGTCAGCGGCCTGGTGCCCAACGTCATGGCCGCGCTGATCGCCTGCCTGCTGATGGGCGCCTTCCGCTGTATCGACATGGACAGCGCCTACCGCGCCATCCACTGGCAGAGCCTGCTGCTGATCGTCGGCATGCTGCCCTTCGCCCTGGCGCTGCAGAAGACCGGCGGCATCACCCTGGCGGTCAATGGGCTGGTGGGCGCGCTGGGCGGTGCAGGCCCCTACGCAATCCTCGCCAGCCTGTTCGCACTCACCGCGATGATCGGCCTGTTCATCTCCAACACCGCCACCGCCGTGCTCATGGCCCCGGTCGCCATCGCCACGGCCAAGGCGCTGGGCGCCTCGCCCGAGTCATTCGCGATGATCGTCGCGCTGGCCGCGTCGGCCGCCTTCATGACGCCGATCTCTTCGCCGGTCAATACTCTGGTGCTCGGCCCCGGCCGCTATCGCTTCGGAGATTTCGTCAAGGTTGGCGTACCCTTCACCATTCTGGTGATGATCGTCAGCGTTGTGCTGGTACCCTGGCTGCTGCCGCTGTAGCCGCCAACTACAAGATCACCAAGGAAACGTCACGATGGAAGTGAGCAAGACCAAGAGCAGTTTCTACCGCCGCCTGTACGTCGCCTGGCTGATCGACAGCGGCACCGCCACCAGCGTCCCGGCGCTGATGGAAGCCACCGGCATGCCCCGGCGCACCGCCCAGGACACCCTGGCTGCGCTGGCCGACCTGGACATCGACTGCGCCTTCGAGCAGCACGACGGCGAGCGCAACAACGCCGGCCACTACCGCATCCGCGACTGGGGCGCCATCGATCCGCGCTGGATTGCCGCGCACCTGCCTAAGATCAAGGACATCCTGCAGTACCCCTGAGCCGCCATCATGCTTGCCGTCCCGCCCGCCCTCTGGCGCTTTCGCCGACTGATCCTGCTGCTGGCCTTCGCCGTGGTGCTGGTCCTGCTCTACCGCGCCAGCGGCCTGCACGAGGAATTCAGCCTCGATTACCTGCGCAACGAACTGGCCGACAACCGCCTGCGCGGCCTGCTGCTGTTCGTCGGCCTGTTCGCCCTGGGCAACCTGTTGCACATCCCCGGCCTGCTGTTCCTCGCCGCCGCCGTGCTGGCCATGGGCAAGCTCTGGGGCGGCTTGACCACCTATGCCGCCGCCCTGTTTTCCTGCGGATTCACCTTCCTCATCGTGCGCGCCGTGGGCGGCAATGGCCTGCGGCTACTGAACAACAAGATGACCCGCGCCATCTTCAGCCACCTCGACCAGCGCCCGGCGACCAGCGTGTTTCTCCTGCGCCACGCCTTCATCACCTCGCCGACGCTGAACTACAGCCTGGCCCTCTCCGGCATCGGGTTCGGGCCCTACATGCTCGGTACGGCGCTCGGCCTGCCGATTCCGCTGCTGCTGTGCTGCCTGCTGTTCGACCGCCTGGGCAGCCTGCTGATCGGCTGAGGCGCGGCGAGCGCATCTGTGGGAAAATCGCCCTCCGCTTTCCAGCCCCACGCCTGCCATGCCGAAACCGCCGAAACGCCCTGCCGCCAAACCCGAGCCCCTGCGCGACCCTGCCGCGAAGCGGCCGAACCTGCTGCACCCGCGCAACCGCCACCAGGGGCACTACGACTTCCCGGCGCTGATCGAGGGTTGCCCGGAGCTGGGCCGCTTCGTCATCACCAACCCCTACGGCAAGCCGAGCATCGACTTCGCCAACCCGGAGGCCGTGCGCGTGTTCAACCGCGCGCTGCTCAAGGCGCAGTACGGCATCGACCAGTGGGACATCCCCGCCGGCTTCCTCTGCCCGCCGATTCCCGGCCGCGCCGACTATGTGCACTACCTCGCCGACCTGCTCGCCGAGGACAACGCGGGCAGCGTGCCGCGCGGGCCGAACGTGCGCGTGCTGGATATCGGCGTCGGCGCCAACTGCATCTACCCGCTGATCGGCCACCGCGACTACGGCTGGAGCTTCCTCGGCTCGGACATCGAGCCGGCCGCCCTGGCCTCGGCCCGCGCCATCGTCAATGGCAATCCCGGCCTGGGCGAGGCCATCGAACTGCGCCAGCAGCACGATCCGAAACACATCTTCCAGGGGCTGCTGGCCGCCGATGAGCGCTTTGCCGCGACCCTCTGCAACCCGCCCTTCCACTCCTCACCGGAAGAGGCCAGCAGCGGCAGCCGGCGCAAATGGAAGAACCTCGGCAAGCTCGACCCATCACGCCAACTGCCCAAGCTGAACTTCGGCGGGCAGAGCAACGAGCTGTGGTGCGAAGGCGGCGAAATCGCCTTCCTGCGCAAGCTGGCGACGGAAAGCGCGACAGTCGGCCAGCAGGTGCGTTGGTTCAGCTCCCTGGTGTCCAAGGCCGGCAACCTCGACGACTTCCGCCGCGCCCTGAAGAAGGCCGGGGCCATCACGATTCGCACCGTGGACATGGCCCAGGGCCAGAAGCAGAGCCGCTTCGTCGCCTGGACCTTCCTGGAGCCGGAGCACCGCCGAACTTCGCCGTAGGGCGCATAACGCGGCACGCGTTATCCGCCGTCAGCCAGCGCACGGCGTGGTCCGTCAGGCCTCGGCCGCCATGGCCGGTATGCGCTCGCGGCCCAGCAGCACGAACACCAGCCCCGCCACAATGAACGTGATCCCGGCGAGCAACTCCAGCACGCGGCTGAACACTGCCGTGTAATCGCTGCGCAGTTGCTCCACCGGCACTTGCGGAAGCTGCTCGACCACCGCCGCCAGGTTGCCGATGGCCAACTGGTTGGCGCTCATCAGGCGCTCCGCCGGGGCCAATCCCAGCGGCTCCAGCTGCGCGGCGATCAAGGTTGCCAGCAAGGCACCGACCACCGCGATCGCCACTGCATCGGCGGACACCCGCACCGTGTTGAAGATGCCGGTCGCCATGCCTGCGCGCTCGCGCTCCACGACACTCACTGCCAACCCGTCCATCAACCCCCAGGGCAGGCCGATACCGATGCCGATCATCAGCAGCGGCGCATCCGGCGCGACGCCTTCAGCCAGGTTGCGCGCCAGCCAGAGCAGCCCGCCCGCGACGATCAGCAGGCCGATTGCCGACAGGCTGCCAGCGCTGAAGTGCTTTGCCAGAAGCGCTGCGACGAAGGGCACCACCAACAGCGGCGCCGACAGTGCCAGCATGGTCCAGCCGGCCTGCAGCGCGCCCTGCCCCTCAACGCCGATGAAGCGTCCCGGCAACAGCACGATCAGCACCACGTAGGCAAAGGCCGGCGACGCACCCAACAGTTGCACGCCGACGAAACGCCAGTGGTTGAACAGCGAGAGGTCCAGCAGTGGCCGCCGGACACGACGCTCGATGGCGATGAACGTCGCCAGGAGCACGGCACTCGCCGCCAGCGTGACGATCACCGCAATGCTGCTCCAACCCTGTTCCGGTGCCAGCAACAGACCGTAGGTGAACAGGCCGAGCGCGGCGGTGAAGCTCAGCGCACCGGGCCAGTCCAGGCCACGCGCCTGTGGGTCGCGGGTCTCGCGGCAGAAGTGCACGACTACCGGCACCGAAGCCAGCGCACAGACTGCCGGCACCAGAAACACCCAGCGCCAGCCCGGCCCATCGGTGAGCCAGCCGGCCAGCAATGGGCCGAAGGCCAGGCCAACGCCGAAGGTCGTCCCCAGCAGGCTGAATACCCGCGTGCGGATCGGCCCGTCGAACTCCTGCGCGAGCGCCGCCATGGCGGCGGCAAAAGCTGCCGAACCACCGGCGCCCTGCAGCAGGCGCAGCCCATCGATGGCCACCACCGAAGGTGCCAGGGGAATTGCCAGGGTAGTCGCGCAGAACAGCGCCAGGCCGACCAGCCAGATGCGCTTGCGCCCGTAGACGTCGGCCAGGCTGCCCGCCGCCATCATCGCCGCGCCGTAGGCGAGTACGTAGCCGTTGACGATCCAGTTCAGCGCCACCGCCGAACCGCCCAGTTCATGGGCAATGGCCGGCAACACCACGGCCGGGCCGGTGAAGCACAGGGGAATCAGCACCGCCGTCAGGCTGGCGGCGAGCAACAGCAACCAGCGCGAAACGTCATTGCCGTCTTGTCGAGTGTCGTGGGAGGGATTCATGGTGGGTCCGTGATGATCCGAAGAAGACCCGCTGCACCCTAAACAACCCGGCATTGCGGAAAAACAGGCTAGGATTCCGAACATAACGGACACCTCTGTCCGCAATTCATACCCTGCCAAGCGGCACAATGGCCGCCTGCCCACACGGATACATCCACATGGACAGCCTCAACGGGCTCCGGGTCTTCCTTCAGGTCGCCGACACCCTGAGCTTCGCCCAGGCCGCGCGACTGCTCGGCCTCTCCGCCTCGGCGGTGGGCAAGAGCATTGCGCGCCTGGAGGATCGCCTGGGCGTGCGCCTGTTCCATCGCAGTACGCGCAGCCTCAGCCTGAGCAACGAGGGGCAGCTGTTCCTCGAACGCTGCCGGCGCATCCTCGACGAGCTGGAGGCGGCAGAGCAGGAACTGGCGCTGTCCACCCAGCAGGCCCGTGGTCGGCTGAAGATCAGCATGCCGCTGGTGGCCGGCCTGCTGCCCCAGGTGCTGCCGGAGTTCCTGCGCTGCTATCCGCGCATCCAGCTGGACATCGACTTCACCGACCGCCTGGTCGACGTCATCGAGGAAGGTTTCGACCTGGTAGTACGCGGTGGCGAACTACGCGACTCACGGCTCAAGGCGCGCAAGCTGGGCGATTTCAGCCTGCTGCTGGTAGCCGCGCCGGGCTACCTGCGCCAATACGGTACGCCTCGCCGGCCGGCCGACCTGAACCAGCACCTGTGCCTGCATTACCGCTATCCCAGCAGCGGGCTGGTGCAGCGCTGGCCTCTGAACCTTGCGCCGGGTGAGTCGGAGCCGCGCCTGGAGGGCGGCCTGATCTGCAATACCGCCGACATGCTGATCAACGTCGCCTGCCAGGGCATGGGCATCGCCTGCCTGCCCGACTTCGCCGTGCGCGGTGCGCTGAACGACGGCAGGCTGGTGCAGGTGCTCGCCGAGCACACCGCGCACCAGGGCAGCTTCCACGCGCTGTGGCCGGCAGGCCGGCGCATGCCGCTCAAGCTGCGGGTGTTCCTCGACTTCCTTGGCGACCGCCTGTTCGTCAGCCGTTGAAAGAGGTCAGCGGATGAACTGCCTGCTGATCTCGCGGAAGGACTCGGTGCCCGCACGCTCCATCCACTCGAAGGCGACCATCTCCCGCGAGACGACCACCGCGCCGGCCTGACGCATGCGCTCCAGCGCCAGCGCCTTGTCCTGCGGACGACGCGAGCCGAGCGCCTCCTCCACCACGAACACTTCGCGATCTTCCGCCAACAGGCCGAGGACCGTCTGCAGCACACAGACATGCGCCTCGGTGCCGCACACCACGAACTGCCGGCGATCGCCGCCGGGCATCTGCAACAGGCCGGGATCGGTGACGGCGGAGAAGGCGATCTTTTCCAGCACTTCGCCCTCGCTCAGCTCGTCGCGCAGCGCCGGCAGCGTCGGCCCGAGCCCTTGCGGATACTGCTCGGTGGCCAGCACCGGCACGCCCAGCCGCCGCGCAATGGCCAGCAACCAGGCGCTGTGTTCCAGCACCGACTCGTTGGCGTGAATGGCCGGGAACAGGCGTTCCTGGATGTCGATGATCAGCAGGGTCGAAGCCTGGGCGCGCAGCAGCATCGTGGGTGTCCTCCTTTGCATGGGAACGCGAGATCCGAACCCGAGTTGTGGTCCCGCAGCGGCATGCTGTCAACCGCCATCGCACCATCGGCCACTTGGCAGAAGGCGCGCCAGCACGCACCCTATGCCGCGCCAGAACAACACAACAACGAGCCTGGGAGACAAGGAACATGGGCAAGAGCATCAGCATCGCCGCGCGTGACGGCAGCGGCAGCTTCAGCGGTTATCTCGCGGTACCGGCCAGCGGGCGTGGCCCCGGCGTGGTGATCGGCCAGGAGATCTTCGGCGTCAACGCCAACATGCGCAGCATCGCCGACAACTACGCCGAGGAAGGCTACGTCGCCCTGGTACCCGACCTGTTCTGGCGCCTGCAGCCCAACCTCGAACTGGGCTACAGCGAGGCCGAGTTCGGCCAGGCCATCGGCCTGTTCCAGCGCTTCGACGTGGACAAGGGCGTGGACGACATCGCCGCCGCCATGGACGCCCTGCGCGCACTGCCGGAAGTGGAAGATCGCGGCATCGGCTACGTCGGCTTCTGCCTGGGCGGCAAGCTCGCCTACCTCACCGCCGCGCGCACCGACGCGGCTTGCTCGGTCGGCTACTACGGCATGGGCATCGAGCACATGCTGGACGAGGCGCAGAACATCCGGGGTCGCCTGGTGCTGCACTTCGCCGAGCAGGACGTGTATTGCGACGCCAACGCCCGCGCGGCCATCGGCGAGGTGCTGGGCAAACTGCCGAAGGCGGAGATCTACAGCTACCCCGGCGTCGACCACGCCTTCGCCCGCCCCAACGGCATGCACTTCGACAAGCCCGCCGCGCTGATGGCCCACGAGCGCAGCATCGGCGCGCTCAAGCGCGAGATCGGCCCGGACTTCGACCTGTCGAAACTCTGGGAAGACCACATCCACCACGAATTCGCCGCCCGCGACGTGCCCGCCACCATGGCAACCATGGTCGCCCAACCCTACGTCAACCACATTCCCACCATGACCGGCGGCGTCGGCCAGGACGAACTGGCGCGCTTCTACCGCAACCATTTCGTCCACGGCAATCCGCCGGACATGAAACTGGTGCCGATCTCCCGCACCGTCGGCGCGCTGCAGGTGGTGGACGAATTCGTCATGTGCTTCACCCACTCCACCGAGATCGACTGGATGCTCCCCGGCGTGCCGCCTACCGGCAAGTACGTGGAAATCCCCATGCTCGGCGTGATCCGCTTCCGCGGCGACAAGCTGTGCCACGAACACATCTACTGGGACCAGGCCAGCGTGCTGGTGCAGATCGGCCTGCTCGACCCTGCCGGCCTGCCGGTGGCCGGCGTGGAGACGGCGAAGAAGCTGCTCGACGAAAGCCAGGTTTCCAACACCCTGATGAACAAGTGGAAGGACAGCGAAGGTCGCTGATCCTCCACCCGCACAAGGAGCCACTGATGTACCCCATAGGGAAATGGACCTGCGCCGCGCTGCTGGTACTTGCCGGTAGCGTTGGCGCAGCGGAGCGCACCGCACAGCCCTGCGACGGCGCCACCCTGCAGACCCTGGCCGGGCTGCTCGGCCAGCAGGGCTGGCAGGCACCGGAGTCCGGTGCGGCAACGCCGGTGGTCGCTGCTGCCTGCAAGGCCTGGCCGGATGATCCAAAGCTCGAAGTGGTCGCAGTCGCCTACAGCACGGCGGACGACAAGAGCGAGCCCGGCGAGCGCAACCTGAACCTGCTGGTCGGCCAGTTCGACACGGCCAGCGGCAAGCTGGTGACGCGCGTCGACGACAGCATCGGCGAGGACGCCATGGTGGAGATCGACAGCTCCAGCCTGTGGCTCGACACCGCCCGCTATCGCCTGGCGCCGGATGTGCGCGGTTTCGGCCTGGTCATTGGCAGCGTGGCGCGCGGCGCGAGCTGCCCGGACGCCTGGTCCTACGACGACTTCAGCCTCTACGCGCCGCAGGGCGCCAAGCTCAAGGAAGTCTTCCGCACCTACCTGCGGCAGTGGACGACGTTGGAGGGCCAGACTTGCAGTGATCGGCGCACGGTGATCGAACGCTCGCAACTCACCCTGGCCATGGGCAATGAAAGCCACCATGGCTACGCCGACCTGATCGTCAGTGCGAAGGTGCAGCGCGAACAGGAAGGCGACGATGTCGGCGCACCTAAGACAGTGCGAAAAACCGTCAGCTACGACGGCACACGTTACCCCTTCGAGGAATTCTCGACCTTCTGGCAGAGCCAGCCCTGACCTGTAGGAGCGAGCTTGCTCGCGAACAATCCTGCCGGTGAGCCCGATGTGACTCGGTTCGCGAGCAAGCTCGCTCCCACAAAGAACAAGGCCGCCCGAAGGCGGCCTTGGTATTTCTTGTCGTACCGATCAGTGCCCGGTGTTATCACCACGGCGACTGGTCTCGAAGAGGAACCAGGTGCGCTGCTCGGTCTCGTCGATCCAGTTCTCGATCAGGCTGGCAGTGGCGATGTCGTGGTACTCGTCGCACAGGCCATGGACCTCGCGCATGTAGGAGGTCAGCGATTTGTTGTCCTCCTGCAGCTCGGCCAGCATGTCCAGCGGTTGCACGAACTCGGCATCGTTGTCGAGGATGCGCTTGAGGCGCGCGATGTGACCGATGGAGCGGATGGTGTTGCCGCCGATCTTGCGGTTGCGCTCGGCAATCGCGTCGGTCATCGCGAAGATCTCGGTGGCGTGGTCATCCAGCAGCAGGTGGTAGTCGCGGAAGTGCGGACCGCTCACGTGCCAGTGGAAGTTCTTGGTCTTCAGGTAGAGCGCGAAGACGTCCGCCAGCAGGCGATTGAGCGCCGCAGACAAATCGCGGGTAGCGTTCTTGCTCAGGTCAGACGGCGTGGCCAGCGCGGGCGCACGGCGCGGGACGGCCTTGGCAGCAGCCGGTTTTGCGGCGGCAGGCTTGGCAGCAGCCGTCTTCGCGGCAGCGGGTTTGCTGGCAGCGGGCTTGGCGGCCGGCTTGGCAGCGGCCGGTTTTGCGGCAGGTTTGCTGGCCGCTTTCGCAGCCGGCTTCGCGGCGGGTTTGGCCGCTGCGGGTTTCTTCGGAGCCGATGCGGATTTCTTCATCACCAATCACCTCTACGAAAGATCACGATACCTGTGGATGCCGACCCAGGCGGGAGCGGCTGACTTACGCGGTCTTGAGCCTATCTCGCCTGACGTCGATTGCAAGTTGACCGCAGTGCCGCGCTCGCGTTCCGCCTGATGTGGATCAACCCCGCAGCGGCTTTCTGAAGTACACGACACGCTCGGTTTCGACGAAGCCCAAGGCGAGATGAAGGGCATGGCTGTCGGCATTGTCGAGCGCCGCATCGGAAGCGAAATCCACGCAGCCGAGCGTGCCGCCCCAAGCCTGCACCACACCCACCAGAGCCCGCGCCACGCCTTGCCGGCGGGCGTCTTCACGGACGTAGATGCCCTCCAGAAACAACACCGGCGAGCCTTCCGTGCCGTTCACGTAATCGCTGCGCACCGAGGCCTCCGCCAGCCCCAGCGCCCTGCCCTTTTCGTCGCGGGCCAGCCAGGCGCCGTAGCGTTGCGGCTGCGCGAGAATGTCCCGCGCCTCCGCAACGAACGCGTCTGCATGATCGCCCGGCCAGAGTTGCAGGCGCAGCTCGATCCAGTCAGGCAGATCCCCTTCTTCGCAGTGGCGCACGGAGAGGCCCATCAGGCTTTCTCCGGGTCGAATCGGAACTGCTGGTCGAGCTGGCTGTAGCCCATGCCAACGCCCTTGTGCACCTTGAGCTGCACCGGAATGCGCTCCTTCAGTGCCTCGACGTGGCTGATCACGCCAATGGTCTTGCCCGTGGCGTTGAGGCTGTCGAGGGCATCCAGCGCGACCTCCAGGGTCTCGCCATCGAGGGTGCCGAAACCTTCGTCGAGGAACAGCGAGTCGATGCTGGTCTTGTGGCTGACCAGGTCGGACAGCGCCAGCGCCAGCGCGAGGCTGACCAGGAAGCTCTCGCCCCCGGACAGCGTCTTGCAGTCGCGCGCCGTGTCGCCCTGCCAGGTATCCACCACCTCCAGCTCCAGCTCGCCATCGCTGCGCCGCGCCAGTTGGTAGCGTCCATGCAGGCGCTGCAACTGGCGGTTGGCAAGGTGCACCAGGTGATCGAGGGTGAGGCCCTGGGCGAAGCGCCGGTAACGCGCGCCGTCGGAGGCGCCGATCAGGCTGTTGAGGCGCTGCCAGAGGTCGTGCTCCTCCTCCTGCCGCGCGATATCCGCGAACAGGCTCTGCTGGCTGGCGCGACGGTTGTCGTCGCCCTGCAACTGGGCGCGGATTTCGCCCTGGCGCTGACCCAGCTCGCGCAACTGCGCAGCGAGCGCCTGCAATTGCAGGTCGAGTTCCTCCAGCGGCAGTTCGCCGTGGGGTTCTGCCTGCAAGCGCTCGACATCCTGCGCAGCAGCGGCACGCAGGGTGACGGCTTCGGTAATTGCCGTTTCCAGGCGCTGGCGCAGTTGGCTGAGTTCGCTGCGCTGGGCATCGTCCAGCAGCGCGGCAAGATAGGTCGACTCGTCGGCAAAGGGGCTCGCCGCCAGTGCCTGCTGCCAGCTTGCCAGGTGCTCGGCGAGACGTGCCTGCTCCTGCTCCTGCCGCTCGCTCAGCGACTGCTCACGGCCCTGCAAGGCGTCGGCCTGGCGCTGTGCGGCGGCCAGTTGCTCCTCCGCCTGCATCAGAGCCTGCTGCGGCGCCGCCTGTATCACCAGCGGCTGGCGCGCATCGAAGCCGGCGGCCTGCCAGCGCTGCTGCCATTGCGCTGCGAGCTGTTGCGCCATGCGGGCAGCCTGTTCGGCATCACGCTCAGCCGCTGCCAGTTCCTGGCTGCGCTGCTGGTCCTGCTGCCATTGCTGCCACTCAGCCGAGCGCTCGGTCAGCCACTGCTCGCCGTCTTCCGGCACGCTGTAGCCCAGCTCGCCGAGTGTGGCGGCCAACGCCTGGTCCTGCTGTAACAGGTCCGCGCGCTGGGTCGCGAGCTGCTGCGCGCGCTCTTCCTGGCGCTGGCGTTCATGAGTCTGTTGCTGGTCGAACAGCGCCAGTTGCTGCACGGCCTCGGCGTGATCGCGCTCGGCGCGCTGGCGTTGCTGTTGTGCCTGCTGGAGCTGGTGCCGGTGCTCTTCCAGGGTTTTCAGCTGCTGCTGCAATGCCGTCAGCGCGGCCTCGTGGCGCTCACGTTCGGCGCGGAGCTGCTGGTCGTCGTCCAGCGCGATTCCTTGCTCCGTGCACTGCTGCTGCCATGCCTGCTGATGCTGTGCCAGCGCGGCTCGCGCGTCGTCCAGCTGGCGCTGTCCCTGCTGCAGTTGTGCGTCCAGCCCGGCCAGCTCGCCACGCAGGGCAATGCCCTCGCTTTCCAGCTCGGCCAATTGCTGGCGCGCCTGCTCCAGCGCCGCCTGTGTCGAGGACACATCCAGCGCCTGGTAGGCCGCCACCGCCGGGTGTTCCTGTGAGCCGCACAATGGGCACGCCTCGCCGGGCTGCAACTGCGCACGCAGGTGCTCCAGCTGGTGAATGCGCTGTTCCTGCTGCAGGAGCTTTTCCTTGTCGGCAACCTGCTGCTTGGTCGTCTGATAACGCTCGCGCAACGCGACGATAACCGTTTCGCGCTCGGCCTTGCGCTGGTGCAGCGCCTCCAGCTCCGGCTGGCAGCGCGCCAGTTGCGCGGCGGCCTCGGCGCGGGCCCGGGCCAGTTGCTCCAGGCGGTCCAGCCCACGGCTGTACAATTGCCCTTGCTGCAGCCGCTCACGCAGCTCACCGTCGGTAGCTCCACCCAGCAACGCCGAGAGCTGCTGCTGATGCTGGCCCTCCTGTGCGCCTGCCGACTCGACCTGCTGTTGCATGAAAGCGACGTTGCCTTGCAGGGTCTGCCGCTGTGTCGTCGCGCTCTGCAATGCCTGGTCGGCCGTCTGCGCCTGCCGCTGCAAGTCGGCAATGGCCTGGGCCAGGCGCGAACGCTGGGCGAACTGTGCCCGCCAGCCGCCGAGCAGCTCACCGAGCTTCGCTCGCTGCGGGTACTGCGCCAGGCGCGCCTGCAGCTCCTGCCGCTGCTCGCCAAGGGCCTTGCGCTCGCCCTCGCAGGCATCCAGCGCCTGCTGAGCATATTGGTTCGCCGCCCACAACGCCTGGGCGATCTCTTCGCGCCGGAGCGCCTGCTGAGCGAGGTTGTCCTCCAGCGCCGTGCGGCCCTGTTCGACATTCTCCCGGGTGCTTCGCCAGGCCTGGTGCAATGGCTGCAGACGCGCAGCGGGCTCGCTGTCCGCCAGGCGCTGCAGATCGGGTCGCGCCTGCTCCAGCGCCTCGCGGGCAGCGGATTCTTTTGCGCCGGCCTGCTCGACCTGCTGCTGCGCGCGGCTGAGGTCTTCGCGCCAGCGACGCTGCGCCTGGAGGGCCGACTGCTGCGCCTGCAAAGCCGCTTCCTGCACCGCAGCATCGCGGCCCTGCAGCTCCAGCTCGCTGCGCTGTTCGGCGCTGAGCAGTTCAAAGCCATCGGCGCGGGCGCGCAGTTGGTCCAGCGCTCCGCGAACCTCACGGGTGCGCTCGAAGACGCGCTGGGAAATCAGGCCGTAGATTTCCGTCCCGGTCAGTTCCTCCAGCAACTCCGCGCGCTGGTTGGCGTTGGCCTCGAGGAAGGCGGCGAACCCGCCCTGGGCCAGCAGCATGGATTTGGTGAAGCGTTCGAAGTCGAGGCCGGTGAGGGTCTCGGTCTGCTTGAGCTTGTCGTTGATCTTGTCGGTGAGGATCTGCCCCGCGCCGGTGGCGCGGTCGATGCGCACCAACTCCACCTTCGGCGCCTGCAGCGCGCCCTCGGCCTTGTCGCGGGCGCGACGCTGGCTCCAGAAGGCGCGATAGGGCTGTCCCTTCACGTCGAACTCGACTTCGGCGAGACAGTCGGCGGTATGCCGGGTCATCAGCTCGTTGCCGCTCTGCGACAGCACGCTCATGCGTGGCGTACGGTGGTACAGCGCCAGGCAGATGGCATCGAGCAAGGTAGTCTTGCCCGCTCCGGTCGGCCCGGTGATGGCGAACAGGCCGTTGCCGGCGAAAGGTTCGGCAGTGAAATCGATCTTCCATTCGCCCTTCAGCGAATTGAGGTTCTTCAGACGCAGGCTGAGGATTCTCACGAGCGCTCCTCCTGCAGGTCGGCGACGACCTGTCGGTAGAGCCCGGTCAGCCGTTCGCGCAGCGGTGCGTCCAGTTCCTCGGCGTCCAGCCGCTGGCGAAACACATCCTCGGGGCTCAGCTCGTCGAGGGTTTCCTTCGCTTCGCTGAACAGCGCCGCCTGCGCGGTGCCGCGCTCGCGGCGGGTGCGCAGGACGATCACCGGCAACTCTTCGCAAAGCTTCTCGACGCGTAGCTGGATATCGGTCAAGTAGTCATCGGTGTGCACCATGACTTCCAACCAGACGGGTTGCTCCGCACTGCCTTCACGGGCGACGCGGGCCAGTTCGGCGGGCAGTTCGGCAAGGCTGCCGGTCACCGATTTCAGCGGCTGGAAGCGCGGCACCGGCAGCGCGGTGACGCTGCGCAGGCCACTGTCATCCAGGTCCACCAGCAGTACTTCCTTGCCCTGTGTGGCCTCGTCGAAGCTCAGCGCAATGGGCGATCCGCTGTAGCGGATGTGTTCCAGGCCGCCGACCTTCTGCGGCCGGTGGATGTGGCCAAGGGCGATGTAGTCCGCCGCCGGGAAGGCGCTGGTGGGAAAGGCTTCCAGGGTACCGACGTAGATTTCCCGCACCGACTCGCTGGCGCTCGCGCCCACGGTGGTGAGATGGCCGGTGGCGATGATCGGCAGGTGCCGGCCGAGGGCGTCGCGCTGCGCCTCGGCGCGCTCGAACAGCTCGTGGTAGTGCGCCTGGATCGCCTGCTGCAGCGCCAGTTGCTTGTCCTGCGCACTCTGCCCGGCCTGGCTGGTGAGCACGTCGCGTGGGCGAATGAAGGGGATCGCGCAGAGAATCGCGCCGGGCTGGCCGTCACGTTGCGGCAGCACCAGCAACTGGCGCTCGAGGTCGGTGCCGACCGCGGCGATCACCTGCGTATCGAGGCAAGCGAGCAGGTCGCGGGACTCCTCCAGCATCGCCACCGAGTCGTGGTTTCCACCCAATACCACCAGGCGCGCGCCAGTGTCCCGCAGCTCAACGATGAAGCGGTTGTACTGTTCGCGGGCATAACTGGGCGGCGCGCCGGTGTCGAATATGTCACCGGCGATGATCACCGCATCCACGGCCTGCTCGCGCACCTGCTCGATCAGCCAGGAGCAGAACGCCTGGTGCTCGGCCTCGCGGCTCTTGCCCATGAAATGCTGGCCCAGGTGCCAGTCGGAGGTATGGAGAATGCGCATGCCGTGAAGTCCGCAGCCGTATTTCGAAGCTGGGGATGATAGCGGTTCAAGCTCCATCGAGGGCGTATTCGCCGGCCGCCGCCGCACAGGCTGGCTATCTTTTCAGGACAGCACGTCGTCACAAGGACTTCCCATGCAACGCCTTCTGAACATGCTCAAGGACCTCGCCATCCTGGTCCGCGCCAACCTCTGGCTGGTGCCGGTGCTGGCCGCACTGGTCGCCGCCGTCTTCTACTTCGTCGCCCCGCCGCCGCCGATGAGCGCGACCCTGGCCACCGGTGCACCGGGCGGCGGCTACGCGGTGTTCGGCCAGCGCCTGAAGGAGGAACTGGCCAAACAGGGCTTCGACCTGCAACTGGTGCGCACTGCCGGCTCGCGGGAGAACCTGGGCAAGCTGCTGGACGGCAAGAGCGGTGTGGACCTGGCACTGGTGCAGAGCGGCCAGGAGCAGCAGCTTGAGCCCAAGCAGCGCGAGCACCTGCAAACCCTCGGCGCGATGTTCCAGGAGCCGCTATGGCTGTTCCAGCGCCGCGAGGCAAAGATCGACCGCCTGGCCGACCTGCTCGCCCTGCGCGTCGCCATCGGTGGCGAAGGCAGCGGCACCGAAGCGGTGACCCAGGCCATCCTCAAGGCCAACGAGATTCCCACCGAGCCCCTGCCGGCAGGCTGGCAGGCGCGCGGCGGCAACGCGGTGGCCAACGAACTGCTGGCCGGCCAGCTGGACGCGGCCTTCTTCGTCGGCCCGGCGGAGAACCCGCTGGTGCAGCGCCTGGCGGCCAGCCCCGAGCTCACGCTCACCGGCTTTCGCCGTGCCCACGCGTACGAGGCGCGGATTCCCTTTCTCAAGCGCGTCGATGTCAGCGAGGGCCTGCTGAATCTCGCGCAGAACGTGCCCGACCAGGACCTCGCTACGCTTTCGCCGGTTGCCACTCTGGTGGTCAATGGCGACTTCCACCCGGCGCTCACTCCGCTGATCCTGGAGGCCGCGCGAGCCGTGATGAAGAGCGGCACCCTGCTGGACCCGGCCGGCGCCTTCCCCAGCGCCGAGCCGCGCACCCTGGCGCTGCAGGAAGACGCCGAGCGCTATTACAAGAGCGGACCGCCGCTGCTGCAGCGCTTCCTGCCGTTCCGCATCGCCTCGCTGGCGGACCGCTACATCATCCTGCTGATTCCCTTCATCGCCATCCTTATCCCGCTGCTCAAATCCATCGGCCCGCTGTACCGCTGGCGCATCCGCGCGCGCATCTACCGTTGGTACCGTTACCTGCGCGAAATCGACCGGCGCCTGGACGAACGTACCGGCAGCGCCGAGCTGAGCACCGAAATCGAACGCCTGGAACAACTGGAAGCCGAGCTGGCCAAGGTCGAGGTGCCGCTGTCCTACTACAACGAGCTGTACGAGCTGCACCTGCACCTGAACTACGTGATCCGCCGCCTGCGCCAGCTGCGCCGCAATCGGCGCGAGCGCGACGAGGGGCTGGCACCGGCGGCGGACTGATCGGCGTCGCGCATCCCGGCGCCTTGTCGGGTAAACTCTGGCGTTTTCCAATCCGCCCGCCCTGCCGCCGCTTCGATGCGTGCGGCGGCGCCGGCACTGAACATCCGGGTCCGCCATGCCGATTCGCCACGCCATCGTCCACCTGATCGACAAGAAGCCCGACGGCAACCCCGCGACGCTGCATGCGCGCGATGCCGAGCTGGGCGACTCCCAGGCCATCGAGAACCTGATGGCCGACCTCAACGAGAGCTACAACGCCAAGCCGAACAAGGCCTGGGGCCTGTTCCAGGGCGAGTCCGGCGCCTACCCGTTCAGCGGTTGGCTGGGCGAGTACCTGGACAACGGCAAGGACTTCGTCGCCTTCTCCAAGCAGGCGGTGGAACACCTGAAGACGCTGATGGAGGAGTCCAACCTCTCCACCGGCGGCCACGTGCTGTTCTGCCATTACCAGCAGGGCATGACCGATTACCTGTCCATCGCCCTGCTGCACCACAGCGAAGGCGTGGCGGTCACCGAGGCGCTGGAAGTCACCCCGTCGCGCCATCTGGACCTGGGCCAGTTGCACATGGCTGCGCGGATCAATATTTCCGAGTGGCGCAACAACAGGACGTCCAAGCAGTACATCTCGTTCATCAAGGGCAAGGGCGGCAAGAAGGTCTCGGACTACTTCCGCGACTTCATCGGCTGCACCGAGGGCGTCGACGGGCCGAGCGAGACTCGCACCCTGCTCAAGGCCTTCAGCGACTTCGTGGAAAGCGAAGACCTGCCCGAAGAGCAGGCCCGCGAGAAGACCGACGTACTGGTGGACTACGCCACCAGCCAGGCGAAGATCGGCGAGCCGATGGCCCTGGACGCRCTCTCCGARCTGATGGACGACCAGGCGCCGCGCGCCTTCTACGACTACATCCGCAACAAGGATTACGGCCTGTCGCCRGARWTCCCGGCGGACAAGCGCACCCTCAACCAGTTCCGCCGCTTCACCGGCCGTGCCGAGGGGTTGTCGATCAGCTTCGAGGCGCACCTGCTGGGCAGCAAGGTGGAGTACGACGAGGAGCGCGACATGCTGATCATCCGCGGCCTGCCGACGCAGTTGCAGGACCAGCTCAAGCGCCGCAAGGACTGACGGTTTTTCACCCACAAGAAAGCCCATCTCGCGATGGGCTTTTTTGTGGGTGACGATTGGGCGCAGGGCGGTTCGCGAGCAAGCTCGCTCCTGCAAAAAGCCCACTGGGCACTCCGGCGAGCTGCAGGAGCGAGGGGGACGCCCAGTTCTTGCTCGCGAACCTGCAGGGCAGAGGGCTCAAACGAGCGCTGCACGGACTTCCGACAAAACGCCCCGCAGCCCGCGCGGTGCGGCTGCTAGAGTCAAGTCAGGCGCCTCTCGCTCGCGGTGGCCGCCATGCCCGCCTTGTACGCCGTCACTGTCGTAGCGTCCCCGCTCTCCGGGCATCCCCGGATGCACTGCTCGTACCTCGCGTTGCTGTTGCTGCTCTGCGCCAACCTCCTTTTCGCTGACCCGACGCCGCAGCCGCTCCCGCCCAACGTCGCGCGCTTCGTGCTGGCCAACGCCGAATTCAGCGTGATGCACGAGATGGGGCACATGCTGATCGCCGAGTACGACCTTCCGGTGCTCGGACGCGAGGAGGACGCGGCGGACCAGCTCGGCTTCATCCTGCTGTTCCGCCTTTACGCGAAGCTGCCGCGCGACGAGGTGGACGCGCGCCTGCTGGACATCGCCGATTACTGGCGCCTGGAATGGCAGACCCCCAAGCCGCCGCCGGACCAGGTGCTGGCCTGGGACAGCCATCCGCTGGACGAACAGCGCTACTACAACATCGCCTGCCTGCTCTACGGCAGCGACATGGCGCGCCTGGACTGGCTGCCACCCCTGACCGGGCTGCCCTACGAACGTGCCGTGTACTGCGACCAGGAGTTCCAGCAGGCCAGCAAGGCGTTCGAGTGGATTCGCCACGCGCGACGGCATTCGTCGATCCAGCACCGCGCCGCGCTGCGTCTGAACTACGACGCGCCGGCAGTGGACCGCGATGCGACGCTGCCGCTGATCGCCCTGCTACGTGACGGCGATCATCTGCAACGGATGGTGGACGAGGTGTTCCGCCTGTTCCGCCCGCCGCGTCCACTGACGATCCAGCTGGTCAGCTGCGGCGCACCGGACGCCTGGTACAACAGCAACAGCGGGGAAATGGCGCTCTGCTACGAGCGCCTGCAGCACTTCCGCGAAATGGCCGAGAACCTGCCACGCCTGCGCACCCCGGTGACGCGGCAGTGCCCCGGTCCCGCCGGGCTCAGGCCGGGCGGATGCTGAAACCGATACGCGGGAAGTGCACGTGAACGATGCCCGCGCGCGGGTCTTCGCGACGCAGGATCAGGCTTTCCAGCCCGGCGTGCACCAGTTCGCCTTCCACCGGATCGCAGCCGTAGTCGGTGGCGGCGATCACCACGCGCTGGCCGGGTGTGAAGCCGTTGGGATCGACGAAGTCTTCCTGGGGCACTGCAGCGGGCTGGCTGACGCGCGCCACGGCGATGGCTTCTTCGCTGCTCATTTCGCTCGGCGCACCATGGCCAAAGCCCAATACACGAGCGAGCCAGGCACTGACTGCCGGGTAGGCGTCGACCAGCGGTGAGGTGACCGGTGTGGCCTTGACGAACCACAGGCAGTGGGCGAGGGACAGATCGGCTACCGAAGGTTCGCCGAACAGGAAATCGCCGTCTTCGCGGGCCAGTTGCTCCTCGACCCGCGCCATGAAGGTCGGCCACTGGTGCTTGGCTTGCTCGGCCGACAGTTTGCTGGCCGTGCCGCCACTGAACAGCTGGCTGCGGTCGGCGACGAAGGCCTTGAGAAACTCCGGCGGCAGCTTGCCGAAGCGCATGGCAATGGATTCGGGCTGGAACACCAGGCTGACCGCGTGCTGGAACACCACCGAATCGACCCACAGCGAGAAGCTCGCAACGGTGAATTCGTGGCCTTCCGGGAACAGGGCGGGCACGGCCTTTTCCTGGTCCAGGCGGCGGGCGATCAGCGCGGTGTCGCAATAGATATCGGCGCCGACCTGCAGCACCGGCGTCTTGCGGTAGCCACCGGTAAGCGGCATCAGGTCCGGCTTGGGCATCAGCGGCGGGATGGTCACCGAGCGCCAGGGCAGCTGCTTGAAGCCCAGCATCAGGCGCGCCTTTTCGGCGAACGGCGAAGTCGGGTAGTGGTGCAGGATCAGCTCGGACATGGTGGGCTCCAGCGGCCGCAAAGTGGTCCGGCAGCTTAACCCGTGCTTCGCGCGAGTCCTACCTCATCCCTCGGATGGGACGACATCCACGGCGTTGATGGCGAACGGATTGGCCAGCACCAGGTGTTCCTTGGCTTTCTTGGACAGCGCCTTGATCGCGCGCTCACGGCGCAGGGCGTCACCCTTGCCGGGGCAGGCCTCGACGTAGACCAGCGCCTGGGCCGGGCTGGAGTGGAAGAAGCGCGCGCCCTTGCCGGTGCGATGGGTTTCGAATCGGCGTTGGGCGTCGTCGCTGATGCCGCAGTAGAGCGCGCCATTCTCGGCGCGCACCAGGTAGACGAACCAGGGTTTGGGTTCGGCCGCGGTCACGACGCCCAGACCCGCGCCTGCATGCGGTCGCAGTAGCCGACCAGGCGTTCGTAGCTGCGCGCCATGTCGTTGAGCGGCGTTTCCAGGGTGCTGAGGATCAGGTTGGCCAGCACGCCGTAGGTGGCGGCATCGGCGCTGCACGGCTGGGCGCCACCGAAGTACGGCAGGTCGCCGAGCATGCCATCCAGGGCTTCGAGGTCATCGCGAGCGAAGCCCAGCAACTCGTCGCGGCTATGGCGCATCAGGCCGCGGCCCTTCAGGTCGCCACGGATCTTGCGTTGCATCAGCATGCCCACTGCCGGGCGCAGCGGTGCGGGAATTCCGCGGAACATCACGTCTTTCACCTGGCGGAAGCCCTGCTCGTCGAGCCAGCGGAAGTACACCAGCAGCGGCACCAGGTGCTCGTCGCACAGACGGGTGATCGATACAGCCCAACCGCGGCCACGGGCGTCGAGCCCCGCGTCCAGGTCGAATTCGTAGTACTGCTGCAGCGTACGCATGATGATCGCCGTATCGGCGATGGCCTTGCCGTCCAGCGTTATGAACGGCAGCTTGCCCTTGGGCCCCTTGCGCGGGTCCATCACAGGCTTGACCTGATACTCCAGCCCGGCGAGGCGCAGGAAGGTCTCCAGCTTCAGGCAGAAGGGGCTGACGTTGGGCACGTTGAAGGCGGGCGGGAACTGGAAAAGAGTGATCATGGCGGCGTCCGGTTCTCAGTCGCCTGTCATTTAAGCCTATCCCGCCGCCACGGGCGAGCCCGAAAGCCCTCTATCAGGCTTTCCCTGCTCGTTGTGCGCGGTAGGCCGCGAGGCCTTTCGCGGCTTGCGCGCGGATTGCCGCCTGCACCGGCGGCGCCCAGCCCAGCAGGGCTCCCTTGGCGCCGAGGGCCTGGCGCGACCACCTCCAGAGGTCGAAGCTGTCTACGTGCTGACAGATCAATCCGTCGCGAAAGTGGAAATGTGCCCGGATGTGATTAGTCACTTTCCGACCGGTCTGGGTGAAGGTGTAGGACGCCACCCAGCGAGCCGAACCCCGCTGCCCATCCGCCTCGACGCCCTCATAGGTCAGCGAGAAGTCCTGGGCGCGAGCGGTGAGCATGCGCCACATGTCCCCGGCCTCGGCGCCGTGCAAGTCGGTGAAGACCGGGTCGCTGAATTGCACATCGGCGCTGTAGCAGGCGGCCATGGCTTCGCCGTCGCGGCGCTGGAAGGCCTGGTAGAAACGTTCGATCAACTGGGCGTTGGGATGGGCCATGGTGCGCTCGTGTCGGTGGGCAATGGACGCAGTATCCACAGGGGCTCGACTGGACACGACTGGCGTTATGGACAACATTATGATCAATAGCGCCAAGTTTCTTACACGAGCACAGTGAGACGCCATGTTCAGGATAGCCCTGTTCGTCTGCCCGCAAACCCTGTGTTCCAGCCTTGGCCTGGCCATGGACAGCTTCCACCTCGCCAACCGCCTGGCGGGCGAGCGCCACTTCGAGGTACTGCGGGTCAGTGCCGAGGGTGAGCCGGTGGACCTGTCCTTCGGCCGCGTGGCGGTGGAGGGCGGGCTCGATCTCGCCGCCGGCTGCGACCTGCTGCTGATTCCCGCCACCGGCGCGGATATCGACGCCACATTCACCGCCAATCAGCCACTGCTTGCCTGGCTACGTCGCGCCCCTGCCAGCGTGCAGCTTGGCAGCCTGTGCAGCAGCGCTTTCCTGCTGGCCGAAGCCGGCGTGCTGGATGGTCGTCGCGCCACCACGCATTGGGCGCTGGAGACGGCATTCCGGGCGCGCTATCCCCAGGTGCGGCTGGACATCGACGCCCTGTGCACCGACGACAACGGTCGCCTCTGTTCCGGCGGCGCCCAGGCCGGGTTGGACCTGTGCCTGTACCTGATCGAACGCCATGCCGGCGCCGCCCTGGCGCGGCGCGCGGCGGCGACCCTGGTGTTCGAGCACGGGCGAGGCCGTCAGCGGCGCTTCACTCCCCTCTTACCCGACCCGCTGCCGGCCGGTTCGCCACTGGAGCCGCTGCTGGCCTGGCTGGAGGACAACTATGCGCAACCCTTCGACCTCTCCAGCCTGGCGCAGCGCGTGCACTGCTCCACGCGCACGCTGTTGCGGCGTTTTCGCGAGCAGGTGGGGATGTCACCGAACGATTACGTGCAGCGCCTGCGTATCGCTTCGGCACAGGAAGCGCTGGGCGATCCGGGGCGCTCGCTGGAGCGCATCGCCAGTGATGTCGGCTACGCCGACCGGGCGAGCTTCGCGCGGCTGTTCAAGCAGGTATGCGGGGAGACGCCGGGGGCTTTCCGGCAGCGGATGCTGGGGCGGCAGGCTTAGAACTTGCGGGAGCTGTAGGAGCGAGGGGGACGCCTAGTTCTTGCTCGCGAACCATCTTCCGGCAGCTTCAGTGCCGGGCGGTTCGCGAGCAAGCTCGCTCCTACACGTAGTCTCTCAGTGGAACCATTCCATCGCCGTGCGCCACACGCAAACGCCGACAAAGTAAGCCGAAGCCGCGAACCACAGGCCCAGCAACCAGGGTTGGTCGATCGGCTGCTGGAGGATCAACAGCGCACTGCTGAGCATCCAGACGAAGGTCACGGCGATGTTCAGCGGCATGAACTGGCGTACGCGGAAGGGGTGCAGGAACTTCATGCGGGTCAGGGTCAACGCAGCCAGCACCAGTACGGTGACGAAGCTGACCCAGGGGTGCAGCTCGAGCACGAAGAAGTACACCGCCACCACGTTCCACGCGGCCGGGAAGCCGACGAAGTAGTTGTCCTTGCTCTTCATGTTGACGTTGCAGAAGCAGAACAGCGAGGACACCAGGATCACCCCGACCGCCAGCAGCTCGGTATGCACCGGCAGCGGCACGTAGCGGTAGATGAAGATCGCGGGGATGAAGACGTAGGTGAGGTAGTCGATCACCAGGTCCAGGGTCGAACCATCGAAGTGTGGCAGCACCGCCTTGACGTCGAACTTGCGCGCCAGAGTGCCGTCCAGGCCATCCACCAGCAGCGCCACGCCCAGCCAGAGAAGGCAGGCCTGCGGCCTGTTGTCGACCAGCGCCAGGAGCGCGAGCAGCGCGAGGATGACACCGCTGGAGGTCACCGCGTGGGCGCCCCAGGCCTTGGCTTTGCTGAGGTTCATTGGCGATAGGATCAGGTTCACGTCGGCTCTCTTCCTTTAACGGCGGATGCAGGCGAGCTACTTCAAACGTTAGCCCATCCCTGACAAACCACTGCACATGGGAACACCGATGGGGCGGCCGAGTTCAGCCGGTTTCGCGATGCGCACCTTGTGGCGGTGGAATCGGCAGCATACGCCGTTGCGCCGGGGGCTCGCCATCGCGGGAGACGAGCGTGCGAATAAGTAGCGGACTATGGCGTGCGGTTGTCCTTTCCCTGCCCCTGGCTGCGCGCCCCGCTCCGAAGGGACAGGGGATTATCCGAGCGGGAGCGAACTCCAGTTTCCGCCGGAAACGTTGCAGAACGTCAGGATGACACCACTCTCGCCACGCGCGCCGAACGGCACCCTCTCCCTTCAGGGAGAGGGCTGGGGAGAGGGTTCACTTGCTCCGAAGTCAATGCAGGATCTGGCTGAGGAACAGCTTGGTGCGGTCCGACTGCGGGTTGTCGAAGAACTGGTCCGGCGGCGCCTGCTCCACGATCTCGCCCTTGTCCATGAAGATCACCCGGTTTGCCACGGTGCGGGCGAAGCCCATCTCATGGGTCACGCAGAGCATGGTCATGCCGCTCTGCGCCAGGCCGATCATGGTGTCGAGCACCTCCTTGACCATCTCCGGGTCGAGTGCCGAGGTCGGTTCGTCGAACAGCATGATCTTCGGCTTCATGCACAGCGCCCGAGCGATCGCCACGCGCTGCTGCTGGCCGCCGGAGAGCTGGCCGGGGAACTTGTGGGCCTGCTCCGGGATGCGCACGCGCTCCAGGTAATGCATGGCGACTTCCTCGGCCTGGCGCTTGGGCATCTTGCGCACCCACATGGGCGCGAGGATGCAGTTCTGCAGCACGGTCAGGTGCGGGAACAGGTTGAAGTGCTGGAACACCATGCCCACTTCGCTGCGGATCGCCTCGATCTGCTTGAGGTCGTTGGTCAGTTCGGTGCCGTCGACCACGATGCTGCCCTGCTGGTGTTCCTCCAGGCGGTTGATGCAGCGGATGGTGGTGGACTTGCCCGAACCGGACGGCCCGCAGAGTACGATGCGTTCGCCCTGTTTGACCTCCAGGTTGATGTCCTTGAGCACGTGGAACTGGCCGTACCACTTGTTCACGCCCTTCATGGTGATCATCACGTGATCGCCGATGGCCGGCTGCGCGGTCTTGTTGGTGGCTTCAGACATGATGAACTCCTAACGCTTGTGGCCGGTGTCCAGCTTGTGCTCCAGGTGCATGGAGTAGCGGGACATGCTGAAACAGAAAATCCAGTAGACGACTGCCGCGAAGACATAGCCTTCGGTGGCCATGCCCAGCCAGGCCGGGTCCGCGGTGGCGCGCTTGATGCTATTCAGGAAGTCGAACAGGCCGATGATGATCACCAGGCTGGTGTCCTTGAACAGCGCGATGAAGGTATTGACGATGCCGGGGATCACCAGCTTCAGCGCCTGCGGCAGGATCACCAGGCCCATGGTCCGCCAGTAACCCAGGCCCATGGCGGCCGCGGCTTCGTACTGCCCCTTGGGAATGGCCTGCATGCCGCCGCGAACCACCTCGGCGATGTAGGCAGCCTCGAACAGCACCACCATCACCATGGCCCGCAGCAGCTTGTCGAGGTTCATGCCTTCGGGCAGGAACAACGGCAGCATCACCGAGGACATGAACAGCACGGTGATCAGCGGCACGCCGCGCCAGAACTCGATGGTGGTCACGCAGATGACCTTGATCGCTGGCATCTTCGAACGCCGCCCCAGCGCCAGCAGAATGCCCAGCGGCATCGCCCCGCAGATCCCGACCGCGGCAATCACCACGGTGAGCATCAGGCCGCCCCAGGCGCTGGTCGGCACGGTTTCCAGGCCGAGGAAGCCGCCATGCAGCAGCCAGTAGGCCACGATCGGCAGCGCCACGAGGAAGCCCAGGCCGTACTTCACCTTGTACTGGAAGCGCTTGAGGAACAGCGGCGCCGCGCCGAACACCACGAACAGCACGGTGAGGTCCACGCGCCAGCGCAGTTCCTCGGGGTAGAAGCCGTACATGAACTGACCGAAGCGCGAACCGATGAACACCCAGCAGGCGCCCTCGCGGGAACAGTCGGCGCGGGTGGTGCCGGTCCAGTCGGCCTTGATGATCGCCCATTCCAGCAGCGGCGGTACGATCAGGTAGACCAGGTAGATGCCGACCAATGTCAGCAGCGTGTTGAACCAGCTGGAGAACAGGTTGGCACGCAGCCAGGCGAGTACGCCCACGCTCGTCGACGGTGGCGGCAGGTCGGGCTTGAAAGTATGAGTAGTCATGAAATTCTCTGCTCTCTATACGGATCAGCGCTCGACCAGCGCGATGTGCTTGTTGTACCAGTTCATCAGCAGCGAAATGCTGATGCTGATGGCCAGGTACACGCTCATGGTGATCGCCATGGTCTCGATGGCCTGGCCGGTCTGGTTGAGCACCGTGCCGGCGAACAGCGAGACCATGTCCGGATAGCCGATGGCGGCCGCCAGCGAGGAGTTCTTCGCCAGGTTCAGGTACTGGCTGGTCAGCGGCGGGATGATCACGCGCAGCGCCTGCGGGATGATCACCAGGCGCAGGGTCTGGCCGGGGCGCAGCCCAAGGGAACCGGCGGCCTCGGTCTGACCGTGGCTGACCGCCTGGATGCCGGCGCGGACCGTCTCGCCGATGAAGGCGGCGGTGTAGACCGACAGGGCGAGGACGATCGACACCAGTTCAGGGATCACCACCCAGCCGCCGCGGAAGTTGAAGCCCTGCAGCACCGGCACGTCCCAGTGGAATGGCGCGCCGGCCACCAGGGACACCAGCCCCGGCAACACCACCAGCAGCGCCACGCCGCTGAGGAACACCGGGAAATCCTTGCCAGTGGCATGGCGGCGGGCCTTGGCCCACTTCCAGATCACCCCCCAGCCGACCAGTGCCAGGATCACCGCGACGATGAACGGGCCGAGGCCATCCGCAGCGACCGGCGCGGGCATCTGCAGGCCACGGTTGTTGACGAAGAACAGGTCGCCGAAGCTGATGCTCTGCCTGGGCCCGGGTAGCGGGCCGAGCACGGCGAAGTACCAGAAGAAGATCTGCAGCAACGGCGGGATGTTGCGGAAGGTCTCGATGTACAGCGTCGCCAGCTTGCGGATCAGCCAGTTGGGCGACAGCCGCGCCACACCGAGGATGAAGCCCAGGATGGTGGCGAAGAATATCCCCACCACCGTGACCAGCAGCGTGTTCAGCAGGCCGACCATGAACACCCGTCCGTAGGTGTCGCTTTCGCTGTAGTCGATCAGGTGCTGAGAAATGCCGAAGCCGGCGCTGTGGTTGAGGAAACCGAAACCGGACTGGATGCCGCGGTGGGCCAGGTTGGTCTGCGTGTTGTCGAAAAGAAACCAGCCGACCGCCACCACACAGATGACGGCGATGACCTGGAACGCCCAGCCGCGCACGACGGGATCGTTGAGCGATACCCCCCGCGGGCGCTGGGCCTTGATGGAATTCTGCATGTAAGCCCTCTCGGAAGGCCGCCGGGCGACCACGGGGCTACGCCCGCGACCGCCCGGTGGGCTTCACGTCGTTCGAAACAGTCCGGCGCCCAGACTCCGGGCGCCGGATTGGGTCAGGTCAGCGCACCGGCGGTGCGTACTGCAGACCACCCTTGTTCCACTGGGCATTGAGGCCGCGCTTGATCTTCAGCTCGCTGCCGTCGCCGACGTTGCGGTCGAAGATCTCGCCGTAGTTACCCACTTGCTTGACGATCTGCACCGCCCAGTCCTTGGGCAGCTTGAGGTCCTTGCCATAGTCACCCTCGCCGCCGAGCAGGCGCGCGACGTCCGGGTTCTTGGTGCTCTTGGCCTGTTCCTCGACGTTCTTCGAGTTGATGCCCAGTTCTTCGGCGTTGAGCATCGCGAAGAGCGTCCAGCGGGCGATGTCGAACCACTCCTCGTCACCCTGGCGCACGGCCGGGCCGAGGGGCTCCTTGGAGATCACTTCGGGCAGCACCACGTAGTCATCCGGCGCAGCCAGCTTGATGCGCTGGGCGTAGAGCTGCGACTGGTCGGAGGTCAGCACGTCGCAACGGCCGGATTCCAGCGACTTGGCGCTTTCGTCGGAGGTGTCGTAGGTGATGGGGGTGTATTTCAGGTTATTGGAACGGAAGTAGTCGGACAGGTTGAGTTCGGTGGTGGTGCCGGCCTGGATGCACACGGTGGCGCCATCGAGTTCCTTGGCGCTGGAGACGCCGAGCTTCTTGTTCACCAGGAAGCCCTGGCCGTCGTAGTAGGTCACGCCGACGAAGTTCAGGCCCATGGCGCTGTCGCGGGAGCTGGTCCAGGTGGTGTTGCGCGAGAGGATGTCGATCTCGCCGGACTGCAACGCGGTGAAGCGCTCCTTGGCGGTCAGCGGGCTGTACTTGACCTTGGTCGCATCACCGAACACCGCAGCCGCCACGGCGCGGCAGACATCGACGTCGATGCCCTTGTACTGGCCCTTGGCGTCGGCGTAGGAGAAGCCGGGAAGACCGTCACTGATACCGCACTGCACGTAGCCTTTCTTCTTCACGGCATCCAGGGTGGCGCCGGCGTGGGCAAGCCCGCTGACACCGAACACAGCGGCGGTGGTCAGCACTGCCAGGGTGGATTTCACCATCTTCATCGATCTTCTCCGTTGCTTTTTTAGTGTTTTGGAGTCCCGGTTCCACCGCCGTACCCTCGTGAGGCACCAGCAAGACAACAAACGGGATGGAGACCTGAAAGTGAGTCTAGACGGCCTGCGAAAAATCCTTCGCCAAGCCGCGAACACACCTTCGAGCGCGCAGGTCTTGCGCGCTGGAACGGGTTATCAAGGGATCATTGCGTGAAGGCGAAGGCCCGCCGCACCGACTGTTGACCGCAGCCGGCACGACGGGCCCTGAAGCAGCCCAAGGCTTTGGTGGCGCCACTTCCGGTACAGCTTTCCGGATGGGGTCGGTAGAGTGTTACCGGAAGTGGGGCCGCACAGCCTGGAAACAGTGATAGCAAGGGGCGTACCAGCCTAGGAACGTTCCTGCAAATTCGCGCAGTCAAGTCCCACAAGTTATGGCCATGCGACATCTTCTTGCATCGCCTCTCCACCCTATTCCGAACGCGGCGCTCCATCCTAGAGCGCCTGCCCCATCCTGGAGCCTCCATGACCCAGCCCCTGATCCTCGAACCCGCCCAAAACGCCGACTCCTGCGTCATTTGGTTGCACGGCCTGGGCGCCGACCGTTACGACTTCGAACCGGTAGCACAGATGCTGCAGCGCAGCTTCGCCTCGACACGCTTCATCCTGCCCCAGGCGCCGACCCGTCCGGTCACCGTGTTCAACGGCATGCCCGCGCCGAGCTGGTACGACATCCTCGCCATGGCCCCGGCGCGCGCCATCGACGAAGCGCAGCTGGAGGCCTCGGCCGATAGCGTGATCGCGCTGATCCAGGGGCAGATCGATCAGGGCATCGCGCCTAAACGCATCATCCTCGCCGGTTTCTCCCAGGGCGGCGCCGTGGTGCTGCACACCGGCTACCTGCGCTGGGACGGCGAACTGGGCGGGGTCATGGCGCTCTCCACCTATGGCCCGACATTCAGCGAAGACATAAGCCTGCCGGCTACAAAAAGACAACTGTCCGCGCTCTGCCTGCATGGCACTTTCGATGACGTGGTGCTGCCTGCCATGGGCCGCGCCGCTTATGACTTCCTGCAGGCCAACGAGGTGCCCGCCCAGTGGCGCACCTACCCGATGAGCCATGAAGTGAGCAACGAGGAACTCGGCGATATCGGCGCCTGGCTGCGGGAGCGCCTGTGATCCCCTGACCCTGCGGAGAACAAGAAGAAGCATGAACGCCCCGATCAGCAGCCTGCGTGACGTCCAAGCCCTGGAACAGGTCCCGCTGCAGGACCGCGACCTGCCGCCGAACACCTACGAACTGCTGCGCCGCTCGGCGCAGCAGTTCGGCCCGTCCACCGCCCTGAGCTTCCTGCTGCAGGGTTCGGCGGCCGAGGAGCCGATCCAGGTCAGCTACGCCGAACTGTTCTCCCGCGTCACCCAGGCGGCCAACGCCTTCCATCGCCTGGGCGTGCGGCCGGGCACCTCGGTGTCGTTCCTGCTGCCCAACCTGCCGCAGACCCACTACGTGATCTGGGGCGGCGAAGCGGCGGGGATCGTCAACGCGATCAACCCGCTGCTCGATCCGGGGCACATCGCCGAGCTCGTGCGTGCCGCCGATTCCCGTGTACTGGTCACCCTGGCCCCCTTCCCCGGCACCGATCTCTGGGACAAGGTCGCAGCGCTGCGCGACCACCTGCCCGAACTCAGCGCCATCGTCACCGTCGACCTCGCCAACCTGCTGGCGGAGCCGCAGCGCTCGGCGATCAAGGCCCAGCGCGGTGCGCTGCCCGACGGCGTACTGGACTTCGACGAGCTGCTCGCCCAGTGTCCCGACGACCACCTGGAAAGCGGCCGGGTCATCGGCCCTGACGAGGTCGCCTCCTACTTCCACACCGGTGGCACCACCGGCACCCCCAAACTCGCGCCGCACAGCCATTTCAACGAAGTGGCGATGGCCGAGATCATGGGCCTGAACTCCGACTACGACGGCCACGACGTACTGCTCTGCGGCCTGCCGCTGTTCCACGTCAACGGCGTGATGGTCAGCGGGCTCGCACCCTTCATGCGCGGCGGCCACGTCCTGCTGGCCGGCCCGCAGGGCTATCGCAACCCGACGCTGATCCAGGATTTCTGGAAGCTGGTGGAACGCTACAAGGTCACCAGCTTCAGCGGCGTGCCGACTATCTACGCGGCCCTGCTGCAAGTGCCCAGTGAAGGGCGCGACCTCTCCAGCCTGCGCTTCGCCCTGTGTGGCGCAGCGCCCATGCCGGTGGAGCTGATCCGCCAGTTCGAGGCGAAGACGGGCCTGGCGATCATCGAAGGCTACGGCATGACCGAGGGCACCTGCGGCACCAGCTGCAACCCGCGCGGCGGCGAGCGCCGCCCCGGTTCCATCGGCCTGCGCCTGCCCTACTGCGAACTGAAGTCGGTGATCCTCGACGGCGACGGCCACTATCTGCGCGACGCCGAAGTGGACGAGATCGGCAACATCTGCCTGCGTGGGCCGACCGTCTTCAAGGGCTACCTGCAGGCCAGCAAGAACAAGGACATCTGGGTCGACGGCGATTGGTTCAACACCGGCGACCTGGGCCGCATCGACGCCGACGGCTACATCTGGCTCACCGGGCGCAGCAAGGACCTGATCATCCGCGGCGGGCACAACATCGACCCGCAGATGATCGAGGAAGCCCTGCACCGCCATCCCGCCGTGGCCATGGCTGCCGCCGTCGGCAAACCGTGCCTGAAGGCCGGCGAGCTGCCGGTGGTGTACATCCAGCTCAAGCCCGGCGCGCAGGTGAGCGAGGCGGAACTGCTGGCGCACGCCGCCCAGCACGTGCCCGAGCGTGCAGCGGTGCCCAAGGATGTCTGGCTGCTGGACGCCATTCCCGTCACCGCGGTCGGCAAGACCTTCAAGCCCGCCCTGCGCCTGGATGCCATTCGTCGCGTGTTCGAGGACGAGACCCGCCACCTCGCCCCGGCACCGCGCATCGAGGTGGTCGCCGATGACCGCCTGGGTCAGAAAGCTCGCTTGTTCGTCGGCGCCCTCAGCCTTGACTCACGCGCCGCACTGGCCGAGCGACTGGGTGGTTACGCCGTGCACGTGGAGTGGCTGGAAAGCTGATGAAACACCCGGCCGACCGCCGGTCGGCCGGGGCTGCCTGCGAATTGCCAGTAGTCAAATCTGACTAATACTGATGGCTCAATGTGCGAAGAGGACTACAGGGAGAGTCAGTCGTGCACATCATCAGTCGCCATCCGACTTCCGCTGCGTCATGAAAGCCGCGCAGTGGAAAGAGGACATTCGCCAACTCCAGCACCTGCGCCTGTTCCAGAACGTGGCCGCGGCCAATCTGGAGCAGTTGCTCAAGGATTTCCGCGCCTGTGAACTGGAGCGCGGGGAAATCCTGCTGTCGCCATTCAACCGCAACCACTTCCTTTATATGGTCCTCACCGGGCACCTGACGGTGTACCTGGGTTCGCTCGACAACCAGCCGGTCAGCACCCTGCATCCGGGCGACTGCGCTGGCGAGATCAGCTTCATCGACAGCGACCATCCCTCCGCCTACGTCGTCGCCAGCGAACCGACCACCGTGCTGCGCCTGCACCGCGAGGCGTTGATCGGCCTGTTCGAGCACTCGCCGCAGGTGATGCAGAACCTGCTCTCGGTACTTTGCGAACGGGTCCGCGAGGGCAACCGGATCATTCTCGACACCGAGCAGAACGCCAACATCGATACTCTCACCGGGCTGTTCAATCGCCGCTGGCTGGAGCACATCTACGACCGCGAGAGCACGCGCTGCGCGTTCAACGAACAGCCCATGTGCATGCTCATGCTCGATGTCGACCACTTCAAGAACTACAACGACGAGCACGGCCACCTGGCCGGCGACTATGCCCTCTGCCTGGTCGCCCACACCCTGCGCAGCCAGCTGCGCCCCAAGGACAGCATGGCCCGCTATGGCGGCGAGGAGTTCGTCATCCTGCTGCCGGAAATCGCCATCGACGAAGCCCGGCGTATCGGCAACCGCCTGCGCCAGAGCCTGGAACAGGTCGCCTCCTTCTATTCGCCGGTCGGCGTGCTGCCCGGCGTCACCGTGTCCCTGGGCCTGGCCGAGATGGACATCCAGGAAAACCTGCCGAGCCTGATCCTGCGCGCCGATGGTGCCCTCTACCAGGCCAAGCAGAAGGGCCGCAACTGCCTCTGCGGCTAACCTCCCACCACACTGGCCCGTCTGTTAGATTCCCCCAGCGAAAACACCAATAACAACAAAGCTGGGAAGCTGACATGCGCAAACTGCTGATCGTCCTGCTCATCCTGCTGGCCGTTGGCCTGGGGATCTTCTTCAACCTGCCGGGCTATATGGACCGGAAGATGAACACCGTGGCCAGCCCGCCGCCCTACCCCGCCTCGCCCGAGGCCCAGGCGCTGCACCAGACGCTGTTCGTCGCCGACCTGCACGACGACGCCCTGCTCTGGGACCGCAACCTGCTCGACCGCCACGACCACGGCCACACCGACGTGCCGCGCCTGCTCGAAGGCCATGTCGGCCTGCAGGTGTTCTCCACCGTCACCAAGACCCCGCGCGGCCTGAACTACGAGAGCAACAGCGCCGACAGCGACAACATCACCCCGCTGGTCATCGCCCAGCGCTGGCCGGCGCGCACCTGGAACAGCCTGCTCGAACGCGCCCTGTATCAGGGCGAACTCCTCGACAAGGCCGCCGCCGACAGCCAGGGCAAGCTCACCCTGATCCGCAGCCGCGACGACCTGACCCGCTACCTCGCCGCCTGGCAGAAGGACCCGAAACGCCTCGCCGGCGTACTCGCCACCGAAGGCCTGCACCCGCTGGAAGGCAAGCTGGAGAACATCGACCGCATGTACGACGCGGGTTTCCGCATCATGGGCCTGACCCACTTCTTCGATAACGAGGTCGGCGGCTCCGCCCATGGCCTGAAGAAAGGCGGGCTGACCGAGTTCGGCCGCCAGGTCGTCCCGCGCCTGGAAGAAAAGAAAATGCTGATCGACTTGGCCCACGCCTCGCGTCCGCTGATCGATGACGTGCTGGCCATCGCCAAGCGCCCGGTGATCGTCTCCCACACCGGTGTCGCAGGCACCTGTCCCGGCCCGCGCAACCTGACCGACGCGCACCTGCGCGGCATCGCCAACACCGGCGGAGTGATCGGCATCGGCTACTGGGACGGCGCGGTCTGCGAGACATCCGTGGACGCCATCGTCAAGGCGATGCGCTACGCGGCCGATAAAGTCGGCGTCGAGCACATCGCGCTGGGCTCTGATTTTGACGGTGCGGTGAACGCGCCCTTCGACACCACCGGCCTGGCACAGCTGACCCAGGGCCTGGCGAAGGCCGGTTTCAGCAACCAGGACATTGCCGCGATCATGGGCGGCAACGTGCGCCGGCTGCTGCTGGAGAACCTTCCGTAGGCCAAGTCAAGCCCTTGGATGCCCGTGGCACTTCGCCCTGCGGGCATCTTGCATTACACTGGCGGCCGTTCATTCCTTAACCAACACGAGACAGCCGTGCTTAAAGCACTCAAGAAAATCTTCAGCAAGGGCGACGGCGAGCAACCCGTGGCCACGCCAGCGGCCCCCGCTCCCGCCGCAGAAAAGCCCGCCCAGAGCGGTGAAAGACGTCCGCGCAAACCGCGCAACCCGCGCCCGGAAGGCGAATCCGCCGAGAAACCGGCCCGCGGCCCGAAGAGCGACAAACCCCGCGCCGAGCGTTCCGACAAAGGTGAACGTGGCGAAAAACGCGACCAGGCAGCCAAGGCCGAGCCCGCAAAGACCGAAGGCGCCGACAAGCCCCGCGAGCCCAGGGCCGACAAGCCGCGCCGCGAACGCAAGCCGCGCCCGCCGGTAGTCGACAACTGGAAGCTGGAAGACTTCGTCGTCGAGCCGGCCGAAGGCAAGACCCGTTTCCACGACTTCAACCTCGACCCGCGTCTGATGCACGCCATCCATGACCTGGGCTTCCCCTACTGCACACCGATCCAGGCGCAGGTACTGGGCTTCACCCTGCGCGGCCAGGACGCCATCGGCCGCGCCCAGACCGGCACCGGCAAGACCGCCGCGTTCCTCATCTCGATCATCACCCAGTTGCTGCAGACCCCGCCGCCGAAAGAGCGCTACATGGGCGAGCCGCGCGCGCTGATCATCGCGCCGACCCGCGAGCTGGTGGTGCAGATCGCCAACGACGCCATCGGCCTGGCCAAGTACACCGGCCTGAACGTGATGAGCTTCGTTGGCGGCATGGACTTCGACAAGCAGCTCAAGACCCTGGAATCGCGCTTCTGCGACATCCTGGTCGCCACCCCCGGTCGCCTGCTGGACTTCAACCAGCGCGGCGAGGTGCACCTGGACATGGTCGAGGTGATGGTGCTGGACGAAGCCGACCGCATGCTCGACATGGGCTTCATCCCGCAGGTCCGCCAGATCATCCGCCAGACCCCGTACAAGGGCGAGCGCCAGACCCTGCTGTTCTCCGCCACCTTCACCGACGACGTGATGAACCTGGCCAAGCAGTGGACCGTCGACCCGGCCATCGTCGAGATCGAGCCGGAGAACGTCGCCAGCGATACCGTCGAGCAGCACGTCTATGCCGTTGCCGGCAGCGACAAGTACAAGCTGCTGTACAACCTCATCGCGCAGAACGACTGGACTCGTGTGATGGTCTTCGCCAACCGCAAGGATGAGGTGCGCCGCATCGAGGAACGCCTGACCAAAGACGGCATCAGCGCCGCCCAGATGTCTGGCGACGTGCCGCAGCACAAGCGCATCAAGGTTCTGGAAGGCTTCCGCGAGGGCAAGATCCGCGTCCTGGTCGCTACCGACGTCGCCGGCCGCGGCATTCACGTCGACGGCATCAGCCACGTGATCAACTTCACCCTCCCCGAAGATCCGGACGACTACGTGCACCGCATCGGCCGTACCGGCCGCGCCGGCAGCACCGGTACCTCGATCAGCTTCGCCGGCGAGGACGATGCCTTCGCCCTGCCGCCGATCGAGGAACTGCTGGGCCGCAAGATCAACTGCGAGATGCCGCCCACCGAGTTGCTCAAGCCGGTTCCGCGCAAGCACTGATCCGCCGCTGCACCCGCTTTCTGCTCCAAAACAAGGCGAAGCCACCCGGCTTCGCCTTTTTTGTTTCCATCGGCGTTACGTCCGGTGACGCCTGCCCCTCTCCTCCGCTGAAATATGCGCCGGTCCCCGCGCCAGAGCCTCGCGTTTTTCCCGCCGGACCCGCTGGGACGACCGTACGGGATTCCCCGCAAACAATGGCACCGCGCCATCCCTGTCATGAAATCAGCCCCGCCCCGGCCATTTCTGCTCAGTTTTATTTACAGACGTAAAAAAATTCGCACGCTTCTTGCAAAGCACGCGAGAACAATTCCAAGAACTCGTCGGAATCCTCCCATGCCCTTGCGCGCCAAACTTGCTCTGAGTTTCCTCTCGGTCGGCCTGATCCCCGTACTGGTGATGGCCATCGTGGTCTATCTCCAGGCCAGCCGAGCCCTCGAAGAACAAAGCCTCAACGCCCTGGAGGCGGTCGCCAGTATCAAGCAGCGGCAGCTGATGGACGCCTGGAAGGCCCGCAACGACCAGCTCAGCAGCCTCGCCACCAACCTGGGCAGCAACTACGCAGGGCTGGACAGCGAGTCCCTGGTGACCACTGCCAACTACGACCGCCCGGTGTTCGAGAACTTCATCAAGACCTTCGGCTACCGTGAACTGCGCCTGGTGGCCGGCGACGGCAAGGTGGTGTTCAGCCTCGGTCGTGGCGTCGACTACCAGCAGAACATCGGTGATCCACAATGGCGCGACACCCCGTTCGGCAAGTTCATCCGCACCGCGCTGGACAGCGGCAAGGCCAGCATCAGTGACCTGGAGCAGGCGCCCAACGACCAGCAGCCGGTGCAATGGCTGGCCGCGCCGATCAAGGACAACGGCAAGCTGCAACTGCTGCTGGTGCTGGAGCTGCCGCTGGCGGCGATCAACGAAGTGATGCAGAACCGCCAGGGCCTGGGCGAAGCCGGGGAAACCTATCTGGTGGGCGGCGACGGCAGCCTGCGTTCGGACTCCGCGCGCTTCGCCGATCACCACGTGCGCCGCGACCAGGAGACACCCACCAGCCTGCCCGGCGAGGCCATCGCCAAAGCCCTGGCCGGTGAACAGGGCCGGCTCGCAGAGGTTGGCCTGAGCAACGAACCGGCACTGAAGTCCTTCGTCCCGCTGAACCTCGACGGTGTGCACTGGGCACTGGTGGCGGAGATGGATCAGGCCCAGGCCTTCGCCCCGGTGCGCAAGCTGATGTGGCAGATACTCGTGCTCGGCCTGCTGACCCTGGTCGGCGTGGCCGCCGGCACCTGGCTGGTCAGCCGCAGCGTGATGCGCCCGCTGGGCGGCGAACCGGCCAACATGGCCGCGCTGGCCCAGCGACTGGCCAACGGCGAGTTGCGCCTGAGCGACGATGCCAGCGCCAGCAGCGGCCTGATGCAGGCGCTGCGCGAAATGACCACGGCCTGGCGCCAGGTGGTCGAGCGCCTGCGCCAGGCCAGCGAAGCCGTGGGCGATGCCAGCGGTGACATCCTCGACGCCGCCGGACGTACCAGCAACCACCTCGACCAGCAGCAGGAAGCGCTGGAAATGGTGGTCAGTGCCGTCGACCAGATGGCCGCCACCGTGCAGGAAATCGCCGGCAGCGCCAGCCGCAGTGCCGACGGCAGCGCCGCCGCGCGCCAGGCCTTCGTCGCCATGCAGGGCACTCTGCAGCACATGATCGGCCGCCAGGACCAGTTGCTCGTCGGCCTGCGCCAGGCCGACGGCGTGGTGCAGACCCTGGCCGGCGAGAGCCAGCAGATCGGCTCGGTGCTCGATGTGATCCGCTCCATCGCCGAACAGACCAACCTGCTCGCCCTCAACGCCGCCATCGAAGCCGCCCGTGCCGGCGAGGCGGGCCGTGGTTTCGCCGTGGTCGCCGACGAAGTGCGCAGCCTCGCCCAGCGCACCCGCAGTGCCACCGACGAGATCGTCGCCATCGTCGGCAGCCTGGGCGATTCTTCCGTCCAGGCGCAGTCGAGCATGACCGGCGCCAGCGAACAGGCCCATACCCTGGAGCAGGACACCCAGGCGGTGATCGAAGCCCTGGGCGCGCTGGACGAGTCCCTGCAGGGCGTGCACGCCATGGCCTTCCAGATCGCCGCCGCCGCCGAACAGCAGGCCGCCACGACCCAGGAAGTGAACCAGCACATGCACCGCCTGAGCGACATGACCGTGGAAAACCGCAAGACTGCCGCGCACACCCGCGACTGCGGCGAGCACCTGCGCCGTGTGGCGGGTAGCCAGGAAGAGCTGGTGGCGCAGTTCAAGCTGTAAACCAGAGCGTCTTCCCTTGCAGGAGCGAGCTTGCTCGCGAACAGCGCGGCACCGGAACCTCCGGCGAAATGCGTTCGTGAGCAAGGACTGGGCGTCCCCCTCGCTCCTACAGTAAACCCAACCCGACCACCCGCGCTTGTCGATGAAGACAATAGAGTCCAGAATGGAAAAATAAATCCATATCTGGAGCCTCGCCATGTCCGCCGCCACGCCTTTCACCCTCAACCAGGCTGACGCCGAACGCCTGCTGGAACAGGTCGACGTGCTCCAGGCAATGCGCGACATGTTCGTCGAACTGGCCGCTGGCAGCGCCGTGCAACCCGCGCAGCAACTGGTGGAATTCCCCAACGGCGGCGGCGACTTCATCAACTACCTGGGCGTGCTGGCCTCGCAGCAGGTCTACGGCGTGAAGACCTCGCCTTACATCGTGCGCCAGCCCAAGTCGCTGGTGACCGCGTGGAGCCTGCTGATGTCCATGGAGAGCGGCCAGCCGCTGCTGCTGTGCGACGCCGGCAGCCTGACCACCGCGCGTACCGCCGCCACCACCGCCCTGGCGGTGCAGGAACTGGCTCGCGCGGACGCCAAGCGCCTAGCCATCATCGGCAGCGGCCCGGTCGCTCGTGCGCACCTGCGCTACGTCGCCGGCCTGCGCGAATGGCAGAGCATCCGCGTCTACTCGCCGAACCTGAACGCCGGCGTGCTGGCCCAGTTCGGCGCCATCGATTCCCGCGCGGAACCCGCCACCAGTGTCGAAGCCGCCGTGGCCGACGCCGATGTGGTGCTGCTGTGCACCTCTTCCGGCACCCCGGTGCTCGATCCGGCGATCCTCAGCAAACCCGCGCTGATCACCTCCATCAGCACCAACGTCGCTCGCGCTCACGAAGTCCCGCCGCAGTCGCTGTCGCAGATGGACGTGTACTGCGACTACCGCGCCACCACCCCGGCCTCCGCCGGCGAAATGCGCCTGGCCCGCGACGAGCACGGCTGGGATGGCAACATCCGCGGCGACCTGCCGGAGCTGGTCAGCGCTCGCGCGGCCAAGCCGGACTACCAGCGCCACGCCTTCTTCCGCTCCATCGGCCTGGGCCTGGAAGACGTCGCCCTGGCCAATGCGCTCTACCATCTGCAACTGAAGAACGCCTGAGCCGGAGACGAACATGATCGAAGTCGACTTCCTCATTATCGGCGGCGGCATCGCCGGCGCCTCTACCGGCTACTTCCTCTCCCGCTACGGCAAGGTCGCCGTGCTGGAGCGCGAGTCCCACGCCGGCTACCATTCCACCGGCCGCTCGGCAGCGCTCTATACCGTCGCCTACGGCACGCCGCAGGTGCGTGCGCTGACCGCCGCCAGCCGTGCCTTCTTCGACAATCCGCCGGAAGGCTTCGTCGAACACCCGATCCTCACCCCGCGCGGCGAGATGACCGTGGATTTCGAAGGCAACCCGGAAGAGCTCCAGCGTCAGTACCAGAGTGCCCTCGCCAGCGTGCCGGAAATGCGCCTGCTGGATGCCGACGAAGCCTGCGCCGTCGTCCCGGTGCTGCGCCGCGAGAAAGTCCACGGCGCGATGCTCGACCCCAGCGCCGCCGACATCGACACCGATGGCCTGCTGCAAGGTTACCTGCGCGGCATCCGTCGCAACGGCGGCAGCGTGCAACTGGACAGCGAAGCCCTGGAGATCAAGCGCATCGACAGCGCCTGGGAAGTACGCTGCGCGCAGCAAACCTACCGTGCGCCGGTGCTGGTCAACGCCGCTGGCAGCTGGTCGGACAAGATCGCCGAACTGGCCGGTGCCGCGCCGCTGGGCCTGACACCCAAGCGCCGCGCCGCCTTCCTGTTCAGCCCGCCGGAAGGTGTGGACAGCCATGCCTGGCCGGTATTGGTCAGCCTGGACGAGTCCTTCTACTTCAAGCCCGACGCCGGCATGCTGCTCGGCTCGCCGGCCAACGCCGACCCGGTGGAGCCCCACGACGTGCAGCCCGAAGAGCTGGACATCGCCCTGGGCATCTACCAGATCGAAGAACACACCACCCTCAGCATCCGCCGCCCGAGCCACACCTGGGCGGGGCTACGTTCGTTCTTCGCCGACGGCGACCTGGTTTCCGGCTACGACCCGGCCACGCCCGGCTTGTACTGGGTCGCCGGCCAGGGAGGCTATGGCATCCAGACCTCGGCCGCGATGGGCGAAGCCAGCGCCGCGCTGATCCGCCGCGAAGCGCTGCCCGAGCACCTGGCCCGTCACGGCCTGAGCGCCGAGATGCTGTCCCCGGCGCGCCTGCTGGCCAAGTGAGCCACCAGTCGTGACAGCCCGCGGGCGCTGCGGCACACTCGCCAGCGCCCGCTTCATCGCCTTCGAGAGCCTTGCCCATGACCGCCGCTGATCCGCTGGACAACTACAAGGCCATCGCCGACGCCATCGCCGCGCTGTTCTTCCCCCACGCCGAAGTGGTCATCCACGACCTGCGCAACCAGCGCGTGGCGTACCTGGCGAACAACATCTCCAAGCGCGAGATCGGCGACGACTCCGCTCTGGAAGACATGCTCGAAGGCGGCCACGACGAACGCAACATCGGCCCCTACGAGAAGCTCAACTGGGACGGCCAGAAGATCCGCTCCATCAGCACCGTGCTGCGCGACGCCAAGGGCGAGCCGCTGGCGGTGCTGTGCATCAACCTCAACATCACGCTGTTCGAGACCGCCAAGGCGGCGCTGGACCTGTTCCTCTCCTCCAGCAAGGTCATCCCGCAGCCGGACGCCTTGTTCCGCGACGACTGGCAGGAGCGCATCAACACCTTCCTGCATGGCTGGCTGCAGCAGCGTCAGCTGAGCCTCTCCACCCTCAGCCGCGACCACAAGCGCGAGCTGGTCCTGGCCCTGCACGCCGAAGGCGCATTCAAGGGCAAGAGCGCGGCGAACTATGTGGCCAACGTACTGAACATGGGCCGGGCGACGGTGTACAAGCACCTGAAGGAGTTGAAGGAGGAGGTGTGAGCCGACTCCTTCCCGCGTTTTTCGCTCCGTTTCGCGAGCAAGCTCGCTCCTACAGGTTGCCGGAACGCGCCGTGCACTTTTCGTAGGAGCGAGCTTGCTCGCGAACCTCACTTTGGCTTTGTGTGAGGAGGTTATGAGGTTGGCACTGGTGGAGTGCTGCCGGAAGAGCCCGGATGAAGCCGGATAAGCCCGAATGACGCGGCCTGTAGGTGGATGGGTGGTGCCAAACGGATGCAAGGTCGAAACGGGCCGGTAACGCCCCCTGGGCCTGGATTTCGCAAAGCCTTTGGCATTGCTCCGAGAGGCGATGCGGGGGCCCCTCAGATTAGCCAGCCCCCCGCCCACACCACACGCCCGATGATCTGCAGCTGATTCATGCTGGCCCTCGGCACTGTCATCATGGGGTATGCCTTGTTCTCGCTGATGATATGAATTGCTCCGTCAAACTGACGTTGCAGCCGCTTAGCGAACAAGTGGTCATCCAGCAGGATCACATAGACACCCTCACCCTCAAGGCTGTCGCGACTCAGATCAATCATCACAGTGTCGTCATCATCGATCAGCCCCAGCATCGAGTCGCCGTCGTTCCTTAGGCACGCCAGATTCTCAGGGCTGAGTCCCTTCTTCCGAAGCGAATAGCGCGTGAACGCCAGGTGCGTGAGGATGCGAGCGCGCTCATTCCACGATCCGTGCCCGGAGCTGCAACGTGCATCGTAGAGAGGGATATAGGCATAGACACCATCCTCGCCGGAGTATGCCGCCTCCTTTTGCAGAACCTTCTGCCCCTCACCTGCTGCTAGCCAGGCGATGCTGACTTTTGCCGCCCTTGCCATGGACACCAGGTTATCCGTACCAGGGAGCGAGCCAGCAAGGTACTTCCTAATCAGGCTGTCGCTTATCCCGCACTCTTTAGAGAACGCCAGAACGGACTGAGCGCCAATCGCCTCCTTCAGTCTTTCGCTGAATTTTCCGCTTTCAAGCTCGGTGCGCGAACTTGAAAGCGAGACACCGCCAGGGCGATCCGCTTTCAAGTTCTCGTAACCGATTGATTTATCTGTATTTTCCAATCTTATAGCACCATTAAGTTGAAAGTCGGACTTGAAAGAAGCTCCCTGGTATTGATTTTCAAGCTCCATGGTTCTATGTTTATGTCGTTGGACACGTTAAACATCACCTCATGACCACCCCGCCAGGCGGTCTATGGATCAACGACATGAACACAGCGGAAATCCCATCTGACCCAGGTCTGCGCTGGGAGTGGATCAAGTTCCAGCTACGAGCCAAGGGCACGTCGCTGGCGAAGCTCGCACGCGATCTGCACGTTTCCGGCCCTGCCGTGAAGAACGTGAAGCGTACTGCCTACCCGCGCATGGAGCGGGCTATCGCCAAGGCGCTGAGCCTTGACGTCCAGGAACTCTGGCCGGAGCGCTGGGATGCCAACGGCAACCCCAATCGCATGCGCCCCAAGCGCTCAGAAGTTATGCCCGTACGTAGTCAAAAGCATAACCCAGCTTATGTCCTTGGGCACCGTAAAACAGGCACGGAGGCATAAACATGCGTAACGGAAAAGACGACCGCACCATAAACATCGAYTTCGATGTGCCGCAGCCCCAGCTGGTTAGCGCCTGYGACTTYCGSGTCCAGGTAAGCGAGATCGTCAGCGAGATGCTGACCGGGGCAAAGGGAACCGGGCTTGAACGCATTGACGTTGCCGCCCAGATGTCTCGCCTGTCGGGCGAAGACATCAGCAAGGCAATGCTCGATGCCTGGTCATCGACGGCCCGCATCGATCACAACCTGCCTTTCTACCGCGCAGCGCTCCTGGAGCAAGTCTGCGGCAGCCATCAGTTGACTGACCTGATCGTCACCGTTCGCGGTGGCCGGGTTAGTTGGGGGCGTGACGCCCTGCTGGCTGAGCTGGGCCGTGTAGAGAGCATTAAAGAGGAGGCGACCCGTCAGGCACGTGAGCTGCGCCGCCGCATAGGAGGTGCCGCATGAGACCGTCGCACTTGAAGCCAGGTACCTGGCTAATGATTCGCGATGCCTTTGGCACTGGTGAGTATCGCGCCCGCTTCGACGGACGCACTCCTGCTCAAGGCAAAGGACGCCCTGCGACCAACCATCTGTTCAATCCTGAATGGATCGGCTTGTCCGGCGCGGAAGATCGCGGCATGGCGACCATTAGTGACTACGAACTTGCTCGGCGTGGCCGGCTGCTGGGAGGTCGCCCATGACTCGTATTCCTCAGGCGCTACTCGACGACCTGCGCCACGCGACCGAGTTCTACAGGTGCGTAGAGGCCGAAAGCGAGGCAGTGGATGTCGGCGCATGGACCGACGCTCGCGAATGGCTGCGCACTGCAGCCCTGAACCTGGGCTCCGCTCTGATCGCCGAGCTTGCGGCAAGCGAGGCGCCCCATGCGTAAGTGGTTCACCGCCCAAGAATTGGCCGGGCTGCCGGGGCTTCCTGGCACTGTCCAAGGGGTCAACCAGCGAGCCAAGCGCGAGGGATGGGAGGCTCAGTTGCGCATGGGGCGCGGCGGCGGCCAGGAATACAGCTTCGCCGTCTTGCCGTCAGAGACCCAGGCCGCTCTGCTGGCCGCCTCAGTCAAGTTCGAAAAAACGGAAGTCGTTCCGGCTAACAGCCCAGATATCGTAATGCGTGACGCAATTTCTGCGTCACGCCTAACAGATGATCAGCGCGGCGTGATGATTGCGCGTCTGTCGTTCGTGCGAGAGATCGAGCGCATGAGCCTGGCGGTCAGCCAGCAACGAGCGATCATGACCTTGGTCGGCCTGGCCCGTGATAACCAGCTCAGCCCGTACCTGGCCGAGCGCGTCGAGCGAGCCAACGACCGCAAGACCTCCGACCGCTCGCTGTCCGAACGCACCCTCAAGCGCTGGCTGGCAGATTACCGCCGCGCCGGCGAAGCCGGCCTTGCCCCTGCCCGGCGTAAGGCTGACATGGGCATTCCGACCTGGGCAGCTGACTTCCTGCGCTGCTACCAGCGCCCGACCAAGCCCGCTGTGGAGCGCGCCTATGCCGAGTTCACCGAGAAGTACCTGGGCGACCTCCCGAGCATTCACCAGGTGCGGCGCTTCCTCGACAAGCTGAGCCCGGAAGCGCGTGAGCGCGGCCGCTATAGCCCGCAGGAGCTTAAGGCCTTCAAGCCGTTCCGACGCCGCACCACGAAGAACCTGCTGCCCGGTGACGTGTACACAGCCGACGGCCACAAGTTCGATGCCGAGGTGATCAACCCGATCACCGGGAAGCCCTACCGGCCGGAGATCACGGCCACTCTCGATGTGGCCACCCGCCGCGTGCTGGGTGTGGCCATCGGCGAATCCGAGAACAGCATCGACGTGATGTATTCCCTGCGCGATGCCATCCAGCGTGGCGGCATGTTTGCTCTGTTCTACGTGGACAACGGCAGCGGCTTCGCCAATGACGCGGTGCGCGAGGTTGTGGATCGCCTGGGGGGTGAGATGGTCCACGCGCTGCCCTACAACAGCCAGGCTCGCGGCCTTATCGAGCGGGCTCACCAATCCATCTGGGTTGCCGCTGCCAAGAAGCTGACCAGCTACATCGGCGCCGACATGGACAAGCACGCGGGCACCAAGGTGCACCGCATCAGCCGTCAACAGCTGCGCGACCATGGTCGCACCCGCCTGATCCCGACTCACAACGAGTTCATGGCAGCGGCCGAGGTCGAGGTCGAGGAGTACAACAACCGCCCGCACCGTGCGCTGGCGAAGATGCGCGACCCACAGACCGGACGTATGCGCCACATGAGCCCCAACGAAGCCTGGGAGGCCGCACGCGGTACAGGCTGGGAGCCGATGCTTGCGCCCCCCGAGCTGGTCAGCGATCTGATGCGTCCGCAGGTGGTGCGCCGCACTCTGCGCGGCGAGGTCACTTGGGATGGCAACCGCTACTTCCTCAATGATCTGCGCGACATCCACGGCGAAGACGTGCGGATTGCCTACGACGTCCGCGACGCCAGCCGGGTATGGGTTCGCACGATGGACGGCGAGCTGATCGGCGAAGCGCTACTAGACGGCAATGCCAGCGATTACATGCCGATGAACCGCATCGAGAAGGGCCGCGAGCGGCGCGCACAGGGCCAGCTCAAGCGCGGTATCGACAAGCTGGAGAACCTCACTGGTCAGCGTGTTGAGTTGGTGGCCACCACCAAAGCGCCGAGCGCCGACTTGGAACCGGCTGCGCTTGAGGAAGCCCGTCGCTATGCCGCCGCGCTGGCAGCCCCCTCCAACACCTTTGAGATTCCGACCGACTCCATGGCGCGTTACCGCCTGTGGAAGCGAGTCGACCGCCGTATCACCGCTGGCGAGCAGATGGAGCCCGAGGCCCATCGCTGGCATRGCGAMTACCCCCGCACCGATGAATTCAAGTCCACCCAGGACATGTACGACTTTGCCGAGGCCGGCCTGGCCCGCGCTTGACCACAGGAGYAACAACYATGARTGCCAAGAAAATCGTTCCGCTGACCAACGTYGGYCTTCTCGCCAACGCYATCGACCGCGCCATGCGCCGCCCTGTAGGCCTGCCGGGCCTTGTGGTTGCCTACGGCAAGACCGGTTACGGGAAATCCTTCGCGGCAGCGTTCGCCGCCACCAAGCACCGCGCCTAYTACGTCGAGTGCCGTGAGACCTGGACYCGGAARGCCTTCCTGCAGGCGGTCCTGCGCGACATGGGCATCACTCCGGCCAGCACCYTGTCCGAGATGGTYGACCAGATCGCCGAGCAGCTCAGCCGCAGYAACCGCCCGCTGCTGATCGACGATGCCCAGTACCTCCTGGACAAGGCTGCCGCGAACGTCATCACCGATATTTTCAACGCCAGCCAAGGAACCATCGTCCTGATCGGGGAAGAGCGCGTACCGACCAGCCTGGCCAAGCTGGAGCGCCTACACAATCGCGTCCTGGAATGGGTTCCGGTACAGCCGGCCACCGCTGACGACTTGCGCGACCTGGTGGACGCTACCTACCCCCACCTCACCATTGCCGATGAACTGCTTGAAGACCTGCGCAGCAAGACAAAGGGGTGCCTGCGTCGCGTGGCCGTGAACCTTTACCGCGTCCACACCGAGGCCCAAGCCATTGGTACCGACAAGATTGACCTGGCCACCTGGGGAAATCGCGAGTGGTTCACCGGCGAAGCCCCGGCGCGGAGGGCTTGAGCATGGAAAACCGCGAGCCTCTACCGCGTGGTGCCGATGACATGAGCCTGCCCGAAGGGAAAACCTGCGGCGACTGCGTTCACTGCCGCCGCTGCACGATCATGTTCGGCCATATCCCGGCTGACGAGTCGTGCGACTGGTCGCCCTCTCGCTTCCGTGAAGCGGAGGTGCGCAATGCGTAAGCCCATTCACCTCACTATGACTGGCGGCAAGAGCCCGCGCCAACACATGTGGGAAGCCATCCGCTCGCTGTCCCGCGACCCGAAGGGCCTGACCACCTACAACGTGTCGCGCCTGTCCAACCAGGAAGATCAGGCAGTCAGCAGCTACCTGCGCGACCTGCAGAAGGCCGGCATCGTCGAGCGTGTTGAAGCCCTGGTGCAGCGTGATGCCCGCTGGAAGCTGCTGGCKGATGAAGGCGCAGAGGCTCCSCGCGTGAACAAGCGCGGCGAGCGCGTGCCGCCGTCTGCAGTCGAGAACATCTGGCGCACCCTGCGCATCCTGGGCGAGATGAGCGCAGCCGAGGCCGCAGAGCACGCCAGCGTCAACGGCGTGACCATGACCGAACTGGCTGCCCGCACCTACCTGCAGGGACTGACCCTCGCCGGCTACGTCACCCGCACCGATGGGACCCCAGGCAAGCCTGCCCGCTAYCACCTGGTGCGCCAGCGCTACASCGGCCCGCAGCAYCCGGTCTATCAGCGCAGCACCTTCGAACAGGTCTACGACCCGAACCTGGACCGGGTGGTGTGGAGCAAGGACGTGCCGGAAAGCCCCGAGCTGGCCGGCCTACGCATCGAGAACCAGCGCATGCGTGTGCTCCTGGAGGAACTGATAACCGCTCGCCCGCTGGTGCTGTACGGAGATGCGTGGATCGAGCAAATCCGCGAGGCCCTGGGTGAAGGGCGAGAGGTGCGCGCATGAATGCCCGTGTCGATCTGTCCGCTTGGGGCGAACAGCCCCCGCAGTGGGTCTGCCTGCTGGCCGCCGAGGTCGAGCAGACCAACCGCACCCGTGCYGGTGAGCGCATCGGCATGAGCCGCTCGGCCGTCAGCCTGGTGCTCTCCAACCGCTACCCGTCGCCCAGTACTTCGGCCGTCGAGCGCCGCGTGGTGGCCGCCCTGGGCGGGCTGGACTGCCCAGCCCAAGGCGAGCCCATCAGCCTGATCGAGTGCCAAAGCTACCGMGAAAAGAAGGCKCCGACGCACAACCCGCAGGCSATGCAGCAGTGGAAGGCCTGCCAGCACTGCACCMACAACCCCAACTGCGCSMAWGCCCTGGAGGCGAGCCATGCAAGCCAGCACTAACACTCAGCTGAAAGTCCTGACCCCGCGCCTGGCTGATCGGCTGCGGACCTTCAACAGYGCGGCGCGYGAYCTGCAGCGCATGGGTATCCGCCTGCACCGCATCGAGCCWGAGGCATACCGCCTGGTCATCAGTCCCGAGGACGGCCGCCGYCTGGTGGGYCTGAAGCTGGTCTGCGGCTACCAGCGCCAGGGCTCYGCAGGCAGCACCCGYTACAGCGCGCAGTTCCRGGGCGTGGAAGTCACCTGGTCCGAGCCGATCAGTTACCGCGACTTCGCCAGCCCGTCCCCCATTGACCTCACTTTCCACTGATCTGCAGGAGCAACCACATGAACCAAATCGCAATTCCTGAGGGCTTCCGCTTCGACGCGCAGCGCCGCCTGGTGCATGAAGACATGATCAAGCCCATCGACAAGACCCGTGACGCCCTGGTCGTCGACCTGGTGCAGCAGGGCCTGGCAGTCCAGGACACCCTGCAGCGCTTCAAGGCAGCAGCCTTTGGCGACATCGAGGCGTTCATTGACCTGTCCGCCGAGCAGTACCAGGTCAAGCTGGGCGGGAAGAAAGGCAATGTCACGCTGATGTCGTTCGATGGTCGGTACAAGATCGTCCGCGCCATCCAGGAAAGCATTGCCTTTGACGAGCGCCTGCAGGCGGCGCGCGCTCTGATCGACGAATGCCTGCAGGAGTGGACCGAGGGCGCCCGCCCGGAGGTCGTCACGCTGGTCAACGACGCATTCCGCACGGACACCAAGGGCGAAATCCGAACCGCTCGCGTGCTTGCTCTGCGTCGTCTGGCCATTGACGACGAGCGCTGGCAGCGGGCGATGCAGGCCATTGGCGAGGCGTGCCAGGTTATCGGCTCCAAGTCCTACATCCGCCTCTATGAGCGGATCGGCGACAGCGACCAATTCCGCCCCATCAGCCTTGATCTGGCGGGGGTGTGACCATGGCCGCACGTAACAGTAAACAGCAGCTCTGCGTCGTCACCTTGGGATACCAGCGCTTCCTGCTGCCTCAGGCGGACGCCCTGAAGTTCATCGACATCATGAGCCGCGCGGCAGAGGTTGAGCGCGACTACTCGGGCGATGCCTTCAAGTTCATCGTTGGCGAAGCGCCGGAGGCCGATCTGTCGGTGGTGCGCCCTGGACAGCTGGTCATGCCCCAGGCTGCTGCGGCACCTGTAACACCGCGCAGTGGCCGTAAGTCTCCGGCCCAGCTCTCGCATCAGCCCTTCCTCCTGGAGGGCAAGTGATCATGGTCAAGACCTATGCCGTGTGCCGCATTGACGGCCTGATCGAACTGCACGACGAGCACCCAGGTGACGGCTACTTCGCCCTCGCCGTGGGCGACCCCATTGTGTTGGCGCGCGTAATCGACCTGACAGCTGAATACGTGGTCGGTCCTCGGGCCTACGGTGTACCCGGCACCAAGCAGGATGCAGAACCGCGCGCCAACCTCGGCGCCATCGCCCGCTACATCCGTGATCTGTCCACTCACGATGCGCCCGGCTTCCGGGCGCTGGGGGTGTGACATGGGACAAGCACCTCTGCTCGATGACATGGACCCGGACAAGAGCATCCGGGACATCATCCGGGACGCCGAGCTGCTCGATGTCGATTGCTTCGACGTCATGCACCTGCAGCTGGACAACGACAAAGAGCTGGTGATGGTCGCCATCACTGGCGAGTACTTGGACCCGGTGGCAAAGGTCCTGGAAGCCCTCCGGGAAATGCGGGAGGCCAAGGCATGAGCAACTCCGTCGAGTTCAACATGCGCCGCGCTGGCGACGGCTACACCGCCACCAGCAAGGGCAAGTCSGCCAGCTGCAGCTGGAGCCGCGAGCAATGCGCCAAGCGCCTGGGCCACAAGCTTTTCCCTGAYGCCGCCCTGCGMGTCGAGTGCATCGAAGACGTGCGCGAAGGCAGCCGCGACAGCCGCTGGCGKATCACTGCRGAGGGGCACTGACATGCACGAGCGTGCCGCACAGCTGATCTACCGGACGCTCTGCCGCGTCGAGGCCCGCCTGGCGCGGCAGGCCCTGGGCATGGACCAGGTGCCGCCAATGCCTGCGGTCCAGATCGAGGAAGACGCCGCAGTCGAGCCGGTCGATGCCTTCGACGAGCCTGCACCGTCGCCCAGTCCGCTCTTGCCGCCGATGGCCGCACGGATCGAGGCGATGGCCAGGCGCGGATGGACGCCKCAGATGGCGGCCCAYGACCTGCGCCTTCATCCCAAGCGGGTGCGCCAGATCGCCCGCGACTATCACATCACCTTTCACTGCCTGCGTTAGGGGGATTCATGGACAAGTTCACTATAACCATCGCCGAAGAGAGCGGCTCGCTCAGCATCTCGATGTCGGGCGACGGCGAGCAAGAGGGTTTTGCCCGAGCTGCTGCGGAGGCCCTCATGAAGTTGGCAGCTGTCGTTGTTCCGCAGGCAGTTGCACGCGCCGCCGCACGGAGTGACTGCCAGTGCGAGAAGTGCAAAGCGGCTCGCGCCGCCAAGGGCCAAGCCCCGACCGAACAGAAAACCACCATCCACTAAGCGAAACCGCCCCGGCCTGGCCGGAGCGGTCTGCCCAGCGTGGTGGCTGGGTACTGAYGAGCAGCCGAGGAATACATGGATCACAGCAAGGCTTTAGACAAGATCAAGAAACTGCTGCGCCTGGCCGGGAGCAGCAACCCGCACGAAGCGGCCGCAGCGATGCGCCAGGCGCGGGCAATGATGGAGAAGTTCGGCCTCGGGGAGGCTGACGTAGCGCTCTCTGACATCTGCGAGCACAGCGCAGCCAGTGGCTCCAAGATGAACCCCGCCCAGTGGGAAGCATCGCTAGCCCATACGGTGGCGCAGGCATACTCCTGCCAGATGCTGTTCATCTCACTGGCAGGCCAGTGGCGGTTCATTGGCGAGATGGCCGAGGTCGCTGGGTACACGATGACCCTCCTGCTGCGACAAGTGCGGAAGGCGCGCCGCGACTACATCACCAGCGAGCTGAAGCGCTGCAAGCCCGCGAACAAGACCAAGCGCGCCGACATGTTCTGCGAAGGCTGGGTGTGGGCGGTCCGCCAGCAGGTCAACCAGTTCGCGGGGCATGCGCAACCATCCGAGGCCACCGAGGCCTACATGCTCAAGCGCTACCCGAGCACGGTGGAAAGTCAGCCCAACGACCGTAACAACAAGAAAGGCAAGCACAGCCAGCGTGACCTGCGCGATGCCAGCAGAGGCATCGACGCGGCGGACGATGTGCAACTCAACCACGGCGTCGGCGGCTCCGCACCGCTGGCCCTGACCGGAGGTGATCATGGCCAAGCCACGCAATGACAAGGTTCGCAAGCAGGACGCCAATCGCCAGCAGCGCCTGCGCGACCGCGAGGTCGCGCACAAGCAGGCCGTAGGGGCGGAAAAGCTCAAGCTTGAAATCTACGCCGGCACTCGCACCGACATAGATGACATGTGCCAGGTCGGGGGGTTCGAAGAGGAAGCGGAGGCCATCACTCTTGGACTCCGCTTCCTGGGCAACTTGGCGCGGAACAAGCCCGAGGCTTACCGTCGCGCCCTCGATCCGAGGAACCTGGTATGAGCAGCAAAGGCCGCCAACTGATCCAGATCGCCCGCCGCCAGTTGGGCATGGAAGACGACACCTACCGGGCGCTCCTGGAGCGCGTAGCCGGCGTGTCCTCGTCGACCAAGCTGACCCCGCGCCAGATCGGCCGCGTGCTGGCCGAGCTGGAGCGCCTGGGCTGGCAGTCCACCGGCAAGGCGGCGGACCGCCCAGCGCCGGAGGTATCCGATGATCGCAAGCGCCTGGTGGCCAAGATTGAGGCGTTCCTTGCGGAAGCAAAGCGCCCCTGGAGCTATGCCGAGACGATGGGCAAGCGCATCTGCAAGGTCGATCAGATCGAGTGGATGGACTGCAAACAGCTGGGCAAGCTGGTCGCGGCCCTGGCCTACGACGCCAAACGGCACGGGCGGCCGGTATGAACCTGGAACAGGTCCGCGAGCAGTTGCCGGAACAGGTGCTGGAAATCGCCCAGCTGGTAGGGATGCCAGCTGCCCTGCGCCTGGTGGGCGAACTGGGCGGCACCACCTGGGACTTTGCTCACGGCTCCAACCGTAACGGTGTGATCAAGGTGGCGGCGCTCGCCGACATCGTGGGAGACGAAGCCGCTGAGCGGCTGACAGCGCGCTTCGGTGGGGATTCGTTTTACATTGCCCGCTGTGACGTAGCGCTGCGAAGGCTACGTGACCTGGAGATACACCGGCAGTTCGATCAGGCCGTGCGCGAGGGTGTCAGCGCCAGGACGGTGGTAGCGGAACTGGCGCGAACTTATAAGCTCAGCGACCGTCGTATCTGGATCATCCTCAAGCAATACCTCCCTGAGGCGTCCGTTCCAACCGGCGACCTCTTCGACTAAGCCCCGCCCTCGCGGGGCTTTGTCTTTCTGCTGAACCCCTTCCTCTAAAGCCCAGCCCGCCGCATCAGCACTATGGCGGCATGAACACTCAGCCGATCAACCACGCCCCCACCAGCCCGCGCGACTACGCCGCGATGGTGCTTGCCGAGTCGAGCTTAGAGCGACGCCGCAGCCTGATGGAGCGCTGTCCCGAGCATTGGCGCGAGCTGGTTGAAGAGCATGTCAGAACCGGCTTTTCACGCATCCAGGCCTACCGCAAGTTCATCAGCGGACGCCGCCAGTCGATGGTCGAAGGCCCGCAGCCGGCACCGCGCCGTGATGACACCAGCTATCGCATCAGCGACTTCAAGAAATCGGCGCCCGAGGTAGGTCAGCGCGAGCTGGCCAAGCTCAAGGCCCTGGTGGGATGCGGCAATGGGAATTAAGGCGCGAGCCCTGGCAGCCGCGCTGCTGATCGCTACGCCCGTTGTCGGCCACTTCGAAGGCCGCGAGCTGGTCGCCTACCTGGATGCCGTCGACAAGCCGACCATCTGCGACGGTTGGACCCGAGGTGTGAAGCTGGGCGACCAGGCCACGCCCACCCAGTGCGACGCGCTGACCCGCAAAGGCCTGGAGGAAGCCGCCCAGGTGTTCGGGGCTTGGGTGCCCCAGGACGTCATCGACCGGCTTCCAGCCAAGACCATCGCCGCCTTCCTGTCCTTCATCTACAACGTCGGCCCCGGTGGKCCKGGCGTGAAGGACGGATTCGTCTGGCTCAAGGGCGGCACCCACTCAACCATGCTGCGCGAGCTGCAGGCGGGCCGGATCGCCCAGGCCTGCGCGCAGCTTYCCAACTGGACCCGCGCTGGCGGYKCGCAACTTCGCGGYCTGGTCCGTCGACGTGCGGCCGAGCGCGAACTGTGCGAGGCCGACCTGTGAGCGTCTTCTTCAACCATGTGCCAGCCCGCGAGCTGGGCACCACCTTCACCCACTACGGCCTGTTCTGCGGTTGCGTGCCGGTCTACCTGGGCGCCCTGGACACCGATTGCCCGAGTGTGGCGGCACGCAATGGTGTGCCTGAGTTCGCCCTGGACGTGGCGGAAATGGTCTTTGGCGCCTGCTGCCTGGTCCTCTCCGTGGTCAATCCAGAGTTTGAGCCGACCTATCCCTTCCGCGTGACAGGGAGGATCAAGCCTTGAACCTGAACCTCTCTCGCTGGATCGCGCCGGTCGCTGTCCTGGTGCTCTTCGGGGTGGCGCTCTACTGCCTGGGGCTTCGCCTGCAGGCGATGCAGGACACCGCTCGGACTCAGGGATACGCCACGGCGCAGGCCGAGGGAAAGGCCGCCCTGGAGCTACAGCAGCGCAAGCACGCAGAGGCAGAAGCCAGCAGAGCGCTGCAGGCGGAAGCGGATGCCAAAGCCAGCGCGAAACGAGAGGCCGAACAAGCCGCCCGAGCTGACCGCCTCGCCGCCGACCTGGCCGAGCAGAAACGCCAGTACCGCAACACCACCGACCGACTCTCTGGAGAGATTGCCCGTGTYAACGACCTATACCGGGATGCGCTCGATGCCCCGCCTAAGCCTGTGCCTGCTTGCGTGCTTACTCGYGGCTGGGTGCGAATCTACGACGAAGCAACCGGAGCCCGARTGCCAGCCGCGGTTGATCCCGCAGGAGCTGCTGCGCCGGCCAYMGCAGGCGACCCCGCTGAGCARCTCCCCTCAGGCGTCGACCAGCGCGCCGTCCTGGCCCACCACGTCCGCTATGCCGAGCAGTGCCAAGGCACGGCCGCTCAGCTGGACGCTCTGATCAACGTCCTGGAGGGCCATTGATGGCAACTGAAATGATCGGCTGGGCAATCACGCTGCTGTCCACCTTCGCCGGGATTGTGGTCGGCCTGGTCCGACTGCTGCTGTGGCAGTTCGAGAAGCGCCTCTCCGAGAAGTTCGCCGCCCAGGACGAGGCTCGCCGCGAAGCCGGCGAGCACTGGGAGAAGAACTTCGCCAAGGTCCTGGAGCGCCAGGACAAGGACGCGCTGGCGGTGCAGCAGCTGGAGCGCGCCTTCCTCAACTTCAAGGCCGAGCTGCCCATGGAGTACGTCCGCCGTGAGGATTGGGTACGTGGGCAGTCCGTGATCGAGGCCAAGCTGGACGGCTTGGCGCTCAAGTTTGAAAACATCCTGCTCAAAGGAGCGCGCAATGATTGACCCCGCCAAGGCCCGTCGGGAATCCCTCCGCTGGTTCATCCTGCTGACCCTCAACACCTCGCGYCCTGTGGACCCGCACGAARCCGTCGTGCTCTCCACCATCCAGGGCATCTACCCGGACGCCACGCCGCTGGAGCTGCGCAAGGAACTGGACTAYCTSMAGGACCGCAGCCTGGTCACRCTGGACAAGAAACCCAGCGGCCAGTGGATTTGCGGCCTGACCCACTACGGCGTGGACATCGCCGAATACACCATCGACTGCTTCCCTGGTATCGCTCGCCCCGAGAAGTACTGGGGCAACGGGAGCGCCTGACATGCCGCCCCGTTCGAAGGTGAAACAGTTGCCGCCCGAGATGAAGGCTTGGCTCGACCAGTACCTGGTCGACACCAACTTCTCTGGCTACGAGGCGCTCTCGGCCGAGCTGGAGACGCGCGGCTACAGCATCGGCAAGTCTGCTCTGCACGCCTACGGGCAGAGTTTCGAAGACCGTCTGGCAGCGCTCCGAGAGTCCAGCGAGCAGGCTAAGGCCGTGGTCACAGCGGCCCCTGATGATGAGGGCGCCGTCAACGAGGCGCTGATGCGCCTGGTCCAGGATCACCTGTTCAAGCTGCTGATGGCCTCCGAGGGCAAGCTGGACCTGCCCAAGGTGGCGAAGGCCGTGGCCGAGCTGGGCCGCGCGTCTGTCGTGCAGCTCAAGTGGAAGGCCGAGTTCCGCGACCGAGCCGAGGCAGCTGCAGCCAAGGTCGACAAGATCACAACCAAAGGCGGCTTGAGCGCCCAGGCGCGCGACGAGATTCGTCGGGAAATCCTAGGGATGGCATCGTGAAGCTCAGGCCTGCACAGACTCCTGAGCCGGAACGCTCGCCGCTCGCTGACATCATTTCCCAGGGCACGGTGGTGGACGTACCGGCTGTGCTGCTGGGCTACCAGCAGCGCTGGGCCGGAATTCGTGCCCCGCTCAAGGTCGGAGAGAAGTCGCGTCGTATCGGCCTGACCTGGGCAGAAGCGGCCGACAATGTGCTGGTGGCCGCCAGTTCAACCAGGGCGGGAGGTATGAACGTCTATTACCTGGGCTACAACCAGGACATGACGGTTGAGTACATCCAGGCCTGTGCCATGTGGGCGCGCGCCTTCAACTATGCGGCCGGCGAGATCGAGCAAGGCATCTGGGAAGACGAGGACCCGGACAAGCACATCAAGACCTTCACCATCTCCTTCCCCAGTGGCTACCGCATCGTTGCCCTGACCAGTCGACCCTCCAACCTGCGGGGCCGCCAGGGCGTTGTGGTGATCGATGAGGCCGCCTTCCACCCCGACCTGGCTGAGCTGCTCAAGGCTGCCTTGGCCTTGCTGATCTGGGGCGGCGAGGTCCACGTCATCAGCACCCACAACGGCACGGACAACCCTTTCAACGAGCTGATCGACGAGATTCGCTCGGGCAAGCGCAAGGGCGAGTTGTTCCGTTGCACCTTCCGTGAAGCGGTTGAGGATGGCTTGTACAAGCGGGTGTGCCTGCGCAAGGGCATCCCCTATGACGCGGCCAATGAAGCCGAGTGGGTCGCGGACGTTTACGGCTTCTACGGTGACGCGGCCAACGAGGAACTGGATTGCATCCCCAGCCAGGGTGGCGGCACTTACCTTTCGCTGTCGCTCCTGGAGAAGCGCAGCCGAGCCGGTGTGCCGGTGTTGCGCCTGGCTTACCCCGTGGGTTACGTCACTACGGATGAGCAGTTGCGCCTGGCGGACAGCTGGGCGTGGTGTGAGCGCGAACTTGCGCCGCTTTTGGCACAGTTGCCCCGCACCGTCTGGAGTTTCTACGGCATGGACTTCGCCCGCAGTGGCGACCTCTCGGTGATTGTGCCGCTGGTGATGGAGCAGGACAGCCGCAAGCGACCACCATTCCTGGTCGAGCTGCGGGGTGTGCCGTTCAAGCAACAGGAGCAGATTCTGTTCTACATCGTCGACCGCCTGCCGAGCTTCATGTCAGGCGCTCACGATGCCCGTGGTAACGGCCAACAACTGGCCGAGTCGGCCGCGATCCGCTACGGCCACAGCCGAATCAGCCAGGTCATGCTGACCGAGGGCTGGTATCGGGACAACATGCCCGGCCTCAAGGCAGACCTGGAAGACGGAAGCCTGTACGACCTGCCCAGCGACCGCGACTTTATCGGCGACATGCGGGCCTTCAAGATGGTCCGAGGGGTCGCCCGCATCCCTGACCTGCGCAGTACCGAGGCCGATGGCGGCAAGCGCCACGGTGACGCCGGTATTGCCACCGCCCTGGCGCGTTTCGCCAGCCGCATGGAGATCGAGCAATACGGCTACGACGCTGTGCGCCCCTCCAACTCCGACAAATTCGACGACGATCACCAGCCCTCTGGCTGGGGCGTTAGAGGTGTTCTGTAATGGCCGACTCTCCCATTCTTGATAGCGCTGGACGCCCAATTCAGAAGGTCAACATCCTGGACGAAGTGGTTCAGGCCAGCGTTACCGGCGTGCGCCAGGCCTGGTCGACAGACAGCATCTCAACCAGCATCGACCCTGGCCGGCTGCGCGCCATCCTGCAGGCGGCCGCCCAGGGCGATGCGCGGGACTACCTGACGCTGGCCGAGGAAATGGAAGAGAAGGACCCGCACTATGCGGCGGTCCTGGGCACGCGCAAGCGCGCAGTATCTGGCCTGTCCATTGCCGTTGAGCCCGCCAGCAGCGATCCGCGAGCGGAGGAAATTGCCGACGCGGTGCGCCAGCTGGTGGACGCGCCGCAGTTTGGCGACATGCTCGACGACCTCCTGGACGCCGTCGGCAAGGGATACTCGGTGGTTGAGCCTCTGTGGGAGTACCGCAGAGAGAAGCTTTGGCCCAAGGCCTACAAGCACCGTGACCCGCGCTGGTTCCAGTTCGACCGAGAGACTGGAGAGCGGCTGCAGCTGCTGCAGCTCGATGGCTCCCTGGCCGAGCTGCCTCCTGACCGCCTTCTGATCCATACACCACGGCTCAAGTCAGGCCTTCCCATCCGGGGCGGTGTGGCTCGCCTGGTCGCCGTGGCGTTCATGTGCAAGGCGTTCGGCCAGAAAGACTGGATGCGCTTTGCCGAGCTGTACGGCATCCCGTTGCGAATCGGCCGCTACGGCCCTGGTGCGAAGCCTGACGACATTGCCGTGCTGCGCCGTGCCGTGGCCCAGCTAGCCGCCGATGCGGCAGCGGTGATGCCGGACGGAATGAAGATCGAGTTTCAGGAGATCGCCAACGCGGCGGGTGGTGCCGATCTGTTCGAGAAACTGGCCGAGTGGCTGGACAAGCAGATCAGCAAGGCCGTCCTGGGTCAGACCATGACCACGGATGATGGCTCTAGCCAGAGTCAGGCGAACGTCCACAACGAAGTACGCAAGGACATCCTCAAGGCCGACGCCAAGCAACTGGCCGCCACGGTCAACCGCGACCTGGTGCGCGTGTTCGTCGACCTGAACTTCGGGGCGCAGGAGGAATACCCACGAGTTGTACTCCAGGTAACGGAGCCCGAGGACCTCAAGGTACTTGCAGACGCGCTCGGCCCCTTCATCGACCGGGGGCTGCGTGTTGATTCTGCTGCGATCCTGGACAAATTCGGCCTTGCGGCACCAGAGAAAGGGGCCGAAGTGCTGCGTCCCATCAATGACCAACTGATGTCGCAAGCCCTCAACCATGAACAGACCTGCAGCTGTCGCGGCTGCAGTAGAGAGCGCCTGGCCCTGAACGCCCAGCAGCTGCAGCGCGACGAACTAGACCAGCTGGCCGACGACGACCTGAGCGACTGGGTGCCGCTGATGCGCCCGGTGCTCGATCCCATCCAGGCGCTGGCCGACAAGGCGAAGGACTTCGACGAGTTCAAGGCAGGGCTCGCCGGGCTACTCGATGAGATGGACCCGGCCGAGCTGATCGAGGCGCTGGCATCGGCAAGCTTTAAGGCTCGCGCCCTGGGCGATGTGAGGGACGCGCTTTGACGACGACTCAGCCCCAGGTTCCAGTGCCAAAGGARGCGCTAGATTGGCTGCGCGCCAAGGGCATCAAGCCYRGCTTTGACCAYCGCGACGTSTTCCAGGAAGAGCACGCCACCATMTTCACGGTGGCCAAGGCCATGAAGCTGGACATCCTGGAGGCGATCCGCGCCGCCGTGGACGAGATGGTCCTGGACGGCCAGGACTTCAACACCTTCCGCCGTGAGCTGCAGCCGATCCTGGTCAAGCTCGGCTGGTGGGGCAAGGCCGACCTGCTCGATGCGCTGACGGGCCAGACCCGAGAGGTGCAGTTGGGCAGCCCGCAGCGACTCCGCGTCATCTACGACACCAACCTGCGCACCGCCAACGCGGCGGGCCAGTGGGACCGCATCCAGCGCACGAAGAAGACTCAGCCCTATCTGCTCTACCAGCTCGGCCCCAGTCGGCACCACCGCGAGCAGCACCTGGGCTGGGCCGGCATCCTGCTGCCTGCAGACGATCCGTTCTGGCAGACGCACTTCCCGCCCAACGGCTGGGGCTGCAAATGCTGGGTGCGCCAGGTCAGCCGCCGAGAGGCCGAACGCCTGATGGCCACCGGCAAGTACCTGACCGAGGCGCCCACCGGCAAGCTCCTGGAGTTCATCAACCAGCGCACCGGTCAGGTGCTCCAGGTGCCGGAAGGCATCGAGCCTGGCTGGGCTTACAACCCCGGAGCGGTGCCCAGGCTGAAGCAAGCAGAACAGCTCCTGGAAGAGAAGGAAAAGGCGTCCACCATCCTGGCGACACCGGGAACGCCCAGGAAATCGCGCAGGCGCGACGATCAGTAATGAGGCGAGGCGGATGTATTCAGGCGATGTGTTTGCGCGTCCTGCGCAAATCTAACGGCGGTCTAACGGTTAATGGAGGTGGATGTGGAGAGGGTAACTGATGAACAGCTACTAGATGCGGTCTGGAGGCGGCAGATTGAAGTTACGGCCAGAGGGGCAATCACCCGCTATATAGGGGGCCTCTACGCCATCAGTGGCGACAGCTGGCGACGCTATGGGCAGGAGCTCCACATAATGGATCGCGACAAGTTGGGGATTTCGTTGAGTTGGGGACATATCCGCCGCCGTCTAGTCAGACTCATTGAAGCCGGCAGAATCGCCTGGGCCACTTCCCAATGCACGTTCTGGATCGACTCCCCTCGGATGGAAGAGGCTTATCAATACGCCACTGCCTGGTGGACTGCTCGCGGAGTGCCCAGCGGGTATGACGAGAAACAGAAGTGTATGCGGACTGTGAAAATTCCAGAACCTGCTGCTGAAGCTCTGCAGAACACACTGAGCGCTGAGCTGCTGGCTCGATTTGGAGTGAGGGAGGGGAACCGCTGATGACTACCAACATGACTCAGGTCGAGCACTTCAGTGGAGTCTTGCGAACAGACTCCAAAGGCGAGCAGTGCGCCAAGTATGTGCTGGCCAGCGAATACGACCGGCTCGCGGCAGAGCATGAGACCTTTCGCGTCAGCTCGGGCATCAAGCAGGCGAACCTGGAACTTGAGCAAGAGCGTTACCGGTACGCCCTGATGCGTATAAAGGAGATGGACCTTCTGTTCGGCCGGTACATTCTGGCCATGCGCTCGGCCGTGATCGAGATGGACCACGGCGCTGGCGCAGAATCTGCCATGGCTTGGATCATCAATAGCCTGGTTGGCCCCGGCGAGCTGCCGCCAGACAGCGAGGTTGATGCACAAGGCTACTTCGACCGGGAGATCGCCGTGGTGGATAAGGCGCTGGCCGATGTATTCGACTTCTTCAAGGCGAATCGCCAGCCTCCTGGGTGTGGATCGACCCGTATCCCTTCCTAACTTGCTGAACCCCTTCCTCTAATCCTCCCCCCTTCATGCCGTCGACTATGGCGGCATGAAAACGAGACCCTCACTTTATAACGCCCTCACCACCGCGCTCTGTTTCGAGCTGGGTACTGACGTGCCCGAGTGGGTCGAGGTTCTTCCTCCTGGTCCAACCATCGGCGGCCGCGACGGTCGTCGATGGACCTACGACGCCAGCCAAGTCATTGCCGAGACGGTTGCCCACAGCCAGGGCAGCGACCTGCCTTTCGACTACAACCACGCCACCGAGCTGAAAGCCCCCAAGGGCGAAAAGGCCGAAGCCTCTGGCTGGGCGCGTGAGTACCGCGTAAACGAGCGTGGTGCGGTGGAGGCCCGCGTGGAGTGGACGCAGAAGGCACGCAACGCCATCGAGTCGMGTGAGTACCGCTACATCTCCCCRGTGTTCGCCTTCGACGASCRCACCGGGCGCATCGCCCGCTTCAGCAGTTTCGCSCTGGTCAACAAGCCGAACCTGCTCACCAAGGCCCTCAACTCYGAGCAGGCCGYTYTCCTTTCACAACAACCGGAGGAATCCGATATGGCGCTTGCAGCCATCCTGGCGGCCCTTGGCTTGCCCGAAACCGCCACGGACGAGGAAGCCGTGGCAGCCATCAACAAGCTGCTKGAAGACAAGAAAGTCGCCCTGCAGACCGCWGCCAACAGCGAGAAGGCKCCGTCCCTGGCCCTYTACGTCCCGCGCCAGGACTACRACACCCTGGAACAGCGCGCCCTCAACGCCGAGAACCAGCTGCAGCAGCATCAGAAAAGCCAGCTGACCCTCGCGATCAATGCCGAGATCGAGAGCGCCCTCAAGATCGGGAAGATCACCCCGGCMACCAAGGACTACCACCTSGCGGCCTGCCAGGAAGAAGGCGGCCTGGAGCGCTTCCGCCAGTTCGTGAAGAACGCGCCGTCCGTAACCGATCCCGTCGTGCCCGATGGCGAGCACCAGGGCGAGAAGAAGGCGCTCAACGCGGAAGAGCAGGCGGCCGCCAAGGCCTTCGGCTGGACCGATGAGCAGTACATCGAAAACACCAAGGGGGTGAAGTAACCATGGCGACTACCGTCACGCCGGCCGTAYTGGCCGCACTGTTCAARGGCTATCGCGCYGARTWCCAGCGGGCGCTCAGCGACAACCAGACCAAGGCCAAGTGGCAGCAAGTTGCSACSCTGGTYCCCAGCGTMAGCGCTTCGAACCTCTACGCCTGGCTGGGYCAGTTCCCCATGCTSAAGGARTGGGTRGGKGCTCGCGTAGTCAAGGCCATGACGGCTGAAGGCTACGAGGTMGCCAACAAGCTKTTCGARAGCACGGTGTCGATCCTGCGCACTGCGGTCGAGGATGACCAGGCCGGCATCTATATGCCGATGTTCACCGAGATGGCACGCGCTGCGGCCTATCACCCCGACGCCCTGGTCTTCGCCGCGCTCAAGGCTGGCATGACTTCGGCCTGCTACGACGGCCAGAACTTCTTCGACACCGATCACCCGGTWTACCCGGAAGTGGACGGYWCCGGGGTGGCGACCTCKGTCAGCAACGTCGACATTCCCGGMGCGAATCCGGGACCGACCTGGTATCTCCTGGACGTCAGCCGCGCGATCAAGCCGATCATCTTCCAGGARCGCACCAAGCCTGAGCTGACYAGCAAGACCAACCCGGAKAACAGCGAGCACGTCTTCGATCACGACGARTTCGTGCATGGCATCCGCTAYCGCTGCAAYGCWGGWTTCGGCTTCTGGCAGATGGCCTACGCCAGCCAGCAACCGCTGACCGGCGAGTTCTACGGCAAAGCCCGTGCAGCCATGGGCCAATTCAAGGCCGACGGCGGGCGCCCGCTGAACATYACCCCCGGCCTCCTRGTAGTACCGCCGCAGCTGGAAGCTGCAGCCCGGAAACTGCTGATCAAGGAYGAGAACGGCGGCAACGAATGGGCCGGCACTGCCGAGCTGTTCGTATGCAACGAGCTGGCCTAAGGGGRCRYCGCCATGATCGTGCGCATCAAGTCTGCTCGGGACGGCTACCGGCGCTGTGGCGTCGCCCACCCCAGACAARYCACCGACCACCMGGCCGACCGATTCACCGAGGMCGAGCTGGAGCGACTCCAGGCCGACCCGGTGCTGACCGTCACTTTGGTGGATGGCGATCTGGAAGACGACCGAGAGCCGTCTGGTGGCCCAGGGGCAGTCCCGGCTGGTGCCTCGTCTGAACCGACACCAGTTCCTGCAGCAGCTCCTGCAGCTGAACCTGCACCCGCTCCTGCAGCAGCACCGCAGAAACCGGCGAAAGCTCAGGTGAAAGCAGCGCAGAAAACGCCCGCACAAAAAGGGAACGCCAAGGTAAGTGCGCGCGGCAAGGGCGGTGCCAAGGCGCCCGCCAAGGAAGGCAATGAGGCTGCCCAGGAAGGGCAGTCAGYCGACGATGCCAACTCTTCCGCGAAACCTGCGGAAGGTGAAGGCAGCGAAGGCGGTCAGGAGTAACGGTCATGCCYTACGCCWCCCGCGAAGAGCTGATCAAACGCTGGGGCATGGATGCCCTCCTGGTCGTCGCTGATGACGACCAGGACGGCGTGCTCGATGACGATGTGGTCGATGAGGCGCTGGCYGGTGCCAGCGCCGAAATCGACGCTTATGTGGGCGTGCTGCACCGGCTACCGCTGGCGGAGCAGCCGGCCACCCTTATYCAGCCGTGYTGCGACATCGCCATGTATCGGWTGTCGTCGGACGGCGCCAGCAGCACTGAMGAGAAGCGCAAGCGCTACGAGGACGCGGTGGGCTACCTGCGCCGGGTCGCCGAGGGCAAGGCMTCTCTRGGCTTGGCCACGCCGCCTGACCAGGAAAGCAGCGGCTTTGCCTACTTCGAGGCCGAGCCCAAGCGATTCGGGAAGCTGCTGTGAGCGGCGCCTCGATCAGCGTCAACCTCCTGGAGGATCAGCGCCTTGCACGGCGGATCGACCGCCTGGCCGCGCTGGACATCCTGCCGCTCCTGGAGGGCATTGGCGCCGAGGTCGTCAGCCAGACCCAGCGCCGGATCGCCGTGGACAAGGCCAGCCCAWCGGGCCAGGCCTGGCCGGAGTGGTCCGCTGAGTACGCCGAAACGCGGCACAGCGGGCAAAGCCTGCTCCAGGGCGAGAACCACCTGGTGAACAGCATGACGTATCAGACCATGGGCGACAGCGTTCTAGTCGGCAGCCCCCTGGTCTATGCCGCCACTCACCAGTACGGCGAYGAGGATCGCGGYATTCCGCAAAGGGAATACCTCGGCCTGGAGGGCGTGGACCTGGACGACGTGGTCGGCCTGATCGAGGACTACCTGGAGGAACTGGCAGATGAGTGAGTTAACAGCCGACCAGGTGCTGGATGGCATCAAGGTTTGGGCTGAGAGCGTTTTCTCGGCCAGCGGCCTGACGGTCGAGACGCAATTGCACGGCGGTCGATTCGTGGCCGCCGAGCTGGAGCGCTACGCGACGCGGACCATGGCCTGCCGTATTGCCCTGGAGGGGCTCAAGTTCACCCTGACCGGCCAAGGGAAGCTGGTTGCCACCGCCCTGGTGGTTGTCGTCGGCCTGGCCGGCGACCAGGGCAAGGCAGGGACCAGGGCCAGCAACGTGCTGCGCGTTCTGACTCCCCTGCAGGCGGCACTCCCAGGAACCAAGCACGACCTGGAACTGATGGACAGCATCGACGCCAAGGATGTGCGYGCAGCRAACCTCTACAACGCYSCGCTRGAAGGCCGYAACTGCGCCGCCTGGGTACTGGCSTGGCCTGTGAAGTTTCAACACCCCCGAGTCCGATAGGAGGACACATGAAAGTAGAAAAGGCCCCCGCCTCGGCAGGGGAAACCAAACCGGCCGACGTGAAGGTGAAGATCACCCACGACAATGGGCATCGTCATGCCGGCACCAAGCACCCCAAGGACGCGGTTATCACCGTGACCGAGGCCGACGCAAAGCTGATCGAAGAGCACTTCAAGGTCGGCGAACGAGTGAAGGGGGAGTAACCCATGGCAGGAGTCAAGGTATTCAAGGGCATTGGCATCGTCTCTGCCCAGCGCCTGGGCATCGAGAACGCACCGATGCGCGATCTGGGCGACGTCGAGCAATTCAAGATCGCACACCGCACCAGCTCGATCACCTGGAAACAGCATCGCCGCGTGGGTGGCGGCAACCTGGCCAAGCTCGATACCCCTGAGGGGGTCGACCTGACCGTGCAGATGCAGGAGTGGTCCGAAGAGAACCAGGCCATGGTCACTCAGGGCAAGGTCATCGAGCTGGAGCCGGAAACCGTTACCGGCGAGGCCGTCGTCCTGATTCCGGGCAGCCTGGTCCTGACTGACTTCCCCGGCCCCAAAAGCCTGGTCATCACCAAGACCCAGGGCAGCACCCCGGTCCCTAACACCGAGGTCGAGCTGTCGGCCGCTGGCTTCCGCGTGAAGGAAGACAGCGCGGTCATCACCGAGCCGACCCCGGCAACCATCGCCTACACCAGCACCAAGGCGMTYCGCATCGAGCCCATCGTGGAAGCCGGCGCCGAGTACAAGCTGGTCCTGGACGGCCTCAACGAAGCCGACAGCGGTCGCCCGGTGGTCGTGACGATCTGGCGCTGGAAGGCGCCGCCTGCAGAAGAGCTGGCACTGATCGACGCCGAGAACCCCGGCAAGCTGCTCTCCAAGGGTGAAGTGCTGGCCGACACCTCTCGGCCAGTGGGCGAGTCGCCCTTCTACCGCATCGACTGGCTGTAAGCCTTCCACCCTTCCGGCCCCGAAAGGGGCCGGCTCCTGGAGTTCCTGAATATGAGCATGGCYCTGACTAAGACCATTCMCCTGGGCGAGATCAGCGTGGAAGTGCGCGAGCTGACRGTGGGYGAGATTCGCCACCTKCTCAAGATGATGGCCGAGGGCGAYAGCAGCGACGTGATCAGCAGCRCGCTCCTGCCGGAGATCAGCCTSACYGAGCTGGCCCTKATGACTGACCTCGATGTCGAYCAGYTGGAYGACCTGGCGCCCAGCCARCTGCGCAAGGTGTTCGAAGCCACCCGCGAGGTGAACACGGATTTTTTCGKCCTGCGCGAGCGARTCGTGGAGGTGGGGARACAAGTCCTCGGGARGCTCTCCGAAGRCTCGAAAGAAACGCTAGTGCCCTGATTCGCCAGGGGCATACAGGGGTGTGGGATTACCCCTGGGGGACGTGGCAGTCAGCGGTAGATGAGGCGATTGAAGCGGCGGAGCGGATGAAGGCAGGCAGCTAGTCCTCCTTCTTCACCTTTCCCGCCGAGGCAGAGAGCAACGGCTTGAACAGCGTAACGAGTAACAGCACGAACAGGAGGACAACAACTAAGCCTCCCGTGAACTCTGCGATCTGCCTGGAGAAGAAAGTGAATGCAAGAACCAACGCTATTAACAGGTAGATAGCCTTCATGACTGATGTCCGTCTCTCAGTAAGTGTCGATGCCAGTCAGGGCCGCAACGAACTGCAGCAGTTCAAGGCCGGCTATTCGGCCCTGGTGGAGCAGCTGCGGCGCCCACTGAATCAGATCGCGTCCGTGCGCGATTTACAGGCGAGCCTAGTCGAGAAYAGCAAGCAGCTCAAYGACGTSMGGGATCGCGTCCGCGACCTGGCYAAYGAGCTGATCGCCTCCGAGAARCCCACCAAAGCCCAGCAGATGGCCTATCGCGCSGCCACGACWGAGGCMAAAWCGCTTGAGCAAGCGATCAGCGGTCARAAGTCGCAGCTCGCCCARCTSTCCGCCTCGCTCAAGTCTGCAGGTGTCGACACCAACTATCTGAGCAACGAGCAGAAGCGCCTCTCGGMAGATTTGGCACAAGCCAGCGCTGCKGCMGACCAGCAGGCGCGGATTGCTGGRGCGCGYCAGGCCCTCGGGGTRCGCCCCCATCGCGAGGTGCGTGCCGAGATTGAGAARCTCCGGCAGCAGTACGCWCTCCTWCAGCGCGACGGGCAACTRTCCACGGTTGARCTGGCCCAAGCGCAGATCAACCTGCAGCAACGAACCGAACARCTGACCCAGCAGACTACYGGCTGGGCAGGTTCGCTGCGCCAGGTGCAGATCGAGGCCGGCCTGGCRGTGGCAGGRCTCGGCGCYTTGMTCTACGGCGGAAAGCAGCTCCTGGAGTTCTACGCCAAGTTCGCCCAGGCAATGGCTGCGGTCGACTCSATCACCAACCTGACACGCCCCSAACTTAAGGAAATGTCCAAGGACGTGCGGGATCTGGCTGTCGCCTATGGTCGYGATGCCACCGAGTCGGCCGAGGCKCTCAACGACATCCTGTCGTCTGGYGTCTCCGAGGACAACGGCATCAAGGTCCTGGARCTGTCYATCAAGGCGGCCATTGCRGGGATGACCGAGACYGGCACCGCYGCRGCGGGYGGYCTGGCCATCGTTAACGCCTACGGTGAGGGCATCGAGAACCTTGGGCTCCGCTACGACCAAATGTTYCTGGCGGTCAAGGATGGCGTGACCACCTTCCCSGAGCTGGCCCAGTTCATTGGTGAYGTGCTGCCCACGGCCAAAGCCGCTGGCGTTGGCTTCGATGAGGTCGCGGCAGCAATCGCTCGGATGACCATTGCGGGGATCAAGACGCCCCAGGCCACGACGGCCTTGAAGGGTGCCATCAACGCCCTCGCCGCGCCGACACCGGACGCGCAGAAGAAACTGGCTGAGATGGGCATCTCCTGGAAGGGGCTCACCGCCACCCTGGAAGACATCGCGTCKCGGAARCTCGGCCTGGATGCAATGCGGCAGATCATCCCGGACGTAGAGGCACGCACCGCAGTGCTGAGCCTCACGCAATACATCAGGGAAATGCGCGCCGAAGTGACGGCAATGGGCGAGGCTGGCGGCTCGATGGAAGCGGCATACAGCAAGATGTCCAATACGCCTCAAGCAGAGCTTGACCGCTTCAATGCCTCTTGGAGGGAATTCAAACTCCAGCTTGGTGAGGTGGCCGAGGCGTTTTCTCCATTGCTCGATGGTGGCGCCAAGATTCTGAAGTTTTTCTCTGAACTTCCAGAGCCAGTGCAAGTAGCCATTGCATCCATTGTTGGACTGGGCGTGGCTTTGTTCGCTGGTGCCAAGATCATGGTCGCGATGAAAGAGCCCGCCCTAATGCTCAAGGCAGCTCTCACAGCTCTGCCTGGTGCAGGCCCTGGTATCACATCCCTTGTCGGGCAGCTCGGCACTCTGATCGCCTCGCTGAAAACCGTCGCCGGCTGGGCATCTGTGGCAAAGGGCTCCCTAGCTCTRGGCCTAGTCGCCTGGACCGGCAGCAATCTCCTGGAGCTGTACAACCTCCACAAACAGAACCAGGAACTCACCAAGAGCCAGCTGGACTACGAGAAGGCGCTGAACGACACCATCACGGCAACGGCCAAGTACGGCGATGTGGTGATCCAGCCAACGCAGGCACTCGCCCGGATGGACGATGAGCAGCGCAAGGCCTACGCCGAGTCGCTGCGCCTGGCGGAAGAGCACTACCGCAAGCAAGCGGAGCTGACCAGTCGCAACGACATGAAGCGCGACGGCCCTACGGCCCCGGTCAGCAACGAGGCGCTGGCAGCGGCCAAGCGTGCTCGCGAGTACCGCGAGGCGCTGCAGCAGATGACAGCTGACCAGGCTGCCGCAGCCGAGGCCCAGGAAGCGGCCGAGAAGCGSCACACCGACAACATGAACAAAATCAGGRCCGAYAACCTGGCCAAGCTCCAGACCGCGCTGGCCACTGAAATGCGCATGTATGAGGCTGCTGCCAAGCGCCTGGAGACTGCGAAGAAACAGCGCGAAACGGTGGCCAAAGAGTTCGCCGACCTGGCCAAGGACATGCGCACTGCCCCGGCCGGGCAAGCTTCGCTCAGCGATGTCTATTCGCTTCAGTCGAAGGCTCGCCAATCGCTGCAGAAAGGCGATAACGAGGGCGCCCTTCGCCAGGCTCGGGAAGCGGCCAAGGTTCTGCGTGAGCTGAAAGAGGCGGGCGAGAACGGCTACGGGCTGGAAGGCATCGCAGACGAGCTGGGCACCATCGCCAACAAGGCCGCGACSAACATCGAAGGCAATGAGAAAGCCAGGCTCGCAGTCATCAAGGCCGACATGGAYGAAATCATCGCCAARGCCGAGGCGATGAAGCGCGTGAACATCGAGTTCAACGGCGACGAGAAGAGCATCCAGCAGTTGGAGACGCAGGCCCAGGCGCTKGCCGAGCGGCTGAAGAAGTACATGGTCATCCCGATCAACTACGTCGGCGTGGACCCTAACGTCACCAGCAGCGAGAAGGATGCGAAGAMGGTATTCAAGGACCTGCCCGATGGGGTCAACCGCGCGTCGGGTGGCTGGATCGATGGACCTGGTAGTTACACCAGCGACAGCATCCGAGTGAACGCCTCGCGCGGGGAATACATGCTGCAGGCCCGAGCAGCACAACGCCTYGGRGCAATGAACCTGGAGCAYATGAACCGTACCGGCGAGCTGCCTGGTCGTGCTGACYTGGTGCCATACATCCCGCAAATGCCTTCACTGGATCGGGTGGGAGAGAGGCAACCGATGTCCTTGGAAATGCCGTGGGGCGGCTCCTATGCCGTGGAGGCAACACCCGCCGAGGCCTCCCGTATGCAAGAGGACATGAAGATCGCTCGCATCAAACTAGGAAAGCCCAATGTCCGCCGATAACAAACCCACGCCGCTGGTGCTTGGCGGMATCGAAATCGTCCCGCACTCCGGCACCATCCGGCAGCGCTATGAGCCCATCGGCGGGAGCAGTACCTTCCGCCTTTCACGCGGAACCGGCATCAAGCAAACGCACTGGCAGCGCACCGCAACCAGCGTAGGTGGCACYGGCTACCTCGACCCCGGCCTGTTCGCCCTGGACTACAGCGAACCGCTGGARCTGCTTTGCGTTCAGCCCCGCTCGATGGAGGGGGTTACGMCTATCTTCACTCTGCCGCCCGCAGCGAGCCGCCGCCCGAATGATTCGCCCACCGGCTGGGCAAGGGTCGGAGACACCTGGATCGAAACGKCGCTGCAGCTTGAGGGCGACGTGGCCCACCTGGGRGCGGTCGCCRGGGCGGCGGGCTACCGAGTCTTCTGGCTGCCTCGCCTGGTGGTTTTCACTGACGGCATTGCCTCCGAGTTCGACAACGGCACCGGYATGTATGACTGGTCCTTTGAGGCGCAGGAGGTCTGATGCTCAACGTCCTGCCGCTCAACACCAGGCCGCTCAATACGCTTTGGCGCCGTGCCGCCGAGCCAGGTGGCCCGGTGGTCATTCTGCCCCCGGCCCCCATTGCCCCTGGTGTGATTCCACCGGGCTACGGCTACCGCTGGGACGTCTCTGTGACTATCGGCGGCGTGCAAGTCTCGGCCAGGCTCTCCCAGCGTATGGAGATTGACCGGGAGGAAGGCGCGGCAGGGGTCGCCACCTTCTCCTTGTTCTACCCGGACGGCACCGACGTTCCGCTGGACCTGGACGGCGAAGAGGTGGTCATCGACTTCATCAGTGAAACGGGCGGTGTCACCAGGCAAGAACGGCGTTTCACGGGCTACGCCATCGAGCCGTCCTGGGATATCGCTAACCGGCTGATGAAGATCACCTGCAGCGATCAGCTCCAGTACCGGGTCGAGAACATGACGGTCGAGCAGATCGACGCGCTGACAGGAGGCTGGTGGACGCCCGACATGTTCGAGTCGCCTGACGGCCGCAGCCGTTGGGACTACGCCCAGGAACGCCTTGAAAGTCGCACGGTATCCATGGATGTCAGTCCGACCGGTGAGATTCGTGTTACCAGTTGGTATGCGACGGAACCTGCGGCCCGATTCGCCCCCGGCAGCACCATCTATCAGAGCGCGTCGACAGACCTGGCCAAGACCCAGCAGGCGACAAACCGCGTCGAGCTGGAGGTGGAGTACCGCTATTCCCGGCTGTGGCAGCGAGACGAAAGCTATGCATGGGCACACCCAGGCGCAGGCGGTCATGGGGGCGTGCAGGGGTTCTGCACCTGGCGGCCGGATAGTACCGACCTGCCCGACGTCGCAATGATCGAGCAAGCCACCGAAGGTGCCGGGCTGACGCTGCTGCCTAATCCCAGCTACTTCAAGCTGCCTCCCAGCAGCGGTGACCCCTGCGGCAATGGCCAGGGGTGGCGCAACGACTACCCCGATTTGCTGCTGGGGGCCGACTGGACGGGCTCGCGGCGCTGGGTTCAGTCAGTGACGGAAAAGTACAGCCTTGTCATCGCCTGTCCGAAGGGCCTCGGCCCGACCGGGGGGCAGGTAGTCAGCAGGCAGAGTACGGGCTTCGAGATCGAGGACAGCAAAGCCGAAGAATGGGAGAGCAAGACCATCACCGGCCCTGTCTCTGGCGTCCAGGACCTACGCGATGACGCCCGGCGTGATGCCGTTCTGGAATGCTCGATCCGTCGCGCCGTCGCCACGATTGTCGGCGGGCAGCGGGGAACCACGATCAGTTGGCAGGTGCCGACGTCTCTGGCCCTCGGCCTCGACCTAATCCACACCCTGGAGTTAGCCGACCAGGCCGAAGGCACCGGCAAGGTGCGCCGGATCGTAGACGAGTACGACTTCGACGCTGGGTCAGCAGTCACCACCCTGAGCATCGCGATGATGCGCGGCGGCGGCTTGTCTGACCCGCTGACCGTCCCGGCTAAGCCCGTGGTGGATGCGCCTCCAACCCACGTTGGCCACCCAGCCCTGGCCACACAGCTTGGTATGCGCAACGAGAGTCCGATCTACGACGACGATCTGGACGGCTTCGCGGGCAACTACGACAACCGCGACGACGACATCAACCCCRACCTGGAAGAGTTCCCGCGCCGCATGACCATCACCGCCTCGGAGATTCCCGCCGARCTGCGAGATGAGCGGAAGGTCGCGGTTGCTGGGCTCTACCAGGTCGGCATCCCCAACGACCACCTGGTGCTTTGACATGAGTGCAGCAGATGCCCGCCGCGCTAGCGGCARCTCAATGGAGGCCAGCCGCCGYGCCAGCGGTAAGGCCCTKATCGATGACCTTCGCGCTATCCAGGACAGCAACACMCAGGAGCGGCGCCTATCGCAGATTCCCCAGCGGGGCGCACTCGCAGGCCAGCGAAGCCGGGCCGACTATGTGGCGCCTGCTGCGGCAGTGAGTGGCGGTATCGCCAGCCCGCTTACTGAGCCCGATGCCGCCACGCGCGAGTACTTCGACTCGGTGCTGGTTCCGACCACTGACGGCTTGATCTGGGCACGCTGGAAGAGCCTCAAGAAAATCCACATGGTCGACGCGAACAACGCGCCTGTGGCCTTTGAGTTCAAGAACGGGGTGCAGAAATGAGGTTCCTCAATAACTTGGATGCAGTCCTGACGGCCCCTTTGGCACTCGGTGGGCTGCAACTGCCAATCAGTACCGAGKCCGCCGCGCGGCTCACAGCGGGCGTGGACTACCTGCTCACGCTGACTAACAGCGCCGACCCCGCAGAGCAGTCCAGCTGGGAGGTCGTGAAGGCCAGGCGCACAGGTTCTGTCGTCGCCATCGTGCGCGCAGTTGAGGGCGTCGAGAGCAGCTGGGCACAAGGCGCGCGGGTGTTCTGCACCATTACCGCAGGGGCTCTCAACCAGGTGCTGGCCCGCCTGGACGCTGCCGAGCAGGTCCAGGGMCAACTGCAACAGAACAACGACGCWTTGCAGCAAGCCCTCAATGCGCTGACGGAGCGTGTTGCRGCGCTTGAGCAAGGCGGYCCYGGCCCTGATCCAACGCCCTCGGTGCTGACCGATGGCGCAGGCAAYAYCCTGGTCGACGGCCAGGGCAACACATTGATCATGCAGGAGTGACCCTATGCCAAACATCACGCACGTCGTAACCGGCGCCAMCTGGCCCAGCACSGCACCRCCCTCCGTTGGCGCYCACTACATCATGGTGGATGCCGACGAGAACCCWACCGGCTCRYTGTGGTTTGCGGTCGCTGCCGAGCASCCGGAAGACTGGGTRCTGGTCAAGGGCARCSCGAAAGGGCTCTATGCCGATATCAACCACGTCAGCRCCACTCAGGCAGTCGACCGCATGRCGCGCCTGGTCAGCCTGAGCGTGGGCTTTGAYCTGGAAGGGACRCAGGCCCTGKCGGTGGTTGAGYTTCCYGATTCGCCAGTGATCCGCGAAGACCTGGTGCTGGAAGTTWTGGYCATCAACGGCCGMTCCGTCACCGCKCGGRTMGACGTAAAGTTCCCGTAYCCCATTGGTGGCATCACCATGCCCGACGGGGCGGAAGGTGTCACAGCCGCTGTCGGCGAAGACTTCCTGCGGCTCACCATCACCCAAGACATCCGCCTGACCTTCAAGGGTATTGAGTACGCCGCCGAGGGCGGCGACCCAACGATGGCTTATGCGACWGTYGTTCCCAGTGATCCTGGTCCGACCCAGTGGGTCGGCGTGCCGCCGCTGAGCTGATCATGGCCTTCCCGAAYACRCCGCTTGATCCTGAAATCGCCGTGTGGGGCTGGCCATGGCATGGCCCTCTCACCTGGAACGGCTCGGGTGGGTGGGTGGCGTTGCCCAGCGGGCGAACCGTTCCGGTCACGAACGTCACGCATTGGACGTTCCTCTGGGATATGGGGATGCCAGTCTCTCTGGTAGAGACAGACGACCCGGACGAACAGTGGTGGAATGCCGCTGTTCTTCGCGCTGCTCGTGGTGGACGCGCCGTGTATGCCTATGGCGGTCAGGCAATCAACGCAGGTCGCATTCTGCTGGAAGGTCAGGTAGGCGACTTTGGCCTCACAGCAACCTCTGACAACGAGACTCAGCTGTTGAGGATGAGTTTCGGCGTAGGGGTGATGAACGCTCCGAACTTCTGGACCACCTCCGAGCGCACACTGACGTTGACCTTCACGGAGTTGGACATTCCCATTCCAGACCAGCCCGTCACGGGGGTGGAGGTCGATGTGCTTGATCGTCGGCCGGATGGCACAGGAGTCATCCTGCGGCTCTATCGCAACTACCAACCTACCTTGTCAGCGCAGGAAACCCTCGCGCTTCTGGAGGTGCGCTTTTCCGGGGCCTTCGACAACCTGGGCGTCAGCCATACCATTCTTGCCAGTGGTAAAGACTGTCGCGGCAGGCTCACCGTTGCAGCCGACCCTGGRGATGATCCGGGGACCATTGTCAGGGGCGGAATMAGCCGSGCGCGCGTAGGGGARTTCCTGTGCGACTACTCYATCGCCTCCGACTACTGGGCTTGGTATGGGGAGTCGGGCGAGGCRGAAGTTCTGCGCTTTACCGCCCGCGCGGTGGGCACCGTTACGCGCACGGCCTCCGTGACAGGGGGCGGCGCTGACATGGTGTTCRTATCWTCCAAGCAGGAGAGCTACGACTACACCTATGAAATCTCTGGCGGCGGCGTTTCTTTGTCGGTGTCCGCTAGTTCCCAGCTATCCAGCGACGCTACAGCTTATGGCGAGAACGGCGAGCGCACAGTGGACAGCGGCACGATGCGYACGACRTTCGGCCAAACGGAGGTGCAGAGCCAGGCSGRCAGCAGCGATACACCTGGCGGCATTGACGAGATTGGTTATTTCASAGCGCCAGAAGACGACGCTATCSCCGCCTTGATTCCGGCCATGTATGCCTACCCCTCAGGGGGCTTTCGCAGCGTCCACCCTCTGCTGACCTTCGCGGGGGTTTCCAACCTCGCGGTYGAAGTCCTGCTGCGATACCCGGAGAACGTCACGACCGTCTTTGTCCCGGAGCTRCGGTACTACTCCTCGGCACTGACRCCGAGCGGGGTTCACGGCGAGCCATTCAGCTACACAACATCCGAGGGMCAGAGCGCAGGGCTTGACCTGGCGAGCTTCAACCCARTAACGCATCAGGTTCTGCGCCATCTCGATCAGCCGACCTTCGGGTGGGTGTGAGGCGGCGGTGCCAATTGTCGCGCAAACATCGGGCGGCCTCAGCGGCGGAAGGCGGTGCCAAGCATCGCGCAAGGCAGTACCAAAAGCGGCGCGCGCTTACACTTTGGCTTTTAAAAACCTTCCAGAGAAACGTCCGCACACGCCGAATGCCCCGTTCAGGAGGCCTCGTTGAAGCGGAGTTTCAGGGGTTGAGCGACATGGATGTCGCGAGA